>CAJLJQ010000015.1:0-30878 GCA_905207015.1 uncultured Collinsella sp. | reverse complement strand
TGGGGACGTTCTTAAACGACCAGTCAAACAAGAACGTCCCCAACGACTACTTAAAAACGGGAGATTATCCACTCTCATTCTGCGAGCACTCATTTAAGTCTGTCCCCAATGAGTGCCCGGCAGCAACGGGACCGCCGATGTCTTGGCAGAGTCAGCGAAAACCCGCGTAACTAAACCCGCTCCGCGATCTCGTGAATGAGATAGTCGGTCTTTTCCCAGCCCAGGCACGGATCGGTGATCGACTTGCCAAAGACACCGCCGTCGACCGGCTGGTTGCCGTCCTCAAGGTAGGACTCGATCATAAAGCCCTTGACCAGCCTTGAAATGGCTTCGTTGCGGCGGCAGCTGTCGAGCACCTCCTTGCAAATGCGATACTGCTCCAGCGGACGCTTGCCCGAGTTGTCGTGGTTGCAGTCGATGACCGCTGCCGGATTGGCATAGCCGGCGTGCTCGGTATAGCGCTCGGCCAGGCGCTCGAGGTGCTCGTAGTGGTAGTTGGGGTAGGTGCGCCCATCGAGACCGATGTAGCCACGCATAACGGCGTGCGCGAGCGGATTGCCGTCGCACTCGACCTCCCAGTTGCGGAAGATGAAACTCTGATGCGCCTGAGCGGCGTAGATGGAGTTGAGCATGACGGTGGTGGAGCCGGCAGTGGGGTTCTTCATGCCCACCGGCACCGAAATGCCGCTCGACACCAGACGGTGCTCCTGGTTCTCGACCGAGCGCGCGCCCACAGCAACGTAGCTCAGCAGATCGACAAGGTACTGATAGTTAGAGGGGTAGAGCATCTCGTCGGCGGTAAAGAAGCCGGTCTCCTCGATGACGCGCAGGTGCATGTGGCGAATGGCCTTGACGCCCTCGAGCAGGTCATCGGGCGCCTCGGGGTCGGGATTGTGCAGTAGACCCTTGTAGCCGGTACCCTTGGTGCGCGGCTTGTTGGTGTAGACACGCGGGATGATGATGAGCTTGTCCTTGACCTCCTCGGCGGTTTTGGCCAGGCGGTTCATGTACTCGAGGACCGAATCCTCGCGATCGGCAGAGCATGGGCCGATGATGAGCACCTTGCGCGCGTCCTCGCCGGTAAAGACCTTGGCGACCTCGGCGTCGAATGCCTGCTTCTTAGCGGTAAGCTCGGCGGAAAGCGGCATTTCCTCGCGGATCTCCATGGGGATCGGCAGCCTGCGTTTGAAATCCATGGCCATAGGGGCCTCCTCAATCTATAGAGAGAGCAAAAAGCGTATTGTCGAGTGCTCGGCATTATCCGCTGTCGCACGCTAAAGTGCAAGCACAGCCTACTAAAAAGGGAATGAATCGACACAAGGGCCCGCTCACCACGAGAGTGGATAATCTCCCGTTTTTGGCCCATGTTCGCGCTCAAAGTGGGAGATTATCCACTCTCGTCGGGCAAGCGTCCGAAAATCCTCACTCGTGACCCCTTTTCCTCCGTCCCCGAGGGATCGGGGCTCGCCTGCCGAATGATTGATGCGGGCGCCCTGCGGCCATGTCACACTCAGAGGTGGCCTGACCCAAGCTGGAAGGAGCCTCCATGAGCCTTGACAACGTAGCCCTGCGCGCCGCCACGCTCGACGACCTGACCGGCATCGCTGCCATCTACAACCAGCTGTGGTGCAACACGCTGCGCAACCGCGGCGACGTCGAAGCTGCCGATTTCTGCGCGCGCTTTAACATCGCTATGCAGCTGCAACGCTCACCTATCGCGCTTGTCGCCGAGGCCGAGGGCCGCATTATCGCCGCCTGCTGCATCGGCATCTTCGAGGACGGCAAGCCGCGCACCAACCCCACGTGGGAGTCCTGCTACAACGAGATGCTCGCCCAGGCAACCGAAATGGCAAAGGCTGCCGACGCCAAGCTCGAGGGCTCGCTCTTCGGCGACAGTCGCGAAAAGGCCACGGCGGATCGCTTTGCCGCCACAGGCAACGAGTATGCCCAGGGCCAGCTCAACCTGATCATCATCGTGCCCGAGTGGCAGGGCAAGGGGCTCGGCCGCGCGCTTATCGACCTTGCGCGCGCCGAGCTCGCCAAGGCAGGCTGCACCAAGTTCTTCCTGATGAGCGACTGCAACTCCGACTGGCAGTTCTACGAGCACCTCAACATGAAGCGCATCCTGGAGGATCACAGCCAAGACACCGGCGACGGCTTTATCGTCTACATGTACGGAGGCGACACGCAGGATTAGCCTGAGTGCCGCCTCATGGGCTTTCTCCAAAAAAGCCCAAACCAATCAGCCACGCCAAAAGGGACAGGTTTATTTTGGCAGGTTTTATCTGGGCAAACGCCAACCGCCGTGAGGAGAGCTGCTTGCCCTTGCGGCGGCCTTCTCGCCGAAAAACCAAGTGAGTAGACCTTTTGCAGGAGGCCGAGCACACTCCAAAACGCCACAGCTCTGACCTGCGGTTTTATTTAGCGTTTGTCGCGGTGTGCTCGACAGATCCAAAAAAGCCTACTCACTTGCATCTGAGGCGCACCGGATCGGCAAAAAACCGCCGCGAAAGGGGTCCGATCCTCTTCGCGGCAGTTGTTAATACGCCGAACTTGTTATCGCAAAAGCCAATCACGCGCCGAGACCACGCTACAGTCTTTCGACTCATACGTTGAATCCACGCGGGCCACAACATAGCGCGCATCTTTTGCAATGTCGATCTCATCGCATACAGCCTGTAAATGGCGGGCGTACTTATCGTGATACGTTCTGGATGATTTTATTTCGATAGCCTTGGGACTCCCTGAGTTTGTGCAGTCGAGCAAATCGATTTCTCGCTTGCCGTCGTCCCTATAGAAATACAACTCGGGATTCTCGCCCACGTTGAGATGGCTCTTCGCCGTTTCGGAAACGATGAGGTTTTCGAAAACTGCCCCCAGATAAGGGCTCTCCAAAAGTTGCTCCAGTGATCCAATTTTGAGCAAGTAGCAGAGCAGCCCCGTGTCGTAAAAATAAAGCTTGGGCGTTTTAGTCAAACGTTTCCTGGCATTTGCATAATAGGGCTGCAGTGAAAACGTCAGGTAGCTCTGCTCCAGGATAGACAACCAGCTTTTAATGGTCGATACGTTCACACCCGTATCTCGAGAAAGCGAAGATATATTAATGAGAGCACCGGCGCTCTGGGCAATTATGGACAGAAACTTATGAAACTCTGCTTTATTGCGCACGTCAAGCAAGCCCACAACATCGCGCTCAACATAGGTATCAATATAGCTGGGGAAATAAACCGAGGACGGCATTCCGGCGGAACGCAGGCGAGGGTATCCCCCTTCGAGCGCAAACAAATCCACTTCCAACTGCCCCTGCTGGCCCCTCTCCGCTTCTCGAAACGAAAATGGCAGCAATTTTAAGATCCCGACTCGCCCGGCAAGAGACTGGCCGATGCTTTTCATCATCAAAAAGTTTTGCGATCCCGTAAGGATGTATTGACCGGCGTCTCCCCGCTCATCCGAAACAACCTGAATCATCGAGAACAAATCCGGGGCGTATTGCGCCTCATCGATGATGAGTCCGCCCTTTCGGTTGCGGATAAAACTCACCGGATCCTCCAAGGCCGCGCGCCTCGTTTGGGGGTCCTCAAGCGTGACATAGGAATAGTCGGGAAAGGCATGCCTAACCAGCGTAGACTTACCGCTCTGCCTAGGCCCCGTCAACGACACAACAGGAAACCAACCCGCCATGCGAATGAGCAACTCATGCAAATCCCTGTTAATGTACTCGGCCATATCAACGCCCCTTATAACGCTGTTACCATAATCGTATAGTATCATTTGCCATAATCTTGCAGTAGCGTTTTCCATAATCTTGTAGTAGTGTTTTCCACAATCTTTTAGTAGCCCAGTTCAAAAACGTTATTTATAGAGCCGAAATCTCAGACCCTAAATAACAATAGCCACCACAATGGGAACTGTCCCCATTGTGGTGGCTTGCAGGCGAGTTGACTTATTCGACTATCGCGGGCCGGCCGTGTCCGAGTCTAGAGCGTGGCAAGTCGCTTGGATTCGCGGACGGCGAGGGCGATGGAGATAAGACCAGTGATGGCGTCAGCCGCCACCAAGGCAAACCAGACACCCTGAACGCCCATCATGTTGCCAAGCAGGTACATAAGCGGCACGGAGCAGATCACGTAGCGGAGCAGACCGGTGAACGTGGCGATACCCACCTTCTCAACCGCCTGGAAGTACATCGACATGGTCATGGCAAGATAGCCCAGGGCCACGGCCAGGATAACGATGCGCGTGGCGTTGGCGGCAACCTCGACGAGCGCCGGATCGCTACCAGCAAAAAAGGCGCAGACCGGCGTTGCGGCCACCCATAGCACAGCAGACACCGCAGCAAGCGTCACGACCTGGTACTTAAGCGTGCAGGAGAGCGTTTCCTTGAGGCGCGCCCACGCCTTGGCGCCGGCGTTGAAGGCGGCAATGGGCTGCAGGCCGTACGAGAAGCACTGGGCGACCATCATGGTAATGTAGAGGATGTAGCCGTTGATCACACCAAAGGCCGCGATGTAGAGCGAACCCATGTCGCCGCCGAGCTGGCCAAGCAACGAGTTGGCAACGGTGTTGAAGATGAACGTGGCAGCTTGCACCAAAAAGAACGGGAAACCAATCTTGATGATCTGGCCGCAGATGGCCATGTCGAGTTTGAGGTCGGCGGCGCTGATCTGGAGCTGCGACTTCTTACCGCCGATGAACCAGAAGATACCGATGGCCCAGATACCGATGGAAAGACCGTAGTACACACCAGCTCCCATAACGCCAAGCTTGAGCACAAACGTGGAAAGCGCAAGCCAGCAGATAGCGACGATGGCAGACACGGTCATGAGGTTGGCCTGGATCTGAACCTTCTCGTCCACACGCATGACGGCGGTGACCATCTGACCAATGACCGTGAGCGGCAGCAGCACGGAGAAGGTGCGCACGCCGGCAACGGTATCGGCCATGATGTCGGGCGTGGCGCCGAAGAATGCGCAGATGGGCTCGGTAAACACAGCCATCACCACAGCAAGCAGCACACTCACAATCGTGGTAAGCCAAAAACCCTGGCTAAACGCCTTGCTGGCGCCCTTAATGTCGCCGGCACCCAAAAGGTTGCCCACCACGGCGGGCACGCCGGTGCCAAACAGGTTGCCAAAGGCCAGGTTAATGTACTCGACCGACATGATGATCGAAACACAGGCCAGGCCGTGTGCACCCAGGCCCCAACCCATCACGAGGCCCTCAAGGACCACCATGATAATCTGGGCGAGCATACCCTGGCCGGTGATGATGGTGTACTTGCGCACCAGGCCGGGAATCGGCTGCGAGGCAAGCTCACGCTCCTCCTCAACAGCGGCGGTCGTTTCTTCTGCCATTGTTCTCCCCTTTCCATGAGAGATTGATGAATGGATGCATGAATGGATGGGCGGCACGCACAGGCTGCGGCACCGCCCAGCGATGCAGCAGCCCCGCTAGGCCTCGTAGACCACCTTGCCGGCAATCATCGTGAGAGACGCCGTGGCCTCGAGGACCTCAGCCGGTTCGCAGTCAAAGAGGTTACGGTCGAGCACACAGATATCAGCCTGTTTGCCGCATGCGAGCGTACCGATGCGATCCTCGGCATGCATGGCGTAGGCGCTGCCGTAGGTGTAGGCGCGCAGGGCCTCGGCCATGGTGATGCGCTCCTGCGGGAACCACCCTTCTGGGTTGGAGCCGTCCTCGAGCATGCGGAAGACCGCGCCGTACACCTCCTCCATGGGCTCCAAGCCCACAACGGGGAAGTCACTGCCCAGGTGCACCACGGCACCGCTGGCAAGCAGGCTATGCAGGGGCCACGAAAGCGCAGCACGCTCGGGGCCCACGGCATCGTCCTTGGCAAGGTCAGCCATATCGAGCAGCATGTGCCACGGCTGCATACCAGGGCATATACCCAGCTCGGCATAGCGCGGCAGATCCTCGGGCTCAACCGTCTCGTTGTGCTCCATGGAGTGGCGGCAACCCCGCTTACCATGCAAGCGCTCGCCCTCCTCAAAGCAATCAAGCACAAAACGCACCGAGCGATCGCCGATCGTATGGACGCGCGTGTCAACGCCCCATTCCTGCGCCCTGACAATGGCGGCACGGATGCGCTCTGGATCCTCCGCGGGCTCACCGCAGGTATCGGGCGCGTTGGAATAGGGTTCAAGCATCCAAGCGGTGTGGTCGGAGCACACGCCATCAAGAAACTGCTTAAAGCCGTGCCACTCGACCTGCGTACCCGAGAAGGCGTATTTCTCCTTGATCTGCTCGAGCGTTAAGGACTCGTTTTCGAACAGATCGGTGTACAGGAACACGCGCAGTGGCAAGTCGCCCTTGGCATTAAGACCTGCCAACACCGCATACGGGTTTTCCATGCTCACAAACGTAGGATTGACCATGCCGACCGTAGTGATTCCCAGGGCATTGGCGCGCCGGGCGGTTTTTGCAAACGACGCGTCAACAACCTCGGGCGCTGGGTCGTAGACCTCGTCCATAAAGAAGACGCCGGCGTTGTTGGAAAACACGCCCGTCAGATTGCCCTCGGCATCCTTAAGGATCTTGCCGCCTGCGGGATCGGGCGTCTGCGAAGTTACTCCCACCTTGTTGATGGCGCAGGTATTGGCACTAAAGGTATGCAGGTCAACCTGCTGCAGAAAGACCGGGCGGTCCGAGATGTACTCATCGATCATCGCGGCTGTGGGCATCTCGGGGACATCCCACTGGAACTGGATAATCTGGCAGCCCAGGATCCACTCGTTATCGGGATGGTCGGCCGCAAACGCCACGACACGTTCCATCGCCATCTCAAAACTGGTGCAGTCGATGAGGTTGACGGCAAAATCGGGGTCGGTCATGAACGCGCCCTGGGCAAAATGCGTGTGCGAGTCAATCAGGCCGGGCATGACGAGCTGGTCGCCAAAGTCGCGCACCTCGGTATCGGGACCGATAAACGGTGCCAGGTGGGCATCGTCACCGCAGGCAACGATTTTATCGCCCCGCACGGCAACGCCGCCCTTAAACGGCTCGAGCCCATCGCCGGTAAAAACGGCGTTGCTCTTGATAACTACATCAGCCTTGTCCATGTGAGCCTCCTCAGGCATCTTTGGTTGCAACGCGGACGCACCGCCCGCGTGGGCACTCGGTTGGGAGCGTAGCGCTCCCGCATCGGCGCGTGCCTACAAGCCGTGCTCGGACGTCTGTCCCACGTCCGCGGCTTCGCGCTACACCCATTGATACACAGGGGCAAATCCATGCCAAGGCCAGGGACCGCAAACGGTCAGTTTAAGCAGGTTTACACGCTTTACCTGCAGGTTTATTGTCTGAGATTATTACCGCGTCATTACGCCCAACGGCGTGCCCGCCCACACGGCAAGACCCGCATGCAAGGAAGAATAGGGCTAGGAACGCCAAAAGGTATCTATGAGGTCATCTCGGTTGGAGACACCGCTTTTAACGTAGATGCGATGCAAGTGTGCCTTGACCGTGCCAGGGCTGATGACCAACTCGCTGGCGATGTTTTGGGCGTCGTTGCCCTTCAGCACCAGTGTGAGCACTTCCTGCTCGCGCCGTGACAGCTTATGGGCGTCGGCATAAATCACCACACGCGATGCGAGGTCGTCCTCAGAGCTTGCACTCTCGGCCGCCACGTCCTCATCGGCACGCGGATGACGGGCATACACACGCAGGATATGGCTAAACTGGCAAAAAAGCTGAGCCGCGCATACCACGAGCAGCACGTTTTCGGAGATATTGCGCTCGGACAGATACCACAAAAAGAGGCTGATGACGGGGTTTTGAAAGTCGGGGTGGCAGAACAAGATCATGTAGGTGTCCTCGGCGATTACGCAAAACGCAAGAACGAGTGCCACCTTCCAAAAGAGCTTTGAGCGGTCGAGGTCCAGCTTCTCAACACGAGTGGCTCTGCACCGGTAATGCCAGGCGGCATAGGCAAGACATCCTACATTGCCCAGGTCACGCGTGAGCCAAAAGAGATACTGCTGCATCTCTCCGGCAGCGCCGCTGCGAGGCACCAGCAGCAATTGCAAGATTGAAAACGGCACGATAGCGAGCCCGAGCATGCGCGACGTCGGCCTTTTGCGCAAGCGTGCAAACATCCACAGCACAATGCAAGCATAGATGGCAATACCGAGCACGCAGCGCAGCAAGGGGTGCTGCAGCGGCTCGCTAAAGGTAACGGCGTAGTCATATTTGAGCCGAGTGTACTCGTCAAAAAAGATGACCGACATATCGAGCATGTAGAGCAAAAAGCCCGCCGCGGCCACTAGGCTGTCGCGACGGTGCGTCATGAGCCAAACCACCAATGCCACGGCACTGGTCACCAGAGCCACACCCATGATAATCGTGGTGTAGATATAGAACGCGAAACTCATGCCCGCCTCCCCTGTCTAGATGCCGTGAGGATGTTGACAGATTCTTTGCCGCAAGATTAGACTCACCGATTAAACGTACTGTATCGTTTAGATAAACAAGCTGTGTCTCACCGATGAAAGGAGATGCCATGGCGCCTATCGCACCGCTCAAGATGCTCGTCGCTCCTGCCGCCAAGGCCATCGCCCACCTGAGCGACTCACTTACTTACGATGAGGTCCCCTGCATCGCCGAGGAGCGTTCGGACAGCCGCCCGTACCTGGGCCACGTCCCCTACTTTGCACCTAAGCTCGCATCTGTTCCTGAGCACCGCGAACAGTAATCCGGGATGCAGCAGGCGCCGCACAACTCGCGGCGCTACTGTTTTGGTGCAAAGCGACCTGTCCCCCTTGCGCCAACGCCGGGATTGTCGATGCTGCGGCCGCGGCGCGATATGAGGCGCGAAACCTCGCCCAGCAACACGCCGATCACCACATCCATGAGGATCGGCAACTTTGACATCTCGGCGGGCGAGCTGTTAAGCGGCACGATTGTCGCAACAATCGAAAGCACGAGCTCTACCACCGGCACCGCAAGCGCTACCGCAAGCACCTTGCCCTCGAAGGGCGCGCGGAACACACGCGGGCGATCGTCGTATTTACGCAGACGCCAAAACGCCGGGAACATCGGGATATAGCTCATGAGCAGAAAGACGACGTTCATCGAGAAGAAAACCCAAAAGACGTCGGAACCTTCGCCCAGCGGAATCTGAAGTAGCAGCACCAAGCTGGCAAAACAACCGTTAATGAGTGCTGAGCCGTTGGGCATGCCGGTCTTCTTGGACACCAGCGCAAAGGGGCGCGGCATGTTGCCGTGGCGCGCGGCATAGCTCGCCACGTTGTTGACGCCAAAACTCCAGCAGATCATGTTGGCGAACAGCGTCACCAAAAAGGCCACGCCCACGACCATCGTCAGCGGGTGAGCGCGCCCCACCATGGCGGCAACCGCGTCCACAATGCCCGAATCGAGTGAAAGCTGCTCGGTGGGAACCGCGGCTCCAATACCGATGCCACAGATAATGTAGATCGCCGCAATGGCAACGCCACCGGCGATAACCGCCTTGGGGATATCGCGCGATGGGTTCTTCATCGTGCTGGCAAAGGTCGCGACCACCTCAAAGCCCATAAAGTTGAATAGGATGATTGAAAGATACGTCAGTGAGTTAGTGTCTCCCAGATCGGGGACAAAGGTCTTAAACGACATATCGTTGGCAAAGCCGTTATTGCAGGCAAACCAGATGCCGACGATTCCCACCACGGTGGTAATGAGCACCTTGATGACGGCGCCGCCATCCATGACCCAATCGGCCTCGGCCACCGGCTGCATTGCCATGACCGTGACGCCCCACACAAAGGCAAGCTCGATGGCAATTCGGACCCCAAGCGAAAATTCGATGCCCCATACCGCATTGATGACACTGGGGAACATGCAGGCGATACTTGCCACCCACAGTGGAAAGTTGACCCAATAGCACCAGGAGCAGCGGGCGCTCCAACGGTCGCCCAAGCCCAGGCGAACCCAATCGTACAGGCCACCCTCGGAATCGAACGCCGTACCGAGCTCGGCCACCACCAGGCCATAGGGAAGCAAAAACGTAATGATGAGGAAGATCCACCAGAAGAACTGCACGTTACCCATGGCAGATGCCGGAGCGGCCGCCTCGATGGTAAAGACAACGCAGATAACCGAGAGGATGACCTCGAACAGGGAGAACTTTTTACCTGCCACGACACGCTCCCCCTACAGCAAAAAGGATGGCATCTGTACCGAAGGCGCAGCCCAAGGTAGGGTTGCAGGCCGCGTCACCGGTGCAGGTGCCATCCCAAAGAGAAGAGAGGATGCAATTGTTGGACCAACGCTCGCGGAACAGGCGCGTGTAGATAACGATACGCTGGTACATAGATACTCCGATCAAAACGGTCGCGCTCGCAACCGGAAACTATCAGCAATTGAATACGCGTCTGACCTGGGAAATTCAAGCGAACAATTGGCCTAACCCGCAATAAATCCCAGATCAGACGCGTACTCAATCAAAGAGGCGGGCACTCCGAAGTGGAGGCAACGGAGTGCCCGTTCCACGCCGCTGCGCCAGGTAACCCAAAAACCAACGCAGCAGACAAAGAGGGGGAAAGCAAATCTGCTTCAACAGAAAACCCAGCCGACCAAGACATCGAGCAACCAGACCATCAATGCCCCAAGATGGTTCGATTCGCCGATTGTCCGATTGATCGGCTGGGTTTTCGAGGTGCCCCAGGTCGCCGCGAAAGAGGAGCGACGCGTACTTTGGTACGCGAGCGACGGTTTGAGCGGCGAGATGGGGTGCCTCGGAAAGTCAGACGATTAAGCGGACGGCTCCTGCTGAGTAATGCAGTGGATGTTTCCGCCGCCAAAGACGACCTGCTCGGACTGAACGCCGACGCACTTGTAGACGCCCTCGCCCCAGACCTCGTCATAGATCTTCTGGAGCGTGTCAACGGCCAGCTGGTCGTTCTCGTCGCCGTACTGCGGGACGATAACGCCGTGGTTGGTGACCAGGTAGTTCATGTAGGAGGCGATCAGCGGCTCGTCGGGAACGCGCGGCTCGGCGTTCTCGTCGGCGTCGATGGTGTCGCAGGAAGCCTGGTCCATGAACAGCGGGTTCACGGGCATGCAGAGCTTGTAGACCTTCATCTTGCGGCCCTTGGCGTCAACGGCGTTGGAGAGGGTCTCGTAGGCAGCGTGGCACTGCTCGTAGAACGGATACTCGGGATCGTCGGTCCAGATGCAGGCCATGACGCCCGGGGCGATGAACGTGGCGACGTCGTCGATGTGGCCGTTGGTCTCCTCGGGGTCGATGCCCTCCTTGACCCAGATGACCTTCTCGACACCCAGGTAATCCTTGAGGTGCTCGTCCATGTAGGCGCGAAGCTCCTCGCTCCAGGGCTCAAACTTCTTCTTGAACTTGGGCCAGATGGACTCGGGATCCTCTTCCTCCTCGAGCACCGCAGAGCAGGTGCGGCCCGGGGAAAGCAGGCACTGGTCGGTCACGACAAGGGTGCCCTCGCCGTCGACGGTGATGGAGCCGCCCTCGAGGATCATGTCGTCGGGACGGTAGCGGCGGCAGCCGGAGAGCTCAGCCATCTTGAGGGCGATCTGCTCGTCCTTGTCCCACGGGAAGTACAGGCCGTCGACGAGGCCGCCGTAGGCGTTGAAGTGCCAGTGGTTGGCGCGCTTCTCGCCCTTGCCGTTGATGACGTAGGTGGCGGCGGTGTCGCGGAACCAGGCGTCGTCGGTGGTCATCTCGATGACGGTGACGTTCTCGTCGTTCTCGAAGACGGCCTTGCAGTTGGCGTAGTCGACCTGGTTGGCGCACATATAGACCGGGGTGAACTCGGAGATGGCGCGGGCGATGGCGGCATACTGCTTCTGAGCCGGCTTGGCGCCGTGGGCCCAGGTGTCGGTGCGGTGGGGCCAACCCATCCACACGCGATCCTGCGGGGCGAACTCAGCGGGCATAAAGAAGCCGTCGGCCTTGGGGGTGGACTCGGACTCGGTGATCGTACGCATAAGATTTCCTCCAAATCGAACGATCGCTTGCTGCGGGCGGGTTACCCGCAGCCTAAAACCAAGAGATGGTAGGCGCCCGTTCCCCGGCAAAGGTCGGGGCGCCCGGCGCCGGTTTTCACGGAGTCGCACCGGCAAGCGACGACGTAACCAAGTGCGCGGAGACAAAACGCACGAAGGATACGGAAGAGAGATTGGGGTGGGCGGTGGTTACCGGAGCTATCGCTCACACCCACCCCGGGGAATGGTTAGCAAACCTGTCGCTTGGGCACGTCTCCGAAGAGGCTAGAGTGCCCGGAGTCGGGAGCGACAAGCCCGACGAAGCGCACGTTGGTACGCGAGGAGGGTTGGAGCCCCAGAACCGGGTGCTCTAGTTCTCCTCGGCCTCGGCGGCCTCCTCAGCGAGACGCTGAGCTGCCAGCTCGGGAGTGAGGCCCTTGTACTCGGTCTCGCGGCCCTTGGCGCTGACGACGCGGACAACCTCGCCGATGAGCAGAAGCACGATGAAGATAACGATCATCGGGAGCTTGTCGCCAATCTCGGCGGCGGAGAGCGGCACCAGCGTTGCAACGATGGCCAGGATCAGTTCGATGCAAGGGATGGCCAGCATGACCTTCATCATGGCGCCCTTAAACGGGAACGTGAAGATACGCTCACGGTTCGGGTCGTTCTTGCGAAGGTTGAGGAACGCCGGGAACATCGGGATGTAGGTGAGCAGCAGGAAGACGACGGAGGTGCCGAAGAGCATCCAGAAAACACCATTGGAGATAGCGTCGATGGGAACCAGCTGCAGGCACAGCACCAGGGAGGCAACGACGGCGTTGACCAGGTTGGCACCGTTGGGCATATCGTCGTCAGAGATCATCGAGGCGAAGACCTTGGGCATGTTGCCGTGCTCGGCAGCGTAGCGGGCGACGGAGTTAACGCCGAAGGACCAAGCGGCCATGTTGGCGAACAGGGTGATCAGGAAGGCGATGCAGATGACCTTAAAGATCATGGAGTCGCCCACCATTGTCTGGACTGCATAAATCATGCCGTAGTCGGGGTCGATGGAATCGGCCGGCACAGCAGCGCCGATGCCAAAGCCAGCGAACAGGTAGATCACGGCGATGGACAGGCCACCGACGATGATGGCCTTGGGGATATCGCGAGCGGGATCGGCCATGTCGTCGGTCATGGTGCAGATGACCTCGAAGCCCATGAAGTTAAAGATGATGATCGACAGGTAACCGAGAGCGTTGGTGTTGGTGAGCTCGGGCAGGAAGGTGGCAGCGGACATGTCGTTCGCAAAACCGTTCTCCATGGCATACCAAATGCCCAAAGCGCCAACGATAACGGCGACGGCGACCTTGATGATGGCGCCACCGTTAAGGACCCACTCGGAGTCGGCCGCCTTGGAGCGGCCCATGAGGTAGACGATCCACACAAAGGCAAGATCGATACCCATCTTGGCGATCAAGTTGAACTCGACGCCAAAGACCATGCCCAAAATGTCGGGGAACATGGTAGCCAGCGAGGCGATCCACAGCGGGTAGTTGACCCAGTAGTAGTACGAGATGCGGGCGCCCCATTTGTCGCCCAGGCCATCGCGTACCCAGTCGTAAATGCCGCCCTCGCCGTCATAGGTGGTACCGAGCTCGGCGACAACCATGCCGTAGGGAAGCAGGAAGGTCAGGATCAGGAAGATCCACCAGAAGAACTGCTGGTTGCCAATGGCAGCAGCAGGAGCGGCGGCCTCGCAAACGAAGACGACGCAGATGATGGTCGAAATGACCGTCAAGAAGGAAAGCTTTTTCTTTCCGTCGCTCATGATGAGCTCCTTCGCTCAGTCTTGGACAGATCCGAGGCCCTAAGGTATTAAGGCAATTGCTTGGGCCTCGGTGAGCGGGCGACAGGAGACGAGCATCCGCCGCCCGCAAACGTGCTTTTAGAAGCCTTGAGGCTTAGAGCTGCTCGAGAGCCTCGAGAGCGGCGTGGAGCTCAGCCTTGGCGGAGTACTCGACACCCTCGTCGTTGAGCGGGGTGCGCTTGCCCAGGGCGGCAAGGAGAGCACGGATGGAGTGCTTGCGGTTCTCGGCCTCGACCCAGCACAGGGAGCGCTCGGGATCGTCCATGACTTCGTCGACGACCTCCTCGTTGCGGGTGGCCGGCAGGCAGTGCATGAACTTGGAGTTGGGGCCGGCAAAGTTCATCATGTCCATGGTGACCTGATACTTGGGATAGAACACGTCCATGTAGTTCTCGCCCGAGACCTCCTCGTCGTACAGGCCATACCACACGTCGGTGTAGATGAAGTCGGCGCCCTTGATGCACTCGATGTCGTCGGAGATGACGATGGAGCCACCGGAGACCTTGCAGTTCTCCTCGGCGATGGCCATCATCTGCTTGCCGAACTCGGCGCGCTCCTCGACGGTGCCAACGTGCAGGCCGCCGTCGGGGATCTGGTGGCCCTTAGGTCCAAACTGGACAAACTTCATGCCGACCTTGGAGGCGATGAACATGAGGGAGACGCAGACCTGGGTGGCGTCGCCGATGAAGGCCAGGGTGCAGTCCTCGATCTTCTTGCCCTCGGGGAGGTTCTCGAGCATGGTCATGAGGTCGCCCATCTCCTGCGTGGGATGGTTGAACTCGGACATGCCGTTGATGACGGGCACAGCGGAGCCCTCGGCGAGGCCGACGACGTCCTTGTGACGGTCAACGCGAGCCATCATGATGTCGAGCAGCGAGCCCATAACGCGAGCGGTGTCGCCCAGGGACTCGTGACCGCCGAGCTGGATGGTGCCAGGGCCATAGAACTGAGCATGGCCGCCGAGGTCGGTCATAGCGGTCTCGAAGGAAAGACGAGTGCGGGTGGAGACCTGCTGGAAGATCATGCCAAGGCTCTTGTTGCGGAGCAGGTGCGGATAATAACCGTCAACCTTGATGGCCTTCTTCATTGCCAGGCCAAGATCCTCGATAGCCAGGATCTGCTCTTTGGTGAAGTCGTTGGTGTCGATGAAATCCTTAGGCAGTGCCATGTCGATTTCCTTTCCGCCGGTCGTGCCGACTATTACTATGAGGCGCTCGAACATCACGCCTCGTGTTGACAAGACCATCATTCACCCGTATGCAATTTTTACCTAGTTTATTCGGGATTAAAGACCGTTCACGGAGTTACACCCCCTCTAAACCAATATAAACCCGCAGGTAGCGGGATTGCAGGGGGTTTACTATCTAGAACCGCGAACGGTATACGGCTATGCTGTATCTCGGCGCCTAATCCGCAATGAAACGAAGGGTTGAGACGTCTATACCCCACAAGGCATACAGGGCTTTGCCATAGATTAAATGAGATGGGACGGTGACAGATGAACACTCTGATGTTCTTCTATACCCTAGCGATACTCGTGATCTGTATTGTGACGGCAGTGCTTTCGCTTGCCGCCTATGCCTCGTCCCGTCGCCGATTCTTTATCTATGGCAGCGGCGTTTTTATTTGCTATGCCATCGAGATGACCGAGATCTTCTTTTTTGAATACACGTTGCAAAACCAGAGTTTTCCGGCCAGTGACTATTACTCAATTACCATGCCTGTAATGCGGACCCTTGTGGCGACCGCTTCACAGGCTTTTATTTGGCTGATTGCCATGGACCTGCTCGATAAGCATTCTAAAAAGCAGTTTGTTATTCCCGTCGCAACGTTCTTCCTGAGCGAGCTGCTGATCATTGTCGCTGTCCCCTACGGCCCCATGCATCAATGGCTCTACTACACGATGCGTCAGGCATTCCTTGTATTTGTGGGGCTCTATATCTTTTGGACGGCACGCAAGAGCACACAAGTCGAGCTGAAGGCACGCGTTAACAACCAACGAAAGCACCTGATTATCGGCGCTATTCTGGTCGGATGCATCGTCGCCGAGGATTTCTACAACATTCTGATTGTCCCCATGAGTCTGGCGCCCTCTTGGCTGCAACTATATCTGTCCGAGCGCAACTTTAGCGAAAACGTCTTTGCCTGCTACTTTGCGATTCTGCTGATCATCCACTCCTACCACGTGCTTTCAATCCGCATGCAGGAGGCGCCCGAGGAAAAGAACGTCAGCGATCTTGATCGACACATCGAAGAGCAGATGCCCTTCTATCGCAACGCCTACAAGCTCTCCAACCGTGAGACCGAAGTTATGCGTCTGGTTGTGCTGGGCAAATCGAACCAAGAGATCGCTGACGAGCTATTCCTTGCCGTGGGCACCGTCAAGACCCACATCCACAACATCCTGGTCAAAACCGAGCAGCAAAACCGCACGACGCTCATCCTCCACTTTTGGAAGCGATAACCTGCCAAAAAGGGACAGGTTTATTTTGGTCGGTTTTATCTGGGCAAACGTCAACCGCCGCGAGGGAGTTGCCTTCCCTTGCGGCGGCCTTCTAACAGCAAAAAGCAAGTGAGTAGACTTTTTGCAGGAGGCCGAGCGCACCTCAAAACGCCACAGCCCTGACCTGCGATTTTATTGAGCACTTGCCGCGATGTGCTCGGCAGATCCAAAAAAGCCTACTCACTTGCATCTGAGATGCTCTAGATACGCAAAATACCGCCGCGAAGGGAGCTGGACTCCCTTCGCGGCGGTTATTCGCTCTGATTTTGCGACGGTTTTGCCCGCTTGCTACTCGCTGTAGCGGGTGGCGATGGCAGCTTGTACCATGCCGGCGCTCATGAGGTAGGTCACCAGGAAGTAGCCACCATAGGCCGCCAGGAAAATCGCGCAGGTGAGGCCCACGGTGCCGGCGATGCTCATATCGCCGAATACGCTCACCAGCTCGATGATCACCTTGAGCGCCACAAAGGAGTGCGCCAAGCCCACTGCCAGCGGGAACAGGAAGAATACCGCTTGCTGCGCCATCACCGAATGACGAATCTGGCGGTCGTCACAGCCGATCTGTGCCAGCACACGATAGCTGCGGCTGCCGTCGGCCACATTGGAGAGCTGCTGGATCGATAGGATTGCCGCGCACGCAACGACCAGTACAAAGCCAATGTAGATGGCCAGATAGCTAATCATGCCGTTCATCTGCGCTGCTTGCGTGTACATCTCGGAACGCGTGATGAAGACTCCCCACGACCCCGGCTCCTTGCCGTCAACGAGCAGATTATCGAGCAAGGTGTATTTAATGCTCTCGTCTGCCTCGGTCGTATCCATACCCTGTTTGTAATTAACGAGCAGATTACTGGAATACGGTTGCAGATTAAGCTGGGACAGCAGCTCATCGGCTACGACCACGGTACCGGGATTGCTGCCCATCGCCGAGTTGGCGATGGCCGCCGTGTCCTCGTCCGACTTATCGGTTGCGGGCTTGAGCGTATGCCCGCCCAAGGTAAGGGCATGGCCGCCAGCCATATACTTGGTGTACAGGTCGCCCAGCTCACCGCCCATATCACACGTGAGCAGATACTGGTCGCGGCCAATGCTCACCGGCTCCTCGCCCATCATCTGGCGCAGTTTGTTGTACTGGCTCGCCGGCGTCACATACAGACCCATCGCATCGGCGTTGCTTCCCTCGAGCGCCTTGGGAAGCTTTTCGCCCATGGCCTTGCACATCTCACCCGCCACCACCGAGGGGCCCGAGCCGCCAAGCGGGTAACTCAGATACGAATCGATCTGCACATGCTCACCGGCAACATCGGCGATATTGACCTTCTTGCCGGTCTCGTCGTTGTTGTCCGCCGACTTGCCCTTAATACCGTCTGCAACGTTATCGGGATCTTTACGATCGCCATGCCATGCAGCGTACAAATCGACCGTTGCATCGGCCAGCACCATGCGATCGGCCTCAGACGGATTGACATACTCCTTGTAGTAGTCGAGCGTTTCGGGCGTGTAATAGATATACGTCTGAGACACGTCAACAGGGTTATAGCGCTCCAGATTCTCGTTCATCACGTTGGCAATCGACATACCGCACGTCACCGAGGTAATGGCAAGGAACAGAATCATCGCGATGACGCCCATCGAAAAGCACACCGTATTGACCTTGGCCGAAAGCTGACGCACGGTAAACATATTGAGGCCGCGCCAATACACGCTGCGCAGGCTCTGCAGCAGCTTGATAAGCATGCCCGAAAGTCCCCAGAACAGGGCAAAGGTACCCACGGTAACCATAACGGTCGTAATGCCAAACTGGCTCATGGCCTCTTGCAGCTTGCTGTCCGTCGCGGTTAGCGGGAACCCATCACGTAGCAGACGGTAATAGGCCACGCCCACAAGCACCACGCCCACGGCAAAGATGGCAATCGCGATCCAGGGGTTGCGTGTCTTGATGCTCTCGTTGCGACGCTCGGCACCCATGAGCTCAATGAGCTTAGTGCGACGCACGGCGCGAAGGTTCAGCAGTAGCGTGAGCACAAACATTACGAGCATGCAGGCAAGGGTCAGGTTGAACGCATGCATCGAGAAAAAGAAGTGGAAATCGGCAATCTGCGTCTTAAAGAGCGAGGCGGTAAAGAACGTCATGAGCTGGGAGAGCCCCACACCCAGCATAATACCAGCGACGAAGGCGCCGACCGAAACGATCACGGTCTCGAACGCCATGATCGTGGCGACGCGCCCGCGGCCCATGCCGAGCACCTGGTACAGGCCAAACTCCTTTTTGCGGCGCTTCATGATGAAGTTATTGGCATACACCATCAAAAAGGCCATAACGCCGGCCAAAAAGTACGTGAGGTAGCCGAGCATGCCGCCCATGAGCTCGGACAGTCCCTCCTCCTTGATGCCAGCGATGTCGACCTGCATCGAGATGGTGTTAAAGGCATAGAAGACCGTGACACCCAGGGTGAGCGTCAACAAGTAGACGAGGTAATCGCGCCCGGCGCGGCGGACGTTGCCCCAAGCGAGTTTACAGAGCATCGGAGCCCTCACCGCCCATCATGGCAACGACCTCCATAATGCGGTCGAAGAACTCTCGGCGGTCGGTGTCGCCGCGGCGCAGCTCGGTGAAGATCTTGCCGTCGCGAATAAACAGCACACGGCTCGTGTAGCTGGCGGCAAAACTGTCGTGCGTAACCATGAGCACGGTGGCGCGCAGGCGGCGGTTGAGGGCCTCTAGGCTCTCGAGCAGCAGACGAGCGCTCTTGGAATCGAGGGCGCCGGTGGGCTCGTCGGCCATGATCATGGTGGGGTCGGTGACGAGTGCGCGAGCCGCGGCAACGCGCTGTTGCTGACCGCCGGACATCTGGTAGGGATACTTGTCGAGCACCTGACTGATAGACAGACGCGCGGCCACGTCCTGCACGCGGGTCGAGATCTCTGCCGAGTTTGTGCGGGCAATGGTGAGCGGCAGGGCGATGTTCTCGCGTGCCGTGAGCGTATCGAGCAGGTTGGAGTCCTGGAAGATAAAGCCGAGCTCCTCGCGGCGGAACTGCGAAAGCTTGGCCTGCTTCATGCGCGTCACGTCCTGGCCGTTGATGCGGATGGTGCCACTCGTGGCGCTATCGATGGTCGACACGCAGTTGAGCAGCGTCGACTTGCCCGAGCCCGAGGCGCCCATGATGCCAACGAACTCACCGCGGTTGACGGTAAAGCTGACGTCGTTGAGCGCGCGGGTCACGTTGCCCAGCGCTCCATATACCTTTTCGAGATGCGCGACCTCCAGTACCGGGGTCGCCATGTGCGTGGTTTGCATACCGAGTCCTTTCTTGCGATTAGTCTACGGCATCTATAGTCGCAAGAAGCCGAGTCGGCTACCATCGATATGGCTTACGCTTGCCTTACCGTTGCGTAAGGTAAGCGTAGTCTGCCACGTGTTGATGTTGAGAGAGGACTCCTGTTGAAGACTGTTCATGTTGCCGCCGGGATCATTCGCAAGGAAGGATCCGACGAGCTACTGGCTGTGCAGCGCGGCTATGGCGACATGCAGGGACTTTGGGAGTTCCCCGGTGGCAAGCTCATGCGCGGTGAGACGCCAGAAGACGCCGTGCGCCGCGAGCTCATGGAAGAGCTGCAGGTCAAAGTCACCAACCTGCGTGACTTCTACACCGTTGAGTATGACTACCCAGATTTCCACCTCTCCATGGAGTGCTACTACTGCTCGCTCGCCGATGAATCCGATGAGCCCCAGAAGCACGACCGTCAGCTCGATATCCGCTGGATTCCACGCACCTCGCTTGCCACGGTGGAATGGATGCCCGCCGACAAGGGGCTTATCGATTCGCTGATTGAGCTGAAGGAAGATCGGCTTGAGGCCAACGGCAGCACCAACGACGCCGAGGCCGCCACGGCTGACGAGCCTGCCGCCAAATCCAAGCGCAAACCTAAGCGCCGCAGCAAAAAGCGCCCCAAGCCCGGCCTGCTGGACGGCATCGACACCTCGGACCTTTCCGCCGACGAGCGCGAACTGGTGCGTCGTCGTGCCGCCATCAAAAAGTCCATGAAGGGCAACAAGCGCGCCAACACCAAGCCCGAGCTGCTCGTACGACAGCGTCTGCGCGCAGCGGGCCTTACGGGTTATCGCTTGGAATGGAAGGTTCCCGGCAAGCCCGACATCGCCTTCCCCGGCCGCAAGATCGCCATCTTCGTCAACGGCTGCTTTTGGCACCGCTGCCCCAAGTGCAATCCGAGCCAGCCCAAGCGCAACGTTGAGTTTTGGGAGGCAAAGTTCCGTCGCAACGTCGAGCGCGACCGCGCTGCCGTGGCAGCACTCACTCAAATGGGCTGGACGCCCATAACCATCTGGGAATGCGAACTCAAAAAAGACCGCATCGACGCCACGATGGAAAAGGTCATCGAGCAGGTGCGCACCGCAGAGCCGCAGCGCTAACAGCGAGCATTCACACGCTCCGCACGTCCGCGCCACAACCACGTCACAAACCTTAGAAAGCCCTTAAGCTCAAAACCTTTCAAGAGTGTTACTCGATACCTCTGACCTGCAGTTTCATCGTAACACCAAACCAGGTTAAGCCTTTCTTTAGCGCTTCTTTGCGGCAGCCGCGGCATAATGTAGCCAGCGCACGGGACCTAGCAGCAAACCCCGAGCGCATCCTTTTGGTGGATATCGAGGAGGCCGCAAAAGCATGCATTCTTCCAATGACGCAGCACAGCAGCCATCCCTAAAACATGCAAACCTTTTCTCCTTCCCCCCGACACAGAGAAACGGTCTCCTCGACTCCCCAACCTCACAGCAAAAACGCTCAACCGATCAAAGCCTCAACCTGCGAGCATCCTTCGAAAAGCTCCAAGCATCCCTAGACAAGGCGTTCCCCGAACAGGCAAGAGCAATCTAAGCCCATCGCGCTTTATACTGATGCCATGCGAAACATGGATCACATAGAATTGCACCGCGGAGGACGCGAGGAAGCGTTTCCCGAGACCGCCGAAGACTGGCCCTATATTGCCGAACGCGCAGAATTCGCTCGCTATCCGGGCAATTCCGTCCCCTGGCACTGGCATTCCGAAGTTGAGCTTTTCTACATGGAGCAGGGGGCGATTGACTATCGAACGCACGCGGCTCATGAGCACGTACGCTTTGAGGAAGGGTCCGCCGGCTTTATCAACGGCGGCGTTTTGCACAGCACGCTGCAATCACCCAATTCGGCGCCAGCCATTCAAATGCTGCATATCTTTCAGCCGTCGATGCTCGGCGATCCCGCGGGACGTCTCCAAAAGCGCTACATCAACCCATTGCTTCAATGTCGAGGCGTCGATGTGCTCAAATGGTCGCCCACCAATCCCGACGATATGCCCTTTATCGATTTGCTGAAGAGCTCCTTTAGCCACGACCTTCAACGGCCGCAGAACGAGATGGCGCTTCGAAATAGTTTGTCAGAGCTCTGGATTCAGATTAACGCCAAGACCGAACCGCTCTTTTCTTCCGACGGCGCCTCTTGGATGACCAGCCGCGACGTACAGTTCAAGGCAATCCTAGACTTTATCCGCGCAAACTATGCAGCCGCTATAGATGTGCCCCAGATGGCATCTGCAGCCGGCGTAAGCGAAAGAGAGTGCTACCGCATTATCAAAACTTGTGCAGGAACGACCCCGGCGGCATATCTACGCGCATACCGCATAAACCGTGTTTGCGAACTTTTGGCACACACCACGCGAACGGTACAGACAGTCGCGCGCCAATGCGGATTTATAACAGCAAGCCATCTTGGCCAGGTATTTAAAGAACAAATGGGGTGCACTCCTTCGAGCTATCGAGCAGCGAGGCAGAATCTCGATAGCACCAGGCAGAAATCCCGCTAACCCTTCTTCTGTCACTGCATCAAACTTGCAGGCAAACAACAGAGAGGAGCAATCATATGAAGCACTTTGACCATATCGTATTTGACGTTGATGGGACATTGGCAGATACAGAAGAAAGCGTTCTGTCATCGCTTGTCCAGATTGTCCAAGAAGAGACCGGCAAAACGCTTCCCCGACACGAGCTTGACTTTGCCCTCGGCATACCCGGCAAGGATGCCCTTGAGAAACTTGGGATCTACTCGCAGGCAACGTTGGATCGCTGGTGCCAAGTTGCCGCCAGCTTTAAAAGCACCATCAGCGTGTTTCCAGGTTTGCTTGAAGCCATCGCAACACTCGCCGATAGCGGCTGCAAACTTGGCATCGTCTCCTCACGTGCGCGCGACGAATACGCAAAAGAAATTGCACCCCTTGGTTTCGATAAGTATTTTGAGCACATCATCCTTGTCGAAGACACAACCGAACATAAACCCGCACCCGCACCCATGCTCGAATATCTCCGACGTGCGGGCGCGAATCCTGGCAACGTCGTCTACGTTGGCGACACCGTCTACGACGAACAATGCGCAACTTCAGCAGGGGTCAGTTTTGCCCGAGCAGCATGGGGATCACACCAAGATATCCCAAACGCCACCTACAACCTCAAAACCCCCAACGACCTACTAACCCTAACAACCAAATAACCCACGCGCCCCACCCTTTCAGCCCTAACGCCACAAGGGCGATTGAACAGGACAGCTTGGGCGGGCCCCCGCACTTAGTTTCCAAAATCATTCCGCAGCGCGAAGGCTTCTTATTATTTTCCGCCCTAACGCCACAAGGGCGACGACCTCGAGTAGGTCAACCTGGGAGGGACGAGGGCTTAGTTCCCCAATCTTTCCGCAGGGGGCAAAAAGCCTCGCCGCACGAAGTGCGCAGCGAGGCTTTTTGCATGCCCGAGGACGATTGGGGAACTAAGTCCTCGTCCCTCCCCGGGATATGTAGCGAGTCGGAGTACCCTTGCTGTTACTCTGCTTTGCCCACAGAGTTGAGGTTGGTCATGCGGATCTTAACCAGCTCGGTGATCTCGCGCATGCCCTCCTTGGCCGGCTTTTTAGGATCGAAGCAGGCGGGGTTCTCGGCCATGTAGGCCATGAAGCCCTTGGTGTAAGCCTGACGCAGCTCGGTGGCGTAGTTAACCTTGCAGATGCCGTTCTTCACAGCCTCGGCAACCTGTTCATCGGGCACACCGGAGGTGCCGTGCAGAACCAGCGGCACGTCGACGGCGTCGCGGATGGCCTTGACCACGGACTGCTCGATATGCGGATCGCTCGTGTACACGCCGTGGCTGGTGCCAACGCCAATAGCGAGGGAGGTGCAGCCAGTGCGCTCGACGAACTCCTTGGCCTCGGCCGGATCGGTGTAGGGGCTCTCACCCTCAACCGCGGGACCGTCGTCCTCCTTGCCGCCAACCTTGCCGAGCTCGGCCTCGACGGGCACGCCCATGGCGCGGCCAGCGTCGGCGACGGACTTGGTCAGGGCAATGTTGTCCTCGAAGGACTCGTGCGAACCGTCGATCATGACAGAGGTGTAGCCAGTGCGGAAAGCCTGCATACAGCGGTCATAACCATCGCCGTGGTCGAGGTGCAGAGCGACGGGCACAGAAGCGCGCTCGGCAGCAGCCTTGACCATGCCGTAGAAGTAATCCAAGCCAGCGGTCTTGATGGTGCCCGGGGTGGTCTGCATGATGACGGGGGACTTGGTCTCCTCGGCAGCGGCCAGAACAGCCATAACAAACTCGAGGTTCTCGACGTTGAACGCGCCAACGGCGTAGTGGCCGGCCTGAGCGTCCTTGAGCATCTTTTCGGTGGTAACAAGTGCCATGAGCGTTTGCTCCTCTCCATCGCCCGCATCTGGACATCGGGCATACGTGTCCGCAAGGCGTTTTACCTTGCGTTTTGCTGCGCTTATTGTATGAAAATCGCATCTGTCGCACGCACGAGATATCGCCAGCACACAGGTCAAGACACTCGTTTTTGAAAAGCAAACGGAAGGGAATCGGATCAAATCCCCCTATCCGATATCCCGGTTTTCAAGCGAATCATCTTTCTTTTATAGAAAAGATAAGTAATCGAAAGGCGTTTTCTTACTCAAAAAGAAAATGAACGAAAATGTACTCAACACAATTCCTGCAAATTTCAGACGATGATGGAGTAGATATGGCCCATGCAACAACCCGAGCTTTCGCCGATGAGCGTCGCGCCGCCATCATGGAGATGCTCGAACATAACGCCTCGGTGCAGGTGGCAGAAATCGCCCAGACCTTTGGCGTGTCCTCCGTTACCGCCCGTGCCGACCTAGACGCGCTCGCCGAGTCCGGCAAACTGCGCCGCACGCACGGCGGCGCTGTGTCGCTCCACAAACGCCTAACCGTCTCCACGCAGGATCGCCGTATCAACGTCAATGTCGCCGCCAAGCAGGCCATCGCACAAAGCGCCATTGAACTCGTCGGCAATGGTGACACCCTGCTCGTCGACTCGGGCACCACCGCTCTCGAGTTTGTCCGGCTCCTCGACCAACGCGACGGCATCACCGTCATCACGGCCGACATTACCATTGCCGATTACATCGACGAGAGCATGCCCTCGGTCGATGTTGCCATGCTGGGCGGAGCACTGCGCAAAGGCCATCGTTATTTGTACGGTCCGCTCACCATGCAGGCGCTGCGAATGGTTCACGCTGACCTCGCCATCATGTGCCCCGGCGCCTTTGTTCCCGGCTGCGGCTTTACCACCGACTTTCCGCAGATGGCCGAGACCAAAGCGGCTATGGTCGGCGCCGCCCGCCAAAGCGTCGCCCTCATGGACGCCAGCAAGGTCAACGGACGCGGCATGTACCGCTTTGCCGAGCTGGCAGATGTCGACACCATCGTGATGGACCGTGATCCCGATCACGCCGTCGCCACCTCAATCGTCGAGATCGTCGACAACGCCCGCCCAAATCTCCTCATCGCCGGCGCTTAAACAAAAACCACCACAAAGGTGCCTGTCCCCTTTGTGGTGGTTTGTGCGTTAAAAGTGAACGTATCGCTACTTGGAAAGCTCGTCGGCGAGGGCCTCGATCTGGGCGCGCGAGGCGTCGTTGAGCGAACCCAGGACGGTCACCTTGTTCTGCGCCAGGGTGATGTCCTTCATACCCTCGAGCTCCTTGGTCATAACCTTGGCAGCTGCAGGCGCCCAGGAACCGGCCTCGACAAGCGCCACGGTACGGTTCTGGTAGGCATGCTCGGCAAGCGTGTGGATAAAGGTGCTCATGAACGGGAAGATCTCGCCCTGATAGGTGATGGAAGCGAGCACCAGACGGTCATAGCGGAACGCATCCTCAACGGCCTCGGCCATGTCGTCGCGAGCCAGGTCAAAGACGGAAACCTTCTGGCCGCGGGCCTCGAGCGCAGATGCAAGCTCCTCAACGGCAGCCTTCAGATGGCCATACACACTCGCGTAAGCAATGGTGATTCCCTCGTCCTCGGGCTGATAGCTCGACCAGGTGTTGTAGGTGTCGAGGTAGTAGCCCAGGTTCTCGGTTAGCACGGGGCCATGGAGCGGACAGATAACCTGGATGTCCAGATCGGCGGCCTTCTTGAGCACGGCCTGCACGAACTTGCCGAACTTTCCCACGATGCCAAAGTAGTAACGGCGTGCCTCGCAGGCCCACCCTTCCGGATCTTCGATGTCATTGGCACCAAACTTGCCAAAGCCATCGGCACTAAAGAGCACCTTGTCGGTAGACTCGTAGGAGAAGATCACCTCGGGCCAGTGCACGTTGGGGGCACCGACAAACGTTAGGCTGTGACCGCCCAGGTCGAGCACGTCGCCCTCTTTGACGACCATCTTGCGCTCGGGATAATCGGTGCCAAAGTAGTTGATCATCATGCGGAAGGCGCCCATGCTGGCCACAATCTGCGCCTGGGGATAGCGCTCCATAAAGGCGGCGATGCCAGCGGAGTGATCGGGCTCCATGTGATGGACGACCAGGTAATCGGGCGTGCGACCGTCGAGCACGGCTTCGATGTTACCGAGCCACTCGTCGACAAAACCGCCGTCGACTGAATCGGCGACAGCGATCTTTTCGCCCAAGATAACGTAGCTGTTGTATGCCATACCGTTCTCGGACACATCGTACTGGCCCTCGAACAGGTCAATGTCGTGATCGTCGACGCCAACGTAGCGGATATCCTTGGTGATCTCCATCAGGCAAAGCCTCCTAGATAGACAAAAGAACCCGTCTATCATAGCACTCGGCTGCATCCCAACAGCTATCTGCCGGCATCCTTACCGATTGTTATTGAAATGCGATAAATCGCCGTTTACCAGCACAAACTATGAGCGCGGTATCGCCGTGCTATGTCGAATGATGAGCTGGCCGGGAATACGAATGGCAACGGTTTTGCCCACCGTACCCGCCTCGGGAACCGCATGCTCAAACACCTCGCGCCCACGCTGATGCAAGTCGAATCGAACGGTCGTGAGCTCGTTGTGTGCTACAAAATCATCGAGCGAATCATCGACGCCCACCACGCTCACGTCCTCGGGCACGCGCAAGCCGCTATCGCGCAGCGCGGCGATGGCACCGTTTGCCATTTGGTCGTTTGCCGCGTAAATCGCCGTCATGGTGCGGTCGTGCTCGGCCAGATATCTGCCGGCCTCGTAACCGCTGTTGGCAGACCAATCGCCCTCGAGCGGCGCCTGCGGCTTAATGTACTTACGCTCGAGTGCATCCTGCCAACCGGCGCGACGAAACTGCTCGTCGACCGAGAACGACGGGCCGCCAATATAGCGAATCTGATCGTGTCCCAGCTCAAACAGGTGATCCATAAGCAATAGCGAGCAGCCGTAATGATCAGAGTCAACTGTGGTCACGCGCGGATGCGCGTACATGGTAACGACGACCGTGCCAATGCCCGGCAGTGGATCAAACGCCTCAAAATCGGGCGCCATGCGACTCATGCCGATGATGATACCGTCCACGGGCAGCGCGGCCATACGACGCGTGGCCTCGGCAAGCGAGAATTCCTCGGTCTTGGACATCTCGACCAGCGTGATGGCGCAATTATGCTCGCGAGCAGCGCTGGCGATGCCGTCGATCATTGAGAGGTTGCCAAACTTGGTGACATCGTTGACACACAGACCGACCGAATGGTAACGGCCGTCGCGCAGCGAGCGACCGGCATAACTCGGACGGAAGCCGAGTTCTTGCATAGTGGCCTGCACGCGCTGACGTGTCTGCTCGTTAACGTTGGGCAAGCCGTTGGCGACGCGCGAAACCGTCTGCTGCGAAACGCCAGCAGCGCGGGCGACGTCGGCCATGGAGACCGGACGCGAACTGGTATCGTTGGACGGGCGCCTTGCCACAGGATCACCTTCACCCTTGCGAGATCTGAATAGCGTGAATGCCGGCCCGGGCAGAAATACATCCCGCGCCGAGGCCCGCTATCGTCGGACGCATGTTAACGTACTCTACTTTTTCTATCTGCATCTCTTCTGCTTTATAAGTCCATACGGCAGTACCGTTCACGGCTGCATTTCTACCGATTACCAGATTCTCAAAAAGTGACAAGCGATGTGTTATGAGTACGTTAACATAGCCCGTAACGTGCGGCATCGTGAACACGTGATTCATGCCGCTTCAAGTTGTTAACGTACTCATAACGACGCAAAACTCACCCGTGCGCGCCAAGGAAAGGACTCCCATGACCACCCCCGACGAAAAGACATTCGCCACGCTCACCAAGCTGTTTGAGGAGGAGTTTGGCCCCATCGGCGACCGCCAGGTGCTCTACGTGCACGCGCCCGGCCGCTCCGAGATCAGCGGCAATCACACCGATCACGAGGGCGGTCACGTTATCGCCGGCTCGCTCGATGTCGCCGTTGACGGCATCGCCGTGGCAACCGATTCCAACAAGATTCGCGTCGCCGACGAGGGCTATCCTACGTTTGAGATCACGCTAGACGCGGTAGACATTCAGGAGTCCGAGAAGGGCACGTCCGCAAGCCTCGTGCGCGGTATGGCCCATGAGGTCGCAGCGCTTGGTGTTGAGCCCAAGGGCTTCGACTTCGCCTTCACCTGCTCCGTCCCCTCGGGCGGTGGCCTTTCCAGCTCTGCTGCCGTCGAGGCCGCGTACGGCCGTGCCATGGAGACGCTCTGGGGCGCGCCCGCCATTGAACCCGTCGCACTCGCCCAGATGAGCCAGCGCACCGAGAACAACTACTACGGCAAGCCCTGCGGTCTGATGGACCAGGCCGCTGTGTGCCTGGGCGGCCTTGCCTACATGGACTTTGAGGACCAGGCCCAGCCTAAGACCCAAAAGCTCGAGCTCAACTTTGAGGATCACGGTTATGCGCTTGTGCTCGTTAAGGTTGGCGCCGACCATGTGGCAGCTACCGACGACTACGCCGCCGTTCCGCGCGAGATGCAGGACGTCGCCGCCGAGTTTGGCAAGGCACGCCTGTGCGAGGTCAACGTTGCCGACTTTGACGCCAAGCTCCCCGAGCTGCGCGCCAAGCTGGGCGACCGCGCTTGCCTGCGCGCCGTTCACTACTGGTACGAGAACGGCCTGGTCGACAAGCGCTGGGCAGCCCTGAACGCTGGCGACATTGACCAGTTCTTGGTCCTGACGCGCGAGTCCGGCGCCAGCTCTGCCATGTACCTGCAGAATGTTGTTGCCAAGCTGGGTTCCGAGCAGCCTTCCATGTATGCCCTGGCGCTGGCCGAGCACGTGCTCGACGGCCGCGGCGCCGTTCGCATTCACGGTGGCGGCTTTGGTGGCACCATCCAGGCCTTCGTGCCGCTCGAGCTTGTCGACACCTTTATTACCAAGATGAACGGCTGGCTGGGCGAGGGCTCTGCCCGTCACTACGCCATCTCTGACAAGGGGGCTTACGCGGCATGGCTGTAATGACTGACGTGCGAGAGGCCGCGCAGAACCTGATCGAGTACGCCATCCACCGATCGATGATCGGCCAGGACGACCGGATCTGGGCATACAACACCATTTTGGAGTGCATCGGCGCCACGGGCCCCGCACTCGACATGGCTTGGGCACTCAAGACCGAGAAGATTTCGCTCTTGCACCCCGATACACTCCCCGACTTTGACCTGGAGGGCACGCTTGCCGCGCTTTCCGAGGCCGCCGTTACCAACGGTGCCGCCGAGGACACGGCGTCAGGCCGCGACCGCATCGCCATGCGCATCATGGGTGCGCTCATGCCGAGGCCTTCGGTTGTAAACGAGGAGTTCAACGGACGTATGGGCGTCAACGAGCCCCGCGCCGCAACCGACTGGTTCTACGGCCTGTGCTGCGACGCCGGCTACGTGCGCCGTGCCGCCATCGCGCGCAACATCAAATGGAGCACCCCCACCAACTGGGGCAATCTTGAGATCACCATCAACCTCTCCAAGCCTGAGAAGGACCCACGCGATATCGCCGCGGCTGGTGCCGCAAAGAACACGGGCGAGAAGTATCCCGCCTGCCAGCTCTGCATCGAAAACGAGGGCTATCCCGGACGCTCCGCCGCAGCCGACGGCGGCGCTCACCCCGCACGCCAGAACCTGCGCATTATCCCCATCCAGCTCAACGGCGAGCGCTGGGGCTTCCAGTACAGCCCGTACGCGTACTTTAACGAGCATTGCATTGCCATGAGCTCCGAGCATCGTCCGATGCACGTCGACCGCAAGGGCCTGACCTGCCTGCTCGACTTTGTGGACCTGTTCCCGCATTACTTCATCGGCTCCAACGCCGACCTGCCTATCGTGGGCGGCTCGATTCTGTCGCACGACCACTTCCAGGGCGGCGCGCACGAGTTCCCCATGATGCATGCCGCCGAGGTCTCGCAGTTTAGCGTGCCCGGTTTTGACCAGGTCACCGGCACTGTGCTGCAGTGGCCGCTCTCGGTGCTGCGCCTGCGCTCGCATGACCGCGCTCAGCTGCTCGACGCTGCCGAGAAGATTATCCTCGCCTGGCGCGAGTGGACCGACGAGTCTGCGGGCGTTATCGCGCACACGGCCGACGGCGTAGCGCACAACACCGTGACGCCCGTCATCCGCCGCGTCGACTCCCGCGGCAACGCCGGCGGCGAGATTTACGAGGCCTACCTGGCGCTTCGCTGCAATATCACGACCGACGAGCATCCGCTGGGCGTTTTCCACCCGCATGCCGAGTATCACCACATTAAGAAGGAGAACATCGGCCTGATCGAGGTTATGGGCCTGGCTATTCTTCCGCCGCGCCTGGTTCCCGAGCTCGGCGCTGTCCGCGAGCACCTGCTGGCAGCCAAAGCCGATACCAGCTACGACCTTGCCAGTGCGCTTGAGGGCGACGACCTTTGCCGCAGCCATGCCGCGTGGGCCGAGGACGTCTATGCCCGCCGCGCCGACGAGCTTACGGCGGACAACGCCATCGACATCCTGCACGAGGAGGTCGGCGTGGTGTTTGGCCACGTGCTCGACAACGCCGGCGTCTTTAAGTGGGACGAAGCCGGCCGCGCCGCCCAACAGCGCTTTATCGACTCACTGTAATGATCCCTTGGAGACGGAGGAAAACGGATCATTTCGTCTTCAAGACAACGGCGCCCGCCGGCAACATCGCCGACGGGCGCCGGTTTATTGGCTAGTCATTGGGGACGTTCTTAAATGACTAGTCAAACAAGAACGTCCCCAATGACT
>CAJLJQ010000014.1:0-33107 GCA_905207015.1 uncultured Collinsella sp. | reverse complement strand
TCGATGGCGGCAAGGGAGGCCTGGGCCACCTCGGTAGCGGTAAAGTCGCCGGCGGCAACGCCCGCAGCGATCTGGGCGGCGGTAAGGGAATCGAAGCTCTGCGCCATTACTCGCTCTCCCCCTCTCCCAAAATGGACGGCACGCGGAAGTAGCGGTCGCGCGCGCTGCCGGCGTTTTCGAGCGCAACGTCGAGCGGCAGGTCGCGCTCGGGCTCGCGCAGGTCATCGCCCATCACGTTGGACAGGCTTCCGATGGGATGGAACGTGGGCTCCACGTCGGGCAAGTCATATTGCAGGACGGGCTCGAGCATCTGGACGGCGTCGTTCATGTAGGACGTCATCTGGGTGAGCTCGTCATCGGTCAGTGCGATCTTTGCGTACTCGGCGATGCCGCGCACGTCTTTCTCGCTGAGTGCCATAGGCGCTCCCTTCCGCATAACAGATAAACCGCTCTAGTATACAAGGCAACGCCGCTTGGAGCAGGTGCTTTACCCAAATGCAGCGAAAACGTAACGAGGGAGGCGGTTGGCAGGCGGCGGGCTGGCGGTTCTGCAGCAAAACCGCACCGTCCATAACGAAAACCGCGCCGTCCACAACGAAGACCATCACAACATTCGACGCTTTTCGCCAAAATCGCGATTTTCATCGAATGTTGTGATGGTTTGGAAGTCCCGACCACCACAAAGGTGCCTGCCCCCATTGTGGTGGTTCTGGAGAATGCCCTATGCTGAGGCCTTGGCCTTGCGGCGTTTGCGGACCGCGTGGATCACGATGTCCAGCAGCAACAGCACAATGGCTACGACCACGATGAGCACGGCAAACTCGCGCTTGCCCCAGTGGCGGCCGGCCAGCGACTTTTGCTTGTCGACGTCCTTCTTGTTGTACTTGGTGCGCACGCAGTGCACCAGCAGGCGATGGTCGTTCACGCCGTAGGGCGTGCAAGTGACGAGCGTCACCTTGTCGGCACCCGGCTCGATAGTCAGCGACTCCATCTCCTCGGGCAGCACCACCTCGGAGTCCACCATCCTGTAGGCGAGCGTCTTGTTCATGGTGTGCAGCAGCACCAGGTCGCCGGGCTCCAGCGAATGGATGTCGTCGAACATGCTCAGGTTGCGCATGCCCGAGTGCGCGGTAAGCACGCAATGCGTCGAGGTACCGCCCACCGGCAGGCTCGTGCCCTCCAGGTGGCCGACGCCCGCCATAAGGACTTCCTCGCTCGTGCCGTGGTAGATGGGCATGCTCACGTCGATGGAGGGGATCTCGACCCAGCTCATCATGGGGTCGCGGTCAAAGATGAGCTGCTCGGCGTAGGGCTCGATCTGGTCGGCGGGAAGCTCGGTGGCCTCGCCCGCCAGCTGCTCGTTAAAGGAGCGCGCCTGGAGCAGGATGCGCTCGCGCTCCTCGGCAGACAGCGCGTCCACGGTGCTGGACACGGTGCTGATCTGGTTGAACACGCCCGAGGCCTCGAGCCGGTCCAAGATCCACGGCCAGGTCATAAGGCCCACGCCAATAAGGATGATGACGATGGTGATGAGACGGTCGGCCCAGCGCGGCAGCCGCTTGCGACGGCGCTTGGGCTTTGGTTGAGGTTTGGGCTGAGGGCTTGAGCCGCCGTTGTCCGCAGCGTTATTGCTCTTCATATGTTTGGCGCCCTGCACCATCGCCGGTCACTCCTCTACAACTCAAGTTGTCTAAACAAATAATAGCCGAATTGCGAGCTCATGCGCCGGACAACGCAGCCTGGCAGCATTGCGCAGCGCGAGTTGGGCGCGACTTGGGCCAGCATTTGAGTTTTCAAAATGTCCTGAATCGGCTGGGCGATTCGGGATACAATATCAATAGAAAACGACGCACCCCGCGTAAATGTTTGGGAGCGCGGACGGCCTAGTTTTCAGCTTTTGTTAAATGCCCGGGCTCCGAACCCCGGGCATTCTTATTTGCGCTTGTTGCGGCGCAAATGCCTTCTACCGTCCGCACCGCGCGTGCGCCTACGGACCTTAAACCGAACCTCATACGAGTCAAGAAACGCGATGACGAACGTGCCCACATCGGACGGTGGAGGTTGGCTGCGTTATCCCAAAAAAACGGGGCAGACTCCAGTGCGAAGTCTGCCCCGAAAAGAGAATGGCAAAGCAAGAACGTGGATGGACGAGAAAAGTGTCCGCAAGTCTCATGGCCATCACATCCCACCTGCCAAAGGGATGGGTGAGCCAGCGTTACTCCTGCTCGGACTCCTCAGCCTGCTTACGGCTGCGGATGAGGTGCGCCACGCCGATGCACAGCACCGCGCCACCAGCAATCCAAGTGAAGGTCACGCCGTTGAGACCGGTGAGCGGGAGGTTGGAGCCCTTCTTATCGGTGACGGTGAGATGCACCATGCCGTTAGTGGCGTTGTCGGCCTGAACGAGCCCCTTATTATCTCCGTCAGTTACCTCAACCACAGGGTTGACCACTTCAGTGTTGCTCTCAGAAAGATTGCCACGCGTAATGGTGAACGTGATGCCCTTGCTGCCGTGAGAATTGTCGTAACCGGGCGCAGGAGTTTTCTCCTTCAGAATATACGTGCCTTCATCAAGGCCAAGGACCTCTATCATTCCGGTCGAATTCGTCTTGAGAATTGCGCCGTCCTCAGTTTCGCTGCTCGCAGTTGTGCCGTCCTTCTTGATGAACTTTCCAGTACCGACCTCTTGCAGAGTAAATTCAACGTTTGCGAGAGGCGGTTTCGTCTCATCGGAACCAACCTTTTTAACATCGATACCGTAGGTGTAGTCGTAGGCGGGATGCACGACTGTAGTGCCTTTGTCTTTTTCAGAGTGAGGGTTATTGGAATAGGTCAGAGTAACGGTGTTCATCTGGCCTATACCGAGCATATTGGCGTTAACCTTCGTGGGGTCAAGCTTTGCCTTATAGTTCACATAGACCTTTGAGCTGCCATCAACGTTAATGACTGCGCCACTGGTGCCATCTTGTTTTTCCACATGGGCATTTTTCAGATTTGAGAACGAAACCACAAGTTTGCCATCTGCATAAGATTTGTTGTAGCTATCCGGATGAACAACCTGATTGCCAATCTTAACCTCGACAACGGGATCATTGCCGTTAAGCTCGGGCACCATCGTAGAAGGCAGGTTATCGGTGAAGGTATAGCTGTACTCTTTATAAGTATTGATATTGCTGGCCACGGTACCTGCAAGCTGATACTCAACCAGCTGATCGGATGCAGAGTCCGCAACCCTATTGGGCACCGTAAAGACATCTCGAGAAGAGCCCTCGGGAACAACTTTGCTCGAATCAACAAAGCTGCCATTCTTGTCGTCCTTAACGGCCTTGGTCACGTTGGGGACGTCCTTCTTGGGGGTCACGTTAACGTCAGAGCCACCGACGATGGTGAAGATTGGCGAGGTATAGGCGTCGGTATTACCATCGGCACCGGTGGTCTCACTGGGCGCATCGGTCACAAAAAGCCAGTATCCGTGATCCAGATTATTAAAGTTGCCTTTGGTGGAATCGCTCGGCTTTGTCCAAGTGAACGTCTTGTCTTCCTCCAAAGCCTTGGCAATCAAGTCCAAAGCTGAACCAGTATCAACCGCTGTGGTCTTTCCAAAATTGGGGCCTTGTGCCTTACTGATAAATTCTGCCCACTCCTGAGCGTCCGCATTGGGTTTAGGCGCTCCTTTCACACCGGCAAGCTCGGTCGTCACGAGACCCTGCACTTTATCCGACGCCCACTGAATATCGGAAAGCGTCTTGTCGCCCGACTCATCCCAGCTTCCGTCGCTCTTCTGATCCTGCGTGACTTTTGCGGTGAAAATCTGGATGCCCTTGAAAGTCGTGCCGGCATAATCGTTATCAGTGATATTCACCTTGCCCTTCTCCGTAGCCACCGTCGGCGTACCCACAGCAAACGCCATGGTCACCGGGGCCATGACTCCGCCGAAGCTCAGCGCTGCTGTGAGGCCGGCGGTTACTGCCAGGCGTGCGATGTTCTTGCTCATGCTCATCTTCTTTTCCTCTGCTTTCTGCTTGATTCCCATTCGATCGGTCATCATCTGTCTGTGTCTTAGCATCTACTTCGCTACGTCTCGCCCCGCTCTCTGTGGGGCTGCCAGCTACTCTTTATGGCTGCCACCTCCCCGCTTGACCAGGAGCGCGACCACGATGAGCGCGGCTCCGGCGACCGCTGCGGCGGCCGCGGCGTACATTGCCATATCGCCAGTCGAGGGCATAAAGCCTCCGGTGGTAATGCTAGGGGGTGTGCCGGTGGGCGTGTTGATGAGCGACGCCTCCAGGCTGCCCGTCGACCCATCCGCGCTGTCGGCGCGCAGGGGCGACTCGGCCGTGATGGTGAGCTTGGGCTTGGCGGCGGCCACCTGGTCGACGTCCAGACCCTCGGCCTTGACCGTCACGGAGCGCGTACCCTCGAAGGCGGTGTAGCCCTTGGGCGCCTTGAGCTCGCGGACCTCCAGCTTGCCCGAGTCCACGCCCGAGACGGTCACGCGGCCGTCCTCGCCCGTGGTGACGGTGGCCTTGCCCTCCGCATCCCACGTGCCGTCGGCCGCCAGCGTGCGACCGCGGTCGTCGGCGATGCTCAGGACCGCCCCGGCAAGCGGCTTGTCGCCGTCGCTGCTGCGCTTGGTGAGCGCGAGATCCCAGGTGTAGGCGCACGCGTCGTCGCTCGGCGTGCGGGTGAAGCCGGCGTCGCCGGACTGGTCGGCAAAGGGAGAGCGCGGGTAGCACAGGTAGGCCTCGTTGGGGTTGCCCTTCGCGATGCCGTGGTTGCATGCGCTGTTGAGCGGCGCGTTGTACACGGCGACCACGCGGGCGCCCGCGGTGAAGGCGTCGGCCCCGCCGAGCGCGGCGATCAGGTCGCCGGTGCGCACGGTGAAGGTTCCGTCCGCCGCTATCTTGGTGGCGCACTGGGCCGTGATGTCGGTCCAACCCTTCGCGGGCTCGGTGCCGACGCGGCCGTCCTTGTCGGCCGAGACGGCGTCGAAGCCGCCGTCCGCGCCCGCCGCCACGTACACGCGCATGCTCGCGGCCACCTTGGAGGGGTCGAGCCCCGCGCCCATGGTGTCGACGAACCGCACCGCATAGGTGTCGTAGGCGGTGAGCCCGGCCGGGACCGTGGCAGAGAGACGCCAGTACAGGTCGTCTGCGACCGTGGCGTCGGCGGCCTTCTGCCAGGCGGCGGTGCTGTCCTCCAGCACATGCTTGGACACCTTGGGGGTCGCGGCCTTGGGCTTGACAGTGACGGCGCCGCCGCCCACCAGGGCCATGATCGGCGCGGTGCCGACCTCGCCCTGGGCGATGGCGTCGTCGTCGGCGACGATGAGCCAGTAGCCGCTAGGCAGCTTGGCCGCCGTGCCCGCGTTAAGGGCCACGGACACGGCGCCAGAGCTCTGGAGGGAACGAGCGAGCTGTGCGCTCAGCGCGCCCGTAAGGTGGGAATCGGTGTTGAGCCACTCGGCAGCTTTCTGCGCGGTGGTCTGGGAATTGGGCATGCCGGCGCTGTGCAGCACAGGCAGCGCGGCGTCGCGCACGGCGTCGCTTGCCCAGACAAGGTCGGTGAAGGTCTTGGCGTCGCTGTCGCCGTCGACGACGTTGGCGCTAAAGATCTGGTAGGCATCGTAGCTGCTCGCCACGGTGCCGCTCACCGTGATGGAACCGGTCGAGGTCGGAGCGGCCTGCGCGGATGCGGGGAACACAACCGCGCAGGTGCCGATCAGGAGGGCAAGCAGCGCAAACAAGATCGGGAAGGAGCAAACTTTCTTATTCACGACGCTCGCCTCCCTTCGCATTCGCCTTGCGACGAATGTGCATCCAGGCCGCAGCAGCGCAAAGCACCGCCGCGCCGGCAAGGTACGTCAGCGTGACGCCCGACATACCAGAAAGGGGCAAAGAGGTGGAGTAGGTGTTGGTGAAGGTGGGGATGGAGTCGTCGGTGAGGTTCAGTTCTTCGGCACTGACGTCAGCTTTCCAGTTGCCATCGGAGTCAACGGTTCCCTTCTTGTAGGTCACTTCACATTTGATAGTCTTATCAGGCTGAACAGTTGCCTTGGCCGCAATCTTATAGACCGAGTGGTCGTACGTGTAGTGCGAGAACTGCGAACCGTCGGTTTTCTCGCGCACATAGTACGTAAAGGTCTTGAAAAGGCCACCCGCGGAGTCGCCCGAGTCGTCGGGATTATCCCTGATATCAGAGAGCGAATACTTGAGCTCAACCTCTTTATCAGCGGTGCCCTTGAACGAAAGCGTCTGCTTCGTACCTTTACCAGAGGTGGTCACGGCAGTACCGATGATATGTTGAAATTTGCTGTCTTTCGCAAGCTGAAGTGTAAACTCCTTCATCTCGCCACCCTTAACGACCTTAGTCGCCTTAGGAGTCCAGGAAACCTCAGAGTCGTACGTGTTGGTGAAGGTTGCCTTGTTGGTGGAGGTTGCGCTGTTGGAGTCGACGATCGAATAATACCCATTAGCATCTGCTGACGCAGTCCTCGGCGAGTTAGCTGAACCCCCGGGATTCTTAGTCACGTCCACCCTATCAATCGTGAAGTTATAGACCTTAAGATCTTTAGTATCATGCGGGTTTCCCTGTGTCGGAACAGACATAAGTACAGTCGGCGTGCATTTGACTGTCACCTTAATCTCGTATACAGCATGATCGTATATGACACCAGGAAGATTGCCCGTATCTTCGACCAAGTAGTATGTAATTTCGCCAGTACCATTCGCTAATAACTGCTCGCGAAGCTGTTTGTCGTTAAGAAGCCGCTCGAGCTTCTCGCTAAGGTCAAAGGCGATGTGGCCATCAGCGCCATTTTGGGCAGATTCGACAAACTCGCAGCCACCATTGTCGAATTTATCATTCTTCCAAGAAGGCGCCTTCGCAGTATCCGAGTTCTTACGATAAACCGTAAACTTGAATTCCCCATCTTTGAGGTCGCGGCCGGCCAGCTCCTTGGTTGCCTTCAACTTAAGGCTTGGATAGACGTACGTATCCGCAGGCACGCCTAGGTACAAGTCGCCATTCGACATGATGCCGCCACCATGGTCCCAGGAATAGTTGCCCGTGATGAAAGTTGTCGCTTCATTCTGCGCACGATTCCGCGCATCAATCGCCGCCTCATCCCCGTCCTTAACACCCGAGGTCAGGCCGATGCTATTTTCTACCCCAACAGCACCGTTGACGGGAATGGTGATAGCTTTTTTAAGTTCGATGCTTCCCGAGTACCGGGCGTCTCCACCGCCAAGCATCTTACCGGTTACCACTGCGACCGGCGTATTGTGACCCCGCGCTGCGAGGAAGAAATCGGCATGACCGTACTTGCGAAACACCTCCGATTTGTATGCATCTTGATCTTCAGTCTTATCAAAACCATCAGCACCACCAGCTGAAAGATGGGGCGTACCATCATTACCCTTGTTTTCTGCCGAATTGTACCCGGTGGCTTTTTGCTCACTGCCAGCAGACTTATTGCCAAAGATTGCCGTGCCCTTAGTGTTCGTTACCAACGTCTTGCCCGTCGGGCAGACTGCAACGCCACCACCATAGCCACCAGCGGTATTGCTGCTAATGTACGAGTTGTATACAAATAATCTACCAGCGGTCTTTTCCATACCCTCATTCGAGTTTCCCTGGACGAAGATACCGCCACCGCCCCAGTCAAAGCGAGACATGCAGTGATTATTTGTGATGTAGACTGGGCTATCGTTTGACGATCCATTTATCATCGCGTCAACCATCTGGCCCACTCGAATGCCGGCACCTTCAGATCGGTAGCTTACGTTAGAGGCAATAATTCCTCCCGTGATTTTCAGCCACGCCATACCCGTACGGGGTTGAGTATTACGGTTGGCATCCGTGACATAAACACCGCCGCCGGCTTCCTCGGAGTAGTTGCCGGTAATCTGGCCACCAGAAATAGTGACATTGGCGCCGTTATTGGCAGCAAGCCCAGCGCCGCCATGGTCACCCCAGCCATCGTGGCCGCAAAACTTGGCGTATTTATTGTTAGTGATGTAGCCACCAGAAACGGTCACACTACCGCCCGAAACCAAGATGCCGCCACCGTGACCATCCGCCTCGCCGTACGTAGCGTTGCCAGAGATGATTCCACCCGTAAGCTTCAAGGTGGCTCCGTTGTCAGCATAGATGCCGCCGCCAGAGGCCGCCTTGTTTGCCGCGATTACGCCGTTGGTCATGTTGAGCTCGGCCTTTGCGCCCGTCACGCACAGGCCACCGCCCCAGCCACCACCGCTACCGTTGGTGACGTAACCGCCAGAAATATTGACGGTGCCTTGAGAGAAAATAACGTGACCGTTGTTGCGCAGGGTACGAGGCGTTGTGATCATGCCACCCTCAAGGTTGAGCGTGCCCCCTTCCTCAACGGAAATGACTCGATTTACATAGCCCTTTTTGCATGCAACGATAGCGCCGAAATCGTCAACAGTGTGCTTGTAGGTCTTTTCGCTAGTACCAAGACCGTTAGGCGTGCTTTCAGTTACGAAGTATGTGAGTGATTGTGGGGCACTTTCATCATTGAACTGCATCTCTGCTAACTGACCAGGTTCAGCACTGGCAGCTATAGTCTTGGAGTCATTCGCCTCACCTTTAACAGTTAGCGTAAAGCCATTTTTAATTGTGATAAATGCACAAACAGGCTCGGCCCGGCTCTGGTCACTGTTACCGTTACTGTAATAAAGCTTGTGACCCGCAAGGTCGATCGTAGTGTTTTGGTCGATGGCGATCGGCGAGCTCGAACTTATATCAGCAGCCAGACGCAGCTCTGCGGGCTTGTTCGGCGCGGTAAGGGCAAGGTACGTTGCCAGGTCTTCGTCACTCTTCAGCAGCGTGTACCCATCCTTATCTATTTGAAGTCCCGGAACCTCACCTTCATTTGCAACAGTAGCGACCTTATAGACAGACTGTCCATCATCTGCGGGCTGCGCAGCGCTCTCGGCTCCCGTGTCATCAGACGACGGGGCCGCCCTGAGAGCATCGGCGTTAGTCTCGCCGTTCTCGGTCTCGTCACTATTCTGGTTTTCGGTATCCCCGTTGTTGGTGTTTTCTACATCAGTAGACTCAGTTGAGGAACCCCCCCCCATCACAGTTTCCTCGGTAGGAGCTGCCTGGGCATCGTTGGCAATGGCCTGCGAGATCGGGGGCATGACGAGCGACAGTACCAGGCTCAAAACGGAGGCTCCGCACAAAACGCCTGCCAGTACACGGCGCGTCGCTTTTTTACTCTGCTTAGATTTGTCTGAATTCGCTTTCATCGATGTCTCCTCCCCAAGAGACCGCGATCTTGCTCTTTCCCTATCAAACGTATCTGCGCAATCTGTAATTGCGCTCGCTAAGTGATGCAATTATAACGATTGTTTAAACATCTGAGCAGCAAAACCGACATTTTTGTGCAAGTTCTTAATTCTCTTGACATTTACTCAGATTTACCTTCGTTTATTCGCTATCTATTTTTTGTTTCTACCGGTAATTAAGTTAATTATCAGTTTTTAATAGCATTTTATTTATTTGCACAACCTTTTGCTCAAGAGCAAACATCCTGTGAACGGTCGAAAATCGACCGTGAGCGGTAGGTCATTAACCGGAAGGAATATCCTACCAAACTGATGAGAATATCTTTAACCCACCGGTGGTTAGAAGCATGATGTTCAGACAACTGTATTTGAATTTTCGTGCAGATTCTAGGTAGCAATTCGCCCAAATCGCCTGAGGCCACCACAAAGATGCCTGCCACCTATTGTGGTGGTTCTCCCCCTGCGCTACAGCAGATGTTCCTCGATAAAGACCGCAATGCCGTCATTGTCGTTGCTGGCGGTTACAAAATCGGCGGCGGCGCGGGTGGCGGCGCCGCCGTTTGCCATGGCAACGCCCACGCCGGCGTCGGCCACCATGCAGGTGTCGTTATCGGCATCGCCAAACACGCAGATGTTCTGGAGCTCCATGTCGTTGAGCTCCGCCACGCGCACAAGGCCGCGAGTCTTGGACACGCGCGGATCCATGAATTCGTAGAGCCGCTGCGTGGTTTGCAGAGCTGCCGCCTTAACAGTGTCATCGGCAAACGTCGACGCCCGCTCAATCACCCGCGGCATTACCTCGGGTGCCATGGTAAACATCACCTTGGGCTGCGGCCCGCGCAAGAACTCGGCAAAATCGACCACCTGGTAGGGCACGCCGTCGACGCGCGACAGGTGCTCGACGCACGCATTGCTCTCGGGCACGTAGAACACGCCGTCTCGGGGGCAGACGGGCGTTGCCGGAAGGTCCGCCATGTGCTTGCAGATGCGCGCGATGGTCTCGCCCGGCAGCGGATAGCTCAGCTCGTTGATGTCGTGCGCACGGTCGATGACCTCGGCGCCACCGCAACCCACGAGCACGTCCACCAGGCCTTCGATGCCCCAGAGCTCGTACATGGCCTCGGTCGCGTGGGCGTCGCGCCCGGTGCACAGGCCAAAGAGCACACCGCGCTCGCGCAGGGCGCGGATCGCCGCCACGGTGCGCGGGGACACCGTGTGCTGGCTCGTGAGCAGTGTGCCGTCGATATCGCAGAACACGGCTTTGATGTGGCTGAAGGTAGTGTCCATGGGGGCCTTTCTGGGTTGTGCGGCGGTGTGGGGTATATTCGCAAACGGCGTACATGGTATACCAAGGCGCAGGCGCGGCCCGTTAAAGCAAAAACCACCACAAAGGTGCCTGGCTCCTTTGTGGTGGAAATGACGTTTGCGGGCCAAACCATCACAACATTCGATGTTTTTCGGCAAAATCGCGATTTTCATCGAATGTTGTGATGGTTTTACTGCCTTGCGGCACGATCAAAATGCCTGCGACCAAACAGCAGCAACGCCGCAGGGACCGCCGTCACGACCATGCCTGCCCCCACGAGTGTCCGTTGTACGCCAAATGTTGCCGCCAGCCACGGGGCAATCGCCAGAGGGGCCACACCAGCGAACATATTGCCAAAGCCCATGACCGAATTGACGCGACCAAGCTGCTCGAGCGGAGCCGTCGTCTGCACAATGGTGTTGTGGAGCGGGTTGACGACACCCCAAGCTATGCCCAGGGCGATTTGGCCGACAAGGGCCACGCCAACGTACGGCGTCCCCACATAGAGCAGGCTTCCCAGGCCCACGGACATAAGCGCCACGAGCAGTGTTTTAAGGTTGACCAGGTGCGGCGGCATCCGAAGCGCAACCACGGCGCCCAGCACCGCGCCCACACCGCAGGCCGACGAAAGCCAGCCCATCCACTCAACGCCGACGTGCAGGACATCGCGATAGAAAAACGACTCGAGCGGATCGAAGGCCCCGTAGCCAAAGTTCGAGAGGAAGATAATGCAGAAAAGTAGCGCGAGGACGCTGTTGGTGAAGACTGTCTTGATGCTGGCTGCGAAGGTGACGCGGGGAGATGTGTTGGGGTCGGGACTTTGACTGGCCTTGTCTGATGTGATCTCACCGGTCGTGGGTTTGCCTTCGCGCGTGGTGGCCGAACCCGCCCGCGGCCTAAAGCCCCAGCCGGCGACGAACGCCAGCACGGTAAAGAGCATCATGAGCACGAACACCGCGCGCGACGACGCAGCCGCCGCGACAAAGCCACCCAACGTGGGTCCGACGATAATACTCACGTTTGAGAACATGGCGATGGCGGAGTTGATGTCTTTGAGCTCGACGGGGTCGTCGGTGAGATAGGCCGGATAGGATGTGGCAATGGGCTGGGCGAATCCCATCGTAAAGCCCAGAAACACCGCGCCGAGCAGGACGACGCCGGTCGCGCTGCCAAAGGCGAGGATCGCCGCGCCGGTTGCCAGCGTGCCCACGATGCTCAGCAAGAAATGGTGGCGCGGGCCCCAGGCGTCGAGCGCCGCACCGCCCGCAAAGGATCCCAGGATCACGAAAACGTTCATGAACAGGACGGCCAGCGATGTCGCGACGACCGAGGCGTCATCCGCATAGGTGAGCGTTCCGATGACGCCGATAAAATAACTGGTCTGAAAGCCGGTGTAGATGAGGAAGCGCATTGCCACCAGGCGCCTGGCCTGCGCGGACAGCGACGAGTGAGGTTTTGAGAAAAGAGAGGCGAGCATGGAGACTCCTTGTCTCATACAAATACGGGCGATGGGCATTCGCCACCGTCTGTCAAATCAATCTATCCGCATGAAACATTAAGGACGCATCAAGCCCCTTCTCTCCGTTTTTCGCCCGTCATGAACTACGTGGTAGATTGTAAGGCATGTCCCAACCATCTACCAAAGCAAAAACCACCACAAAGGTGACTGGCCCCTTTGTGGTGGAAATGACGTTAGCCCAGATAAAACCTGCCAAAACAAACCTGTCCCTTTTTGGCATGTTATGGCAGCGCAGCGAGCCGGTTCCAAGTGCCCCAGGTCGCCCCGAAAGAGGAGCGACGCGTACTTTGGTACGCGAGCGACGGCTTGAGGGGCGAGATGGAGTGCTTGGGGCCGGCGCAGCGTCAAGCCTTAAAGGTGGTCTTGGATAAGATCGCAGATGGCTCGGGCGTCGTTGATGTTGATGGCTCGGGTCGCAAAGCCGGCGTCGAAGGCCTGACGTGCCAGGGCTTCGTTGCAGGCAAGGGCTAGCGTGTGACCGTCGACCAGGTCGAGCGAGCTCTTGCCGCGCAGACGGTCGACACCGGAGCGCGCGACGACGATGTTGTCGAAGCCCTCGGTCTTGTAGCCCTCGATGATCACCACGTCGACATCGTTGTAGCGTGACAGCAGCTCGCGCGCGGGCATCTCGTCCTCCTCGCGCGTGTCGGCGTACTCCGCCCAGCGCGTGGCGCAGATGAGGCCCACGTGCTTGGATCCGGCCTGGTGATGGCGCCAGGTGTCCTTAGCGGGCACGTCGATATCAAAGCCGTGGTGCCCGTGATGCTTGAGCGAACCCACGCGCAGGCCGCGGCGGGTGAGCTCGGCAATGACCTTCTCGACGAGCGTGGTCTTGCCCGAGTTTTGGTAGCCGATAAACGCGATCGCGGGGACGGCCGGGGTCAGGGCCGCAGGCGCGACGGCGACGGGTGCGCTCGCGATCGCGGCACCGTCAGCGGCCACGGCCTCAGCAGCAGCGGCCTGACGCTCTGAACGATCCCACACGCCCGAGCGGCCACCTTCCTTGTGCAACAGGTGCACGTCGACAATCTCCATGCCGCGATCGACGGCCTTGCACATGTCATAGATGGTCAGGCACGCGGCGCTCGCGCCGGTCAGGGCCTCCATCTCAATACCGGTCTTGCCCGTCACGCCGGCTGTGACCAGCACATGAAAGCCGACCTGCCCGTCCGCGCGCGACGGCGCCCAGCCCTCGGGCACGTCCTCGACAGGCGTTCCCGTCGGAGCGATGGGCGCAATGTCGCACTTGCTCTTGGTAATGAGCAGCGGATGGCACATGGGGATGATATCGCTCGTGCGCTTGATGGCCATGATGCCCGCCACACGCGCGCAGGCAAGCACGTCGCCCTTTTTGGCGCGGTCCTGCAGCACCATGGCCTGCGTCTCGGGATGCATGAGGATGGTGCCCTCGGCGATGGCGATGCGATGGGTCTCGGCCTTGTCGGACACGTCGACCATGCGCACCTCGCCCTTGGCGTCCACGTGCGTCAGCTCGTCGCGACGGGCGTCACGGGCGGGCTCGACGACAGCGCTGGCGGACGGCTGCGCGGGCGCTGCGGCGCTGCCAGCATTCGCCGCAGCCGTGGCTTTGTGGGCAGACATCGCGGCCCTGCGAGCGGCCTTGGTGGCATCGGCGTACCTGCTCTTGGCCATATGATCATCCTCCGATTTGGGACATAAATCGTTGCGTGCCCTCAATTATCGCGTGTTCCTGCGGTTTGTGGGCCACGGCATCGCGCCAAATCGAAAGTACCTGCATATCATCACCACGGCGCAGGGCTTCGCGCACCGAATACTCGGCATCGCTGAATAGGCACGGACGCACGTTGCCATCGGCCGTCAGGCGCAAACGGTTGCAATTCGCACAAAAATGGTTGGACATGGCGCTAATAAAGCCGACCGTTCCCGCCGCGCCCGGAAAGTGCCAATAGCGCGCAGGGCCCGCGCCGGCAGGAGCGTCGTTGATGTCGAGCGGCTCGAGCTCGCCCAGCCCCGTCGCGGCGACCCCGGCATTGATGCGCGCCCGCAGCTCGTCGCTCGGCACGGTATCGCTTGCGTCCCACAGCTCGGGATTGAGCGCGGGCGCATGCGGGTCCACAGCGCAATGCGAGCTCGTGTGTTCGTCGCCGATGGGCATGTATTCGATAAAGCGCAGGTGGATGGGGCGGTCGAGCGTGAGTCGCGCGAGGGCCGCCACATCCTGGTTGAGCCGGCGCACCACAACACAGTTGACCTTAACAGGCTCAAAGCCCCAGGCCAGAGCCGCGTCGATGCCGGCCATGGTCTGCTCGAGTCGACCCAGGCGCGTGATCTTTCCAAAGAGCGTAGGGTCGAGCGTATCGAGCGAGATGTTGACGCGGTTAAGCCCGGCATCTTTGAGCTGCGGTGCCAGCTTGGGCAGCAGGGCGCCGTTGGTGGTGAGCGAGATGTCCTCGATCTGCGGAATCGCGCGGATGTCGCGAATAAGCGGAATAATACGGCGGCTGACCAGCGGCTCGCCGCCCGTCAGGCGTACGCGGCGAATGCCCTCCCCCGCCACCAAGCGCACAAAGCGGGCAATCTCCTCGGCGCTGAGAAGCTCATCGTGTGCGCGGGGTGCCACGCCATCGGCCGGCATGCAGTAAATGCAACGGAAATTGCACTTGTCGGTAACGGCAATGCGCAGGTAGTTGATATCGCGGCCAAAGCCGTCATGTTGCACGTGCCCGTCCACGCAGCCCTCCCCTCACGCGGCGTTTTATTCTTCGGAAAACATAATACCCCACGGGAGAATCATGCCGACACCCGTACGACAGGACAAGTCGCTTCGAGCAAAACGGACTTTCCAAGCCCATCCTCAACACAGACCATCACAACATTCGATGCTTTTCCCGATTTTGGCAAAAAACGTCGAATGTTGTGATGGTTTGCCTGCCCACGGCACCCCGCAGAAGGGCCAAAGCGCCCCTAAAGGCCGCCGTCCCAGTGCCGAATCACGAATTCTCGCAGGTCGTTCTGCCGCTTTTGGAACGCTTCGCTTCGGTCGCACTTAAGGCCTATCGCAAGCGCGATGGCGTTCATCGCCCGGTGCAATTGCAGCTGATGGGCAAACTGAGTCCCGGTGAGGACGATCATCCTAAAGCCCAGCGCGCTCAGCACAGTCATACGCTCCGCATCCGACGCGCTGCGCTGTTTATCAAGATGGTCCGAGCCGTTGTATTCAATCCCCGTACCACTCGCAGGCGCATATACGTCGATCTCGAAATACCCGGCCTTTGCGAGATACTTGAACTCGCTGGGAACATCGACCCGATGGTTGAGCTCGATCTTGACGTATCCCAGCCCTCCCTGAGAACGTTTTGCTACGACCATGATTGCGGTGGCCGTCTCCATAGGCGACCGCGCGCCATCGTGCACGCGCTTGAGCACGGCGGCCGCGCGTATGGCCCCCTGACGAGATCGGTTCTCATTGCAATAAGCAATCAAGTCGGCAACGGTATACCTCTGCCCCATCTCGATATAATCGCCTGTCGACAGATGATTCAAATGGTATCGGGCACAGATTTCGTAGCCATATTCCAGCTGCTCGGGCTCGCTCATCCACGAACCCGCTTGGACAAAGCACATGACCTCATCAACCACTAGAAGGCCCTCCGCCACCTCGATAAGATGGCCTGGGGGTACCGGCGCCCCAAACACGTGGCACCTAAATCCAGCCGGCGTCGAGCGCTCAAAATCGAAGTTGACGAGCGTATCGATATGATCGAGCTCTTCTCGTGGAATACCAAGCGAAACCAGATAGTCGGTAACGATCCCAACTGCCGTTGAAGCCCTCAGCCCCTTGGCATCGAGTCCCAATTTGGGCAGGCTCGCAGCCGGCTCCGCCTCGCTAGCAAGCGAGTCCTCATCGTATAGGCCGCTTGCTCGCGAGAGCGGCTCGGACGGGCGCGCCACGTTGTGGTACAGCCAGGCAGTCTTATGGGACAGGACAATCGGCAGGTCCATGAGCCCTCCAATGGAGTCGGATAACCAACCTTATTCCCCTGCCCACGGGTCCGCACACCTTCGTGCGCAAGAAAGCGATTCCACCCGATCGGGTGGTAGGAAAACCATCACAACATTCGATGCTTTTCCCGATTTTGGCAAAAAACGTCGAATGTTGTGATGGTTTGAGGCTAGGTGAGGGGCATGGAGGGGTCAAAGCATCGTGCTTGGAGCGTGACTATTTTCGCCCCGCCGCCAACACAAACCTTGACTCTACAATCGTTGTAGGGTTTTCACTACACTGGTACGTAAACAGACCAAGCCAGAAAGCCCCGCCCATGGAACACGACCTCACACGCGGCAATGTCCTTAAGACCATCGCGGTCTTTGCCCTGCCCTATATGCTCTCGTACTTTTTGCAGATGCTCTACGGCATGGCCGACCTGTACATGATGGGGCAGTTTAGCGGCGCCGCCGGCATCACCGCCGTGGGCAACGGCGCGCAGACGCTCTATATCATTACCGTGACGCTCGTGGGCCTGGCCATGGGAACGACGGTTATCGTCGGCCACGCCGTGGGCTCGCGCCGCTTCGACCGCGCCGAGACCGCCATCGGCAACACCATCACGCTCTTTATGGGTGTCTCGGTGGTGCTGGCCGCTATCTTGCTCGCACTGTGCCCGCAGATCGTGGCGCTCATTGGCACGCCGGCCGAGGCGGTCGAAGGCACCGCCGCCTACCTGCGCATTTGCTTTATGGGCATTCCGTTTATCGCCGCATACAACATTCTTTCGGCCATCTTTCGCGGGCTGGGCGATTCGCGCTCGCCCATGTACGTGATTGGCGTGGCATGTATCATCAACATCGCGCTTGATTTTCTGTTTATCGGCCACATGGGGCTCGGCCCCGTGGGCGCGGCGCTCGGCACGGTGACCGCGCAGACGGCGAGCGTGGCCCTCGCGCTCGTGTGGCTCAAGAGCCGTCGCACAAACATCCACGTTAAGCGCAGCGACCTGCGCCCCCAGCCCGAGGTGCTCGGCAGCATTCTTAAGATCGGCGTGCCCGTGGCCGTGCAGGACGGCTGCATCCAGGTGGCGTTTATGTTCATCACCGTCATCGCCAACCACCGCGGCCTGGTCGACGCCGCCGCCGTGGGCCTGGTCGAAAAGATGATCAGCTTTTTGTTTATCGTGCCGAGTTCTATGGGCGCTACCGTCAGCGCGCTCACGGCGCAAAACGCCGGCGCGGGCAAGGGCGACCGCGCGCGTCAGGTGCTCAAGGATGCCATGACCATCTCGGTGGTGTACGGCTGCCTGATCACGGTGCTGATGTGGCTGGTGGCGCCGGCGTTTATCGGCTTTTTTGCCAAGGACGCTGCAGTAGTCGCCGCCGGTACCGGCTATATGCGCAGCTACATTTTCGACGCGATCTTTGCCGGCATCCACATTTGCTTTAGCGGCTTTTTCGCTGCGTATGGCAAGAGCTACATCGGCTTTGCGCACAACGTGCTGGCTGTGGTACTCATTCGCGTACCCGGTGCATGGCTGCTGTCGAACGCCTATTCCGACACGTTGTTTCCCATGGGCATCGCCTCGCCGTGCGGATCGATTTTGTCGGCGGTCATTTGCGTTGTCGCGTTTACCGTGCTCAACCGCCGCGGAACTTTTGACAAGCTGGTGGCGTAGCGGGGCAACGCGAGCCTGGCGCTCCTCCCCTGTTTTTACCGAAAGGAGCGGTCCTGTGACCGACATGCCAAGCGAACACACCGAGGGCCTGCTCTGCATTGGCGAGGTGGCGCGCCTGCTCAATTTGAGCGTGGGCACACTGCGCCATTACGAACAGATGGGGCTATTGGAGCCGGCATATGTCAATCCGGCGAGTGGGTACCGCTACTACGGATCGCGGCAGCTCTCCACCCTCAACACCATCGGCAACCTGCGCGTTCTCGACCTGCCGCTGACCCAGATTCGCGAGTTTGTCACTACGCGCGATATGGATTTGATGCAACGGCAACTGACCAAGCAACAGGAGTTAATTGAGCACAGGCGGCGTGAGCTGGAGCGCATGTCGCGCAAGATTGACCAGCGACTTGCCTTGCTTCATGGCGCTTTGAATGCTGATCTCGACACCATTAGCGAAATCGAGGAACCCGAACTTCGCTGCGCCACGCTGCACGAGCGCGTCAATCCCACCGACGCCTATTCGCTGGGATGGCATATCCGCCAGCTTCAGCAGGGGCAGCACGAAACCTTTGCCTATCTGGGCAATCTGGGTGTGGGCATCGCGCCCGAACGCCTCGCCGCCGGCGATTTTGATGGCTACGACGAGGTCTTTCTGCTGCTCGATGACACCGATGATTATTTGGGCGATGTTGAGACGCGACCTGCCGCGCGCTGCCTGACCATAAGCTTCCGCGGCACGCACGGGCAAGCAGCCCCACGCTACGAGCAGCTGCTCGGCTATATGCGCGAGCACGGCCTGACACCCGCCGGTCCCTCACGCGAGATCGCCCTCATCGACGACATCATCAGCGACGACCCAGCAACCTACGTGACGCAGATCACGGTGCCGGTCTCTCTAGGCTAGACCGAGCCTCGCCTCTAACTCGGTCAACGCCTCAAAGGCATCGCGAGATGCACCCGCCGCGCGCTCGCGCTCGGCAACGCAAATTCGCATCATTAAGCGCTCTTTTGCCTGCACTTGGGAATGCCTCGCGCGCCCTTCCGCCTGCGAGCAATTGCGATTCTCGATATCCATTACGCCTCCGGCACCTCGCCAGTAGCCAAGATCCGCTCGAGCGCGTCCTCGTCCAGCACGGGCACACCCAGCTGCTCGGCCTTGGTAAGCTTGGAGCCCGCTTTGGGGCCGGCGACCAGATAGCTCGTCTTCTTTGACACGCTACCCGAAACCTTGGCGCCGAGTACCTTGAGCGCCGCACCTGCCTCGTCGCGCGTGCGGTTGACGAGCGTGCCGGTGAGCACGAAGGTCAGACCCGCAAGCGGCTGTGCGTCGGCGAGCTCGCCCGCCACGCCAGCTTCGGCCGCGGCTTGCGCATGAGCGGCGCCCAAGTCGACCTCGAGCGAAAGGCCCGCTTGGCGCAGACGTTCCAGCACGGCAAGGTTCTCGGGCACGGCCAGGAACTGCTTGACGCTCGCCGCAATCTTGGGACCGATGCCCTCGCACTCGGCGATATCCTCTTCGCTCGCCAAGATAAGCTTGTCAATCGACAGGAATCGCTCGGCGATGACCTCGCCCACGCTCTTGCCCACATGGCGGATGCCCAGGGCAAACAGCACGCGACCGAGTGGCTGGCTCTTGGACTTGTTGAGCTCGGCGATGATTTTCTCGGCCGTCTTGAGGCCCACCGGAATGGGGTCGCCCTTCTTGACGCCCTTTTTGCTGTTGGAGCTGGCATAGGTGCGCCCTGTGTCCAGGCCGGCGATATCGTCGACCGTGAGCTGGTAGAAGTCCGCGACATCGTGGATAAGACCAGCGGCGATCATCTTGTCGACGATCTCGTCGCCCAGGCCGTCGACGTCCATGCAGCCGCGGCTCACCCAGTGGAGCAGGCGCTCCTTGAGCTGTGCGGGGCAGTCGATGGACACGCAGCGGTAGGCCACCTCACCGTCCTCGTGGACCACGGGGCTACCGCACACGGGGCAGACCTCGGGCATCTGCCAGTCAACGCTGTCGACCGGGCGCTTGTCGAGCACGGGACCCACGACCTCGGGGATCACGTCGCCCGCCTTGTGCACGATGATGGTGTCGCCCTCGCGCACGTTTTTGCGGCGGATCTCATCGATGTTGTGCAGCGTGGCGCGCGCGATGGTGGAGCCGGCGACCGTCACCGGGTCGAACTCGGCGACCGGCGTGAGCACACCGGTGCGGCCCACCTGGATGCGAATTTCGCGCAGGACGGTCTGCTTTTCCTCGGGCGGGAACTTAAAGGCGATGGCCCAGCGCGGTGCACGAGCGGTAAAGCCCAGGTCGAGCTGCTGCTGGAAGCTGTCGACCTTTACGACCACGCCGTCGATGTCGTAATCCAGGTCGCCGCGGTGCTCGAGCGCCTGGGCACAGAACTCGTGGACCTCGGACGGCGTGGCGCAACGAGCCACGTTGGGGTTGACGCTGAAGCCGGCGCTACGCAGCCAGTCGAGAAACTCGCGCTGGCTGTGGACGTGCAGCGGATCGGTATCGGCGATGGCATAGATAAAGGTGGCCAGGTCGCGGCGCGCCGTGACCTTGGGGTCCTTTTGGCGCAGGGATCCTGCAGCAGCGTTGCGCGGGTTGGCAAAGGGGTCGCGGCCCTCGGCATCGGCCTCTTCGTTTAGACGGACAAAGCTGCCCTTGGGCATGTAGACCTCACCACGCACTTCGATGGTACGCTCGCGATCGGCGCCCATGTGGGCGAGCGCCGGCTCGGACAGGTGCATGGGCACGTCCTTGATGGTACGGACGTTGAGCGACACGTCCTCGCCCGTGGTGCCATCGCCGCGCGTGGCGGCGCGTACGAAGGTGCCGTTTTGGTAGGTAAGCGCGACGCCCAAGCCGTCGATCTTGAGCTCGCAGGTATAGGTGACGCTACCGGCGCCGAGCGCATCCTCGGTGCGCTGGAGCCACGCGTCAAGTTCGTCCAGGTCCATGGCATCGTCCATGGAATACATGCGGGCCATGTGCGTGACCGGCGTAAACTGCTCGCTCACGTATCCGCCCACGCGCTGGGTATAGCTATCTGGTGTCACCAGATCGGGATAGGCAGCCTCAATTTCCTGCAGTTCAACGAGCATTTTGTCGAAGGCGGCGTCCGTGATCTCAGGCGCATCGAGCATGTAGTAGCGATAGGCGTGGTAATCGAGCTCGTGGCGCAGCTCGGCCGCGCGCGCGGCGGCCTGGGCATGGGCGTCGGCCGGTGCAGCGGCATCCGCGCCCGCGGGCGTTTCGGTATCGATGTCCACGCCGTCACCAAACAGGCTCGATTGCTCCATAGCGGCACTCCTTCGCTCGATTTCAAACGGATACTAGAGTACCACCGGTCACCATGGCGCCGAATAGCGGTCTCAAACCGCACCGAATCGGCAGCCGCCGAACCGGGATGGATCGCGCGATCAAACCATGCCCTTGCCATTTCCAAATGATTCGTTTTCCTCTGTCCCAACGGATCAATAGGAAAAGAGGGGGCTGTCCCGCGTTGGCGGAACAGCCCCCCCCCTCTGGCTCGATATGTGCGAAACGGCTCGTTAGAAACCCTGACCGTTGCCCTGACCCTGACCTTGCTGGCCCAGCAGCTCCTCCAGGTACTGGCGCAGCTGCTCGTCGGTAATACCGCCGTTGCCGGTGTCGGTCGAACTGTCGTCCTGCTGCTGGTTCTGCAGCTCCTCGTCGGAGCCCAGCTCGACGGTGACCTTCTTCTCTTCCTTGCCGCGCATGAGCGTGATCTCGACCTTCTCACCCACCTCGTGGCTGCGCAGTGCGATGATCAGGCCATCGGCGCTCGAAATCTCATCGTCGCCCAGCTTGGTGATGACGTCGCCCTCCTGAATGCCGGCCTTGGCGGCAGGACCATCCTCAACGACGCTCGCCACATACGCGCCGCTATCGGTGCTCAACTTGTTGGTGCGGGCGTTAAGCGCATTGACGCTCGAAAGCGTAGCGCCCATGTACGGATGCACCGGCGTCTTACCGTCGATGATCTGGTCGGCAATGTTCTTGGCGTAGTTAACCGGAATGGCAAAACCCACGCCCGAGCTGGAGCCCGAGTAGCTCTCGATAAGCGAGTTGATACCCACAAGCTCGCCATTGTCGTTGACGAGCGCGCCGCCGGAGTTGCCCGGATTGATGGCGGCATCGGTCTGGATCATGTTGGCATAGATGGTGTTGCCGCTGGTAGAGCTCATGGCCGTGGAGCGATACAGCGCCGAGACGATACCGGTGGAGACAGACTGTTCGTTGCCGAAGGGCGAGCCGATCGCCATGACCCACTCGCCCACGTTGAGCTTGGAGGAATCACCAATCTCAATCGGCGTGAGCTTGGAGGCGTCGGCGTCCTTGAGCTTGATGACGGCCAGGTCGCTCGAAGCGTCGTTGCCCACGAACTCGGCCTCGTAGGTGGTGCCGTCGTCCATGGTCACCACGTACTGGTCATAGCCATCGACCACGTGGTTGTTGGTGAGGATATGGCCCTCGGTATCGAGCACCACGCCCGAACCGACGCTGCCCGAGTTGTTCGACTCGTCGGCAGACTGCGAAAGCGCGTTGCTCTGGCTGCCACTCGAAGTAGCGGTAATGGAGACCACAGAGGGCAGCGCCTTGGCAGAGACCGCCTCGGCCAGCGTTGTGTCCTCGGAGTCGATCGTAATCTTTTGCGTCGATGAACCCGAAGCACCCGCCGTCACAGCATTCTTGCCGCCACCGATATCGAGCGTGCCACTCATAATGAGCGCGATGACCAGCAGGGCGCCGCAGGCGCAGCCGGCAAGCGCTGTAATAAAGATCGGCAGCTTTTTGGTCTTGGTCTTGACCACCGTGTGCTTGTTTACAACCTGCTGACTGCCCAGCGGCTTTCCGGTCTGCGTGTCGTAGGCCTGCACGTAGGGAATGTTGCTGTCGGCAGGCGTCGACTCTACCTGCACACGCGGCTGCTGTTGGGTCTCGCCGGCGTTGCCCGCATCCTGGGGACGCTGGGAATCGTTCTCGCTCATAGCTGCGATCCTTTCGTCAAATAACCAAAGGCCCGCCAAACACGTGGCGGGCCATCGTTGTTCACGTTGAGTTGTACCCCAATATGCGGGCGCAAGTGTATGAGAACGCAATCTTTTAGGAAGGCTTAAGTTCTGTTGCAGATTCGAGAGGAACCCGCACCTGCGTCAAAGCCACTACAAAGGTGCCTGTCCCCTTTGTAGTGGAAATCTAGTCCTTAAACAGATAGCCCACGCCGCGGACGGTGGTGATGTGTGCCGCGATCTGCGGGCCCACCTTGGAGCGGATGCGTCGGATATGCACGTCGACGGTGCGCGTACCGCCGCAGTACTCAAAGCCCCACACGCGGTGCAGCAGTACCTCGCGGCTGTAGGCGCGGTTGGGATGCGTCGCCAAAAAACTCAGCAGCGAGTACTCCATCAGCGTCAGGTCAATGGGCTCGCTATCGAGTGTCACCTGGTAGGTGGCCAGGTTGATCTCAAGGTTATCGATGTTGAGCACATCATCGGAGGCGACGGGCTCCTCCTCGCCCATCAGACGCTGTGCACGAGCCTTGAGCTCGTTGGGCGTCGCCGTGGGACATACAAAGTCGGCATGCGCATGATTCGGCAGGCGCAGGGTGCCGAGCGCCTCGTCGTCGACGATCACCAGCATGGGAACACCGCCGCGATCGTCGAGCCACTTGGCAATCTGATCGATGCGGTCGCTGCGGATGCCATCGGAATCGAGGATCAGCAGGTCAAAGTCGTGCGCCGCAGTTGGCGAATCGGGGGTGGCCAGACTCACCTCGACACCCAGGGTGGTCGTCAAGCTGCGGGCAAACTCGTGGAAGCGCGTCGTGCGCGCCATGAACAGGGCACTCTTTTCGGACATATCGGCCTCCAAAGAAATGAGCTCAATCGTACTGGGACAAGCCAGCGCGATTAGGAGTTCGCCAGGTAGTGCTTGATCTCCCATTCGGTGATCGTGGACTCAAACTTATGCCACTCGTCGCGCTTCTTTTTGAGGAAGAAGCTATGGATGTGCTCGCCGAGGGCATCCTTCATAAACTGCGAGTCCTCAAAGACGTCGAGTGCCTCTTTAAGCGAGCGCGGCAGCGGCGTATAACCGGCCTCGAGCATCTGGCGGTCGTTGAGCTTGAGCGTCTCGGCCGTGGCCTCGGGCGGGAGCTCCAGCTTGCGCTCGATGCCGTCGAGACCAGCAGCCAGCGTGACGGCGTTGACCAGATACGGGTTGGCCATGGGATCGGGGCTACGAAGCTCAATGCGCGTGGACAGCTGCTTGCCGGGCTTGTAGACCGGGATGCGAACCATGCTTGCGCGGTTGCGCAGGCCCCACGTGGCGTACTGCGGCACGGAGTCGCCGCCCGTGGTGATGCGCTTGTACGAGTTGACGGTGGGGTTGGTGATGGCGCTGATCTCGCGCGCGTGCGCCAAGATACCGGCCATGTAGTGCTTGGCGACGTCGGAGAGATGGTACCTCTCGTCGGCCTCGCCCCAAAAGACGTTGTTGCCGTCGTGGTCGAACAGCGACTGATGCAAAAACATAGCGCTGCCGTCCTCGCCCGCCAGCGGCTTGGGCATAAAGGAGGCGTGGCAACCGCTCTCGTAGGCCTGCTGTTTAATGATGAGCTTGGCCGTGGTGACGGCGTCGGACATGCTCAGGGCCTCGGCGTGACGCAAGCTCATGCCGTGCTGCGAGCGACCGGCGGCGTGGAAGGTGTACTCCACGGGCACGGACATCTTCTCGAGCGTGAGGACCGTGTTGCGACGCAGGTCGCGGGCGGCATCGCTCACCGAAAGATCGAAGTAGCCCACGTTGTCGAGCGGCTCGGGGGTGTGCTCGTCGGGGAAGTAGTAATACTCCAGCTCGGCACCCACGTTAAGCAGATAGCCAGCCTTCTCGGCCTTGCGAAACATGCGGCGCAGGGCGTCGCGCGGGTCGCCGGCGAAGGGCTTGCGATCGGGAGTACACACGTCGCAGAAAACGCGTGCAACGCCGTTATGGCTCGGGCGCCACGGCAGGATTTGGAAGGTCGAGGCATCGGGGAACGCCAGCATGTCGGCTTCCTCGGGCGTGGCAAAGCCCTCGATGGCCGAGCCGTCAAAGCCAATACCCTCCTCAAAAGCGACCTCGAGGTCCTCAGGGCTAATGGCAAAGTTCTTGAGGCGGCCGAGAATGTCGACAAACCACAGACGCACAAAGCGGATGTCACGCTGCTCTACGGAGCGGAGTACGTAATCGATGTTCTGCTGGTTCATGTCGCTCCCCTTTCTTTCGGGCGGGTTTCGACTGGTCTATATCGCAGATACTATCGCAGAAAAATGTTTCCGCAGGGTTAAAGCGTATCAAGCGCTCAAAAAACGTGTGCGAACAGGCAGTTGCGAACGAGTAGTTAGCGTGAGGTCGAAGCGCGGTGTTCGATGTGGCCGGGGATCTCGATGCGCTTGGGGGCGAGCTTTGCGGCATCGCCCACCGTAGTGGTAACGATGTCGATACGCTCGGACAGGCGCTCGACTACGCGCTCGGCAATGGTAAGAGTGTCCTGCGCTGCCGTGGTCACACCGCCAAAGAGCACGTGGTTCCAAGGGTAATCATCAAACGTCGCGATCTTGAGACCTGCCGGCAGCGAGGGACCCAGCTGTGCTAGCGCCTCGGTCAGGCGCAGGAAAACCAGGCCGTTGACGGCGATAAGGCCGAGTTTTTTGCCCGCATAGTCGCGGATGGTCTCGTCCAAGCGGCCGACGCCCGCGGCGCCACCATCGGCCAGGGTAACGACCTCGCCTGCCAAGCCGCGGCGCGAGAGCTCGTCGGCGAAGGCCTCGGCACGCTCGCGACGCACGGGGCTGTCGTCGCTTGCCTCGGTGAGCAGGCACAGGCGCTCGCTGCCCGCAGAGGCCAAGGCGTCTACCAGGCCGGCGACCAGCTCACGGTTGTTGGAGGTCACCAGATCGACACCGCCGTCGGCAATATCGCGGTCGAGCAGCACGACGGGCAGGCGCCCCGCGGCCGCGGCGATTGCCTCGTCATTGCCGCCACAGGTGTTGACGACCAGGCCGTCCACGCCGGCATCGATAAGTCTGGTGAGCGACTCTGCCTCCTTGGCGGGGTCGTTGCCGCTAATGGCCGTCATGAGCGAGCAGCCGCGCGCGGCGGCGCTGGCGGAAAGCCCTTCGAGCATGGCGCTGGAGAACGGGTTAGCGATGTCGGCCAGGATCACGCCGATGAGGTTGGTACGCGAGCTGCGCAGATTGCGCGCGGCGGCACGTGGGCGATAGCCGGTGCGCTCGATAACTGCCGCGATGCGAGCACGGGTTTCCTCGGTCATCTGCCCGGGGCGGTTGTTGAGATAGCGCGAGACCGTGGCCGGGCTCACGCCCGCCTCGGCGGCAATGTCCTTGATTCTCATCTGCGCCATAGCGCACCCCGTTTCCCAATTGTCGGCAGTCTGAGCCATTTTAGGCATTTTTTTAAAAATCTCGCTTGCAAAACGCTGTAGGTGAGTATACTACAACTCGAAACGAAACCGATTTCGTAAACCGATTTCGGCAAGCGTTGGCACGGAGGTGCAAAGATGTACCCTACCGTCTTGGCACCTCCGTGCCAACGCCATATCAAAGGTGTACGCACGAGTAAGAAGGAGCTGCGCGACCATGGGTAAAACGGTTCTTACCTTCGGCGAGATCATGATGAGGCTCTCGCCCAAAGATCATCTGCGCATTGAGCAGGCGACCGAGTTTGATGTCCGCTACGGCGGCGCCGAAGCCAACACCGCGCTTTCCCTGGCCTACCAGGGTGACAAGGCAGCTTACGTCTCCGTTGTCCCGGCCAACCGTCTGGGCGAGTGCGCCCTGCGTTCGCTGAAGGTCTACGACGTCGATACCTCGCGCGTCGTGCGCCAGGGCGACCGTCTTGGTTCCTATGTGTTTGAGGTCGGCGCCTCGCAGCGCGGCAACGGCTGCGTCTACGACCGCAAGTACTCTGCCATCAACATGGCCAAGCGCGACGTCTTTGACTGGGACGAGATCCTCAAGGGTGTCGATGTCTTCTACTTCTCCGGCGTGACGCCCGCCGTCTCCGACGAGATGGCCGCCGCCTGCAAGGATGCCCTCACCGCCTGCCGCGCCAAAGGCATCGCCACCGTGTGCGACGTGAACTATCGCGGCAAGATGTGGTCGCCCGAGAAGTCGCAGGCCACCATGAAGGAACTCCTGCCGCTCGTTGACATCTGCATTGCCAACGACGAGGACGCTCCTGCCGGCCTCGGTATGACCTGCGTCTCCGGCTCCCTTGCCCACGGCATCGAGGAACGCGACACCTACGTCGAGATGGCCCGTCAGATCTGCGCCGAGTACGGTTGCAAGAAGGTCGCCTCGGTCGTCCGCAACATCTCCTGCGTCGAGCGCTCCATTTGGATGGGCATGCTCTTTGACGCCGAGAGCGGCGAGCACTGGTTCTCCCCTGCTCACGACGTGCACGTGCTCGAGGGCGTTGCCGCCGGCGACGCTTTCAACGCCGGCCTCGTCCATGCCCTCATCAACGACTTTGACCCGCAGGCTGCCGTCAACTACGCCATTGCGGCCTCGATCCTCAAGCTCACCATCAAGGGCGATTCCAATCTGGTGACTGCTGACGAGATCGCCGCTGTGGCAAACGCCGCCGACGGTGGCACCCGAGTCGCTCGATAGCTTGTTCCCATTCCGCGGGCTGCAGTTTCCCATACCCATACCCCTGCGACCCGCTCCCCGCTTTCCCCGATCAGGTAGAACCACTTAGTCCCATTCCGGCTCTGCCTGGCATTCCTTCACGACTGGCCTCGTAGCCGGTTCCGGAATTGCTTGTGACCCAAGCAGTGCCTCCGATAACCAATCCGGAACCGGCTCATGGCCAATCTTCTTTGGCAATCACGCGCCCGTGCGCGCCTCACATCGAAAGGAACATCATGTTCGATCAGTTCTACACCACGCTTGAGTCCCTGGGCATCGTGCCGGTCGTCGTCCTCGACAAGGTCGAGGACGCCGCTCCGCTCGCCCACGCCCTTATGGCAGCTGGCATGAAGTCCGCCGAGGTCACCTTCCGCACCGCCTGCGCCGCCGAATGCATCGCCGCCATGGCCGAGGCCGAGCCCGAGATGTGCGTCGGCGCTGGCACCGTCCTGACTGTCGAGCAGGTTGAGCAGGCCCGCGCCGCCGGCGCCAAGTTCATCGTCTCCCCGGGTTACAACGAGGACGTCGTGAAGCACTGCATCGACATCGACCTGCCCGTGCTGCCCGGCACCGTGACCCCCTCCGAGGTTACCGCCGCCGAGAACCTGGGCCTCAAGGTCACCAAGTTCTTCCCCGCTGCTCAGTACGGCGGCCTCAACACCATCAAGGCCCTCGCCGCTCCGTTTGTCGGCCATCGCTTTATGCCCACCGGTGGCGTGAGCACTGCCAACGTCGAGGAGTACCTGAGCTCCTCCGCCATCATCGCCTGTGGTGGCACCTGGATGGTCAAGCCGGCCCTGTTCGCCGACGGCGACTTCTCCAAGGTCGAGCAGATCGCCCGCAAGGCCATGGACGTCGTCAAGAAGGTCCGCGGCTAACCCTGCCGCCTGAGACGGGGTGAAATGGTGGATTTTCTGCTTGACTTCCCCGCTTGACTCGCTCTCTATCGTGGGGGCGCGACCGAGGCCGCGCCCCTTTAAAACGGCTCGGAAGCGCGCCGTTTCCGTCACGAACAAGAACCGAAACCGTCTTGTATGCTGATAGAACGTGACGGAAGCGACACGCCCCCGAGCCGCTTTGTTTACGCGGCTGGCAGCCGCGCCCGACTAGGCCGCTGCGACAAAAACCATGTCACCTAAACAGCTGCGGCGCCGTCTGGGGGAATGGACCCTTGCTTCCGGTCTTTTCTTCCAAGCGGCGCCGCAGCCTTTACTGCATCTCCCAAATTCCGAAAGGAAGGTCACGACATGCGGCCGCTCATCGTAATGAATGGCGAGAATATAGATTGGTTCCACACAGTCATCAGGATGCTCATGTATCTTGCCGGCGTTGCCATTTTGGCACTCGGCATGAGCATCCAGACAGCATCGGGGCTTGGGGTGGCAGCGCTCACCTGCTTCGCCACAACTCTGTCCATGCTCACCGGCAAAACACTCGGTTTTTGGATCATTGCGACCTACGTTGCTTACATCGCCGCGCAGGCTGTTATCCTCCGCCGCGAGTTTCAACTTCGCATTCTTCTCGAAATCTTTTTCTCGACGCTCATCGGCGGCTTCACCGATTTCTTCATGGCGGTCAACCAACTGCATCCCACGGCACTCCCCGCACAGGTTGCGACCATGCTGCTCTCCCTCGCTGTCACCGCATTTGGCGTAAGTCTCGTCGTCAACATGGGCGTTGTCCCCAACGCGCCCGACGGCTTGGTGCAGGTCATTGCCGAAAAGCTTAAACGCCGCTTTGGCGACGTAAAAGTCGTGTTCGACTGCTCACATGTCGCCGTGTCCCTCATTCTGTCGCTCGCGCTCATGCACAACCTAGGCGGCTTTGGCGTGACCACAGCCATCTCGGCGCTGTTCTTGGGCCACGTCATCAACGTCGCCAACAAGCTCTTCGCCCAGCACTTTATCCGCGCGGCATTCGGATAATAGCACCACCGTAAGAACCCGCGAACAGCGCTATACGTTGCTATATCTCACTAACGTTGCTATATCTTGCTATAAATCGACCGCTGCCAGCCAACATACAACAGGCCTCAAGCGGGCAAAGGCTTGGGGCCTGTCTTGCAATATGGTTCTTTTGGCCTATGCGCGCTCGTATTTCGTGGAACGCCCAGTTCCCCGCTTTACAACCGCGTTCCGCCCAATCAGTGATTCAAGCGCCGTCAACGCACGCGCGCGGCTCAACCCCGTCTGCTGCTCAATCTCGCCCCGCGACATTATTCGTCCGACCGACAAAGCCTTGAGAACCTGGGCCTCTTCCTCAGACCCCTCAAAGGCATCGATAACGGGCAATGTGACGGTCACCATACCGCCGCGAACATCAAATACCGGTTGGCTTAAAGAATCTCGATACGCACGCCTGATTCGCGCGATTCCCGTGCCAAATTTCTCGATGTAATCCAGCTTTAAAAAGACCTCGGCGACAATTGGGTTTCTGGGCACGGATATCTGCCCATACAGGTATTGTTCCGTCGTCAAACCGGCAGGCAGCGATCCGGGCGAAGTGACAACGACGCGATCGTCGTACAGGGCAATTTGAACATTCGCTCGAACGTCCCACGTCCGATGCACCAAAGCGTTTGCAGCGGCTTCGCGAAACGCCTCGAGAGGAATTCGATCGGTTTGGACGCGTTCCATCCCTTCGATACGTTCATAACGGTAGTAGCGTGCAAACATAGCCACCGCCCTGTCCACCTGTTCAATTGCGGATACATTTGTCGCCGACTCACGATCCAAGATCACATCCTCGGTATCACCAAAACGGACGCAGTCGATGCCAGGAAAATCATTCTTATCCGCCAAAATCGCCGCAGCGTTGGTATAGCCGTCCTTGCCGAGCAAGCGAAGCGTGCGCATAATATCCTGCGTTAGCTCGGAAATGCCGAGATGTTCAACACACTTTTGCTCGAGCGTGCAAAAACTCAAGTCCTGGCGAGTCGACGTGAGCGCGTCGAACGTTACGTTGCTGCCTTCGAGCGTCAACCTGCCATACTCAAACCGGTCGACCTCCACCGTTGCCGAATCGTTTCGCCTGTAGGCCTTTCCCTTGCTTCGATAGGGTTTGTCCTGTCCCTCATAAACCGTAAGGATTACGGTCCCGTGTTTCTCATCGGGTTCGAGCGTGTAACGGGGAGCGGGATCCAAGCTGTCATTAATCATGTTCTCAATGCGGAGACACTCTGCGACCGGATCTGCAAGGCCGACAGCCACGCCCGCGTCATCAACGCCAAACTCAATCTTGCCCGTCCCGTAGTTTGCATAAGCGCTAACCGTTTTAAGAAACGTCGGCGTAACGCTTTCCTTGTATTCGACTGTAGGGCTCTCTCTAACAACCATACGCCCAACCTCTTCGTTTCGTACCATTCATGACCGTATTATAAGACGAAAACCATTTGCGTACTAAATATACCAAGACGCAAACGGTTTGCGTCTTGATTTGCGTCCGAAATGAGAATGGAAACTGCGCTTTCGTACGCTTATTACCAAACGCAAACTATTTTCGTTCGGCAATACGTCAACAATCCGGACGAAAAAAGCCCCGAGCTCGTGAGTGAACTGGGGGGCGTCTGCACCACCTGGGCAGCACAACAACCCCTATTTCATCGCGACTTATGGGGGAGACGATTAGATGGCCGAGTCTTTGGACAGCTCAAAATAGTCGGGATGTAAGGCGATAACCGGGCCCTGCTCCTCGGGCATCAGATGCAGGTGCGTCTCTGCCAGGTAGCTCGCCGTGTCGGTATCGCCCTTATTAATGGCCTCGAGAATCCGGCGATGCTGCCGACGAATCGGCTCCCAATCAAGATCCTGCGACACCATACGCAACCAGTTGTATCGCTCAAAATGCGTGTTGACGCTCTTCATCCAATCCCACAACATGTGGCGGCCAGCAATCTCAAAACATGTCTCATGGAACAGGTTGTCCAGATCGAAAAAGCGACGCGTTTCACGATGATCGAGTGACTCGGACTCGGCAAGAATCTGCTCGAGCCGATGCTTTTGCTCGGGCGTGGCGGCAGAGCAGCATTTGATGAGCACGCTTCTCTCGAGTTTCTCGCGCAAGAAACAGGCGTTCTCGGCGCGTTCCATGCTGATCTTAGAGACGTAGGTGCCGCTTTTGGGACGCGTTTCCACCAGCTCTTGCTCGCGCAGGCGTACAAAGGACTCGCGAATGGGCGTGCGCCCGATTCCCGTCTCCTTTTCCAGACCAATCGCCGAAAGGCGCGTGCCGGGCCTGAGCTCGGCATAGATGATCTTGGAGCGCAATGCGTTGTATGCCTGGTCTTGCAGGCTCTGATAATGCTGGTGTTGTTCCATAAAGCCCTCGAATGAAGCCCACGGTTTGTCGAATATCTCTCCACGTAATACTATCGCATCCTGCGGCGCTCCCCGCACAGGTTATGAGCATGTCGCTTCCCCTTCGATCCGCAGATGGCAAGCATGGCACAAAGCGCGCAAGCCCACCGCGGCACACGATGCGATGTGTTTGCACCTGCCCTACAACCGCAACATGATTGCGGAGAGTGCACAGGCACAGAGCGAATGGCGGGCATCGCGACAATCGGCCACAACCGTTCGCCTTTTAAAAGTGAACGTTCACCTGATTCTAGGAAAAGCTGCGAGTAAATTCCTCTGCTTCTCCTATACTGAGCTTGTATTAGAAGTAGGACTCATAAAGATGAACGTTTCTTTAGGAAGGATTGCTATGTCTGATCTTATGGACAGCTTCCGCCTAGATGGCAAAGTCACGCTCGTGACCGGTGCCACCTACGGTATTGGCATGGCCGTTGCCGAGGCGCTCGGTGAGGCCGGGGCCAAGATTGCCTTTAACGCCCGTCACGCCGACAAAGTCGCCGAGGCCGAAAAGCACTACCGTGAGCTGGGCTTTGATGCTCACGGCTATGTTGCCGACGTCACCGACGAGACCGTCGTCGCCGAGCTCATAGCCAAGATCGAGGCAGATTTTGGCACCACGCCCGACATCCTGGTCAACAACGCCGGCGTCATCCAGCGCACCCCGATGCTCGACATGAGTGCAGAGGACTTCCGCCGTGTCGTCGATATCGACCTCAACGCACCGTTTATCGTGTCCAAGGCCTGCCTGCCCGGCATGATTGCCAAGGGCCACGGCAAGATCATCAATATCTGCTCAATGATGAGCGAACTGGGTCGCGAGACCATCGCCGGCTATGCCGCCGCCAAGGGCGGACTCAAGATGCTCACCAAGAACATCTGCTCCGAGTTTGGCGAGGCCAATATCCAGTGCAATGGCATTGGGCCCGGCTACATCGCCACGCCGCAAACCGCGCCGCTGCGCGAGACGCAGCCTGACGGCAGCCGCAATCCGTTTGACCAGTTCATCATTGCCAAGACGCCGGCAGCCCGTTGGGGCACGCCCGAGGACCTGAAGGGCCCCGCCGTGTTCCTGGCTTCCGATGCATCGAACTTCGTCAACGGGCACATTCTGTACGTGGACGGCGGCATTCTGGCATACATCGGCAAACAGCCGCAATAAGGAAACTGGGCGAGGCGGTCGGCAGTTAAGTCTGCTGCTCGGACAGTCCTGCGCAAGACGGAAAGCACATTAAGTGCTTTCCTTTGCGT
>CAJLJQ010000013.1:0-34510 GCA_905207015.1 uncultured Collinsella sp. | reverse complement strand
CGCAGCGCTCTGCGCGAGGGCTTTGGCATGGTGCTGCAGGACACCTGGCTGTTCGAGGGCACGGTGGCGGAAAACATCGCTTACGGTTGTCCCGATGCCACACGCGAACAGGTTATCGAGGCGGCCAAGCGCGCGCACGCGCACAAGTTTATCGTGCAACTGCCAGGCGGCTACGATACGGTGATCGGCGAGGACGGCGGCACGTTTAGCCAGGGTCAAAAACAGCTGCTGTGCATCGCGCGCGTTATGCTTACCGATCCGGCTATCTTGCTGCTGGACGAGGCGACTTCGAGTATCGATACGCGTACCGAGCTGCAGGTGCAGGCGGCATTCGACGAGCTTATGGCCGGCCGCACAAGCTTTGTGGTGGCGCACCGCCTGTCGACGATTCGCAACGCCGACTGCATCCTGGTAATGCGCGATGGCGAGATTATCGAGCGCGGCACGCATGACGAGCTGCTAGCGGCAGGCGGCTTCTATGCCGAGCTTTATCGTAGCCAGTTTGCCCAGTAGGGCCCAGTAGGGGCTGCCGATTAGCGGCAGATGGTTTACATCTGCGTCGATAGTACTAAGATATGCTTTTAATAAACTGCATTAGTGGCTTTAGTTTTGGGGGAAACGAGGCAACGTGACTATGACGTGCTCTTTGGTGGTTAACAGCAAGAGCGGTAATACCAGGATGGTTTCGGGCGCGATCAAGCGCGCTCTGCAGGCTGCGGGCGTTGAGTTTGTCCACGCCGCGGCGTTGAGCGACGATGCGGACGCAGATCAGGTTGCGCTCGAGGCGCAGGGCGCCTGCGCGGCCGACACGGTGCTCGTCGGTTTTTGGTGCGACAAGGGCGCGTGCACACCTTCGGTCGCGGCGTTGCTCTCCGCCTTGCACGGTAAGCGCGTCTTCCTGTTTGGCACCTGCGGTTTTGGCGCCGACCAGAGCTATTACCAGCAGATTATCGACCGCGTAACTTCCAATTTGGCTGGAGATGCCGAGCTTGCGGGCTGGGCGATGTGCCAGGGCAAGATGGGTCCCGCGGTTAAGCAGCGCTACGAGGCAATGCTCGAGCAAGATCCCGACAACGCCCGATTTAAGATGCTGCTCGACAACTGGGTTGCCGCGAAGGACCATCCCACCAAGGAAGATATGGATAACATGGCGGCGGCGGCCAAGAAGGCCGTGCTGGGCGAGTAACTTCGTCGTTCGCGGTCCTTCGTGCAAAACAATACAAATGTGAAAGCCTCGAAATTCTCGAGGCTTTTTTCTTGACATTCGTGGGCGCAACCGTGGCAAGCGTTTGGGGGTGACACTTTCCATCACCTCGATGACGAGACCGTCCTGGACGACACGCTCTCATGCGTTCGCTGGATGTATTCAGAGTGGGACGGGCTTTCCGGATGCAAAAAAGGCCACAAGACGTGGCCTTCGACTTATATATGTTCAGCGGATACCCCTATGACAAGCCGCGCTTCAACAACAAGGCGTCTGTCCGGGCGGAGGCATATAAGGTTCCCTACTCGGACAGACGTTTCAGTTATGAACTCGCAGCTAGTCGCTATTTGATCTTGGTCGTGCCCGGCGCCAGGTTGGGGTCGGTCTCGTTGGCCTCGGTCTGGAAGTGCTCCGTATAGACGTTCTTGCCGTCGCGGAACATCTCGTAGTACTGCATCTTGGCGTAATCCTCACGCGCCTTGGTGGCGGCTGCGGCAGCGGCGTCGTCACCGGTGACGTTGGAGGAGAGCGCCCAGCGCAGGCTGGCGTCCTCGTAGCCCACGGAGTTGATGGCGGGCAGCGACTCGCGCAGCGTCATATGCGCCTTCTGGTAGTCGGTCAGCGGTGCGCCGATCAGCTGCATGAGCTGGGTGGACAGGTAGTTGGTGGACAGGTCGTCGGTCTCACTCGTCTGGTCGCAACCGGCAACGTCGTAGTTGGCCCAGATGATGTAGTCGGTCTGCCACAAGCGCTCCTGATGCGTGGCGTCGTCCTCGTCGGTAAACCACTTATCGTTGAACTTGGACGGGAAGAACGGCTGATGGTCGCCCCAGAACACCACGACCACCTTGCGGTCAAGCCTGCTCAAGGCGTTGAGGAAGTAGCGCAGCGCCTGGTCGGACTGCTCGATGCACGAGACGTACTCGTCGACATCGGACAGCGTGCCGTCCTCGACGGTCTTGGCGTCCAGATCGGTCGTGTCGATGTTGAGGTGCATCTGCTTATCTGCCGGCAGCAGGCCCGTGTCGTAGCCCGAGTGGTTCTGCATGGTCACATCGAAGATGAACTGCGGGTCGGCGTTCTGGTCGAGCAGCTCCAGAATCTTGTCGTAGGTAGCCTGGTCGGTCACCATGCCGCGCAGGGTATCGGCGCCCTGGAAATCGTTGATGGACAGGAACTGGTCAAAGCCAAAGTCCTTATAGACGTTCTCGCGGTTCCAGTTGGTGGCGTGGTTGGGGTGCATGGCCGTGGTGGAATAGCCGAGCGATTTGAACTGCTCTGCCAGGTTCCCGGTCGTCTCCATGTTGTAGATGGTGTAGGGGTACACGCCCGAACCCAGGTTGGCCATGGAGTTGCCGGTCATAAACTCAAACTCGGTATTGGCCGTGCCGCCGCCGTAGGCGCTCACATAGAGCTTGCCGCGGCTGAGACAGTTGGACAGGCTCTTAAAGTACTGCGGGCCCTCGTAGCCGGCGCGCATGTTCTGGTAGATGGACAGGTCCGAGAAGGTCTCGTTCATGATGGCGATGACCGTGGGCTTCTCGCTGTCGAATTGCTCCTTTGCGGCGGTGCGCTCGTCGCTCTTGGCGGCGTCGGACTTGTCGTAGGCCTTGGCGTATTTTTTGAGCGTGGCCTTGGCATCGTCGACGGAGTAGTCGGCGGGTTTGGGCGGCTTAATGGACTGCGCTGCACTAATAAAGGCAGGCAGATAGCCCTCGCGCCAGTAGCTCTCGAGCGGGCGCCAGGTGTAGACGGTGATGCCGAGGGTGTTGTAGTAGTCGATAAGCGTGACGTGCGCGGTCACGCCGCCCAGGCATAGCACGGCCACGAGCAGGTTGGTGAGCAGCATGCGCTTGGCGTTGGCGGCACCCTTCTGACGGTGCGGCGCGACCAGGCCGGCGTACTCGCACAGCAGCATGGCGATGGCGGTAAAGCCCATGGACAGCACGCAGAACAGCGAGATGGAGAAGGTGTAGCCGTTGCCGGCGACCGCGGCGGCGGTGGAGATGGCCGAAAGGTCGCCCGGCTGGATGGGCATGGATTTAAACGTGATGACGAAGAACTCGGCAATGCCCAGGACAAAGAGGGCAAAGGCCAGGACCGCGGGAGCTGCGCCGTGGCGCTGGAATAGGAAGAACAAGCCGGTCATGAGCACGGTGATGATGGCCCACTCGAGCAGGATGCACAGGGGGTAGACCCAGGTAAAGTCGTGGTTGGACGAGACCTCCATGCCCAGCAGCGCAAAGACGCCGGCGAGCAGCAGGCACAGGACGGCGGCGACGAGCGGTTTGCCCACAAAGGCGCCGCGCAGGCGGGCGAGCTTGCCAGTGGGGGCGGGAGCGTCGGCCGAGGCGAACGCAAAGACGCGCGGGGCGATGCGGTCGCGGGCGATGCTGGCCCAAGCGCAGCCGGTGAGGATGGCGTTGGTCAGGATGAGCATCACAAAGGCGAGCGGCTCGTTTTGCGCGACGAGACCAATAGCGCCCCAGACAGTCAAAAAGAGCTGGAACAGGCCAAAGGCGACGCTCCAGGCGAAGGCGCCCTTGGTGACGGTGCCCGACTTTGCGCAAATGGCCTTGGCCTCGCGCAAGACAAGGTAGACGGTCGCCGCAAGACCGACGAGCGAGATGGCGGCAGCGAACATGCTGAGACTCCTCACAAACTAAAACCTACGAAAGCGGGGATTTACCCGATTGTTACCAAGATATGCGCAGCAATTGGTGGCTGCGCACACCAACCAGCCATATTAACGCGCGCGTGTGGCGGTGTGGCGCAATGTAGTGGCGACCTGCGCGATAATGGACGGGAATTACACGGAAACGTAAAGGCTTCTTAAAGAAATGGCGAGGGTAGGGCGATGAGCGAGCAGGTTTGCGAGGCGGACATGGGCGGCGACGGAGCTGCGGGCGTGGATACGTACGGCTATCCGGTCGAGACTACGGGCAACGCGGTACTGGACATTTTGGAGCACCGCTCGTCCACGCGCGCTTTTGCGCGCGATGACAGCGGCCGTCCCGTGGCGGTGACCGACGAGCAGCGGGCGGCGATCTTGCATGCGGCGAGTCGCGCGCCGTCGGCGGGCGCCATGATGATGTATTCCATCGTGAGCATTCGCGAGCAGGCTACGCTGGACCGTCTGGCCGACCTGTGCGATCACCAGCCCATGATTGCCAAGGCGCCCTGGGCACTTATATTTGTGGTCGATTATGCCAAGTGGATCGATCTGTTTGAGCACGTGGGCTGCTTTGAGCCCGAGTTTGTCGAGCGCACGGGCAAGGCGCCCCGCCCCGCGCCGGGTTTGGGCGACTTTGCCATCGCGGCGCAGGATGCCGTGATCGCCGCTCAAAACGCCGTGGTTGCCGCCGAGGCCCTGGGGCTGGGGAGCTGCTACATCGGTGATATCGTCGAGAACGCCGAGGAAGTTGCCGCACTGCTGGACTTGCCTGCCTATACCATGCCGCTGTCGATGCTCATCATCGGCACGCCCCGTAAGGAGCGCCCGGCAATCGCGCATCCCGTGGTGAACCTGGTGCACGAGGAGCGTTATTGTCGCGCCGACGCCGCGACGATGGATGCGCAGGTGGCCGAGATGGATGCGATGTTTCGCCCGCACGCCCGCGAGGTGGGCGAGCGCGTCATCGACATCTACACCCGTAAGCACACGAGCCCCTTTATGGCCGAGATGAGTCGCTCTATGGAGTGGTGGTTCAAAAACTGGCTCGGAAAATGACGAATGTGACAAAGGGGGCGTCCCTTTGTCACATTCCATATCGCCGCGGTGGCCTAAAGGCCGCATAAATGTTTATCTAGCTGGGAAAACGGTGCCATTAAAATATGGGCTGATTACATATAATCCCGTCGAACGTTAAAATTGGGAGGAAACCGGCTTATGGAACAAAAGGCAAAGGAAGTAGCCTCGCACGCTGCGATTCCTGTGAGCATCTCGGCGATGCTCGTCACGCTGGGCGTGGTGTATGGCGATATCGGCACCAGCCCCATGTATGTAACCAAGGCGCTCGTTGCCGGCAACGGCGGCATCGGAAGCGTCACGCAGGAGTTCGTGCTCGGCGCGCTCTCCCTTGTCGTGTGGACGGTCACGCTGCTGACGACCGTCAAGTACGTGCTGATCTCGCTGCGCGCCGACAACCACGGCGAGGGCGGCATCTTTGCCCTGTACAGCCTGGTCAAGCGCTGCGGCAAGTGGCTCATCATCCCCGCCATGCTGGGCGGCGCGGCGCTCCTCGCCGACGGCATCCTGACGCCTGCCGTTACCGTCACCACGGCCATCGAGGGCCTGCGCACCATCCCGGCGGTCCATGCCGTGCTCGGTGACGACCAGGGTCGTGTCGTCGCCATCACGCTTGCCATCATCATCGCGCTCTTCTTGGTGCAGCGCATCGGCACGGCCAAGATCGGTCACGCCTTCGGCCCCATCATGACGCTGTGGTTTTTGTTCCTGGGCGGCACGGGCCTGTTCTTTGTCTGCCAGTATCCCGCGGTGCTGCTGTGCCTCAACCCGTTGCGTGGCATCGCTTTTCTGCTGAGCCCCAACAACCATGCGGGCATCATGATTTTGGGCAGCTGCTTCCTCGCTACCACCGGTGCCGAGGCGCTCTATTCCGACATGGGCCATGTGGGCCGCGGCAACATCTATGCCACCTGGCCGTTCGTTAAGTGCTGCCTGCTGCTGTCCTACATGGGCCAGGGCGCGTGGCTTATCAACAACGCCGGCAACCCGGAGCTCATGGGTATCGCCGACCTCAACCCCTTCTACCAGATGCTCGCCCCGGGTCTGCGCCCCTTTGCCGTCGGCCTTTCCACCGTCGCGGCCATCATCGCCTCGCAGGCGCTCATCACCGGCGCATTCTCGCTGGTGTCCGAGGCCAGCCGCCTGGACCTCATGCCGCATATGCAGGTCTTCTATCCTGCCGAGACCAAGGGCCAGCTCTACATCCCCATGGTCAACAACGTCATGCTCGTGGGCTGCGTCGTCGTGGTGCTGCTGTTCCAGAACTCGGCGCACATGGAGGCCGCGTACGGCCTGGCCATTACCCTGACCATGATGTGCACGACAATGCTGCTCTTCTTCTATCTGCACGTGGAGCGCAATCTCAAGGTCGCGCCGTGGATCTTTGCTGCCTTCTTCCTTTTGCTCGAGGGCTTCTTCTTTGTGAGCTCGCTCACCAAGTTCTTCCACGGCGGCTACTTCACCATCCTTATGGCTGCACTCATCATGGGCATTATGGTGTGCTGGTACAACGGTACGGCGGTCGAGCAACGTCAGTTTACGCTGCTGCCGCTGCGCAGCTATCTGCCGCAGCTCAAACGCCTGCGCGACGACGATCGCTACGAGCTCATGAGCGACAACATCGTGTACCTGACCAAGGACACCAACACCGACTATATCGACCGCGATATCGTCTACTCGATTTTGGATAAGCACCCCAAGCGCGCTCGCGCCTGGTGGTTCGTGAATGTCGAGACCATGGAGGAGCCGCATACCTTTGCCTACTCGGTCGAGACGTTCGGCACCGACTACGTATTCCGCGTGCATCTGTACCTGGGCTATAAGATCAACCAGCGCGTCAATGCTTACCTGCGCCAGGTTGTTCAGGACCTGGCTGCCAGCGGCGAGCTGCCGGCGCAGACGCATGACTACTCGGTCTACAAGGACCCGGGCAACATCGGTACGTTTAAGTTCGTCATGATCCGCAAGCTGCTGGCGCCCGAAAGCGACGTGGAGCCCAGCGAGCGTACGGCCATCACGCTCAAGTACATCATCCGCCGCGCCGCCGGCACGCCTGCGCGCTGGTACGGCCTGGAGAACTCCAACGTGAGCTTTGAGTACGTGCCGCTGTTCACCAAGTTTAAGGCCGTGAGCAAGATGCAGCGCTTGGCTCCCGACGAGCGTCCGTAGTCGACGTCTGCTGTTTGTCTAGCGACCGCAGGCTGCAAAGGCTATACACTTGAAACCACCACAAGGAGGCCACCACCGCAAAGGTGCCAGTCCCCTTTGTGGTGGTTTTTGTTTTTGAGAGAGGGGCGGGGCGCTGATGGACGTCCGTGCGGAGGGCGATATTGCCGAGAACTTTTGGTGGCGGCGTACAACGCTGACGCGTCGCAGTCCTCTGTATGACGCCTGCGTATCGGCGGGGCTGCTAGCCGCGGCGACGATTGTGGGCGCGCTGCTCGACCATCCGGGGCTCGCGCCGAGCATCATGATCGTCTATGTGTTCGCCGTGCAGCTGTGCGCTTTCTTTACCTGGAGCCGCCTGTACTGCCTGCTGAGCTCGGCTGCCGCCGTGGCGCTCTACAACTTCTTGTTTGTCGACCCGCGCTACGCGCTGTCGTTTATCGACCGCGTCTATCCCGGCATGTTCTTTATCATGTTTGCGGTCTCGCTCGTATCGAGCTCGATCGCGCTGGCCCTGCGCCGCGCCTTGGCGCAGGCTGCCGCCAGCGACCGTCGCACGCAGATGGTGCTCGAGACCAACCGCATGCTGCAGCGGTGTGGCGATCAGCAACAGATTGTGCACGCTATGGCAACGCAGCTGGCGCGTCTTTCGGACTGTCCGGTCGTGTGGTATAGCGCCGATGCCGATAACGATGACCTGCTGCCGCGCACGACGTACACGGCTGTGGGCGATGCCGCGCCGGTACACCAGCTGGCGCCGCAGATGCCGCCGCGGCTCTCGGCGTCCGCCTATGTGGGAACGCCGCTCGATGCCACCTATGGCGCCTCGGCGTTCTACGGCATATACCTGACCGTGCGCTCGGGCGACACCATGGTGCGCGCGGGCGATCCCGCCTCGGTGGTGGGGGTGTTCGCCATTGTCGCCGAGCCCGATGCGCTGACGCCTGAGGAGCGGACGCTTGCCGATGCCATCGTGAGCGAAGGCGAGCTGGCGCTCGATCGCGCCCGCGCCATGGAGGCTCGCGAGGAAGCGGCGGTGCTCGCCAAAAACGAACAGCTGCGTGCCAACTTGCTGCGCTCCATCTCGCACGACCTGCGCACGCCGCTCACCAGTATTTCGGGTAATGCCGACGTGTTGCTCGACCAGGGCTCGACCGGCACGGCCGTGCTCGACGACCAGACACGCCGCGGCATGCTCCTATCCATTCGCTCGGACGCGCAATGGCTCAACGCCACTGTCGAGAATCTGCTCGCCATCACCAAGCTCGAGGGTGGCGGTATGCGCCTGTCGACCACGCTCGAGCTCATGGACGATATCGTCGAGGAGGCGCTGCGCCACGTGAACCCGGCCGTGCGCGAGCACGACCTTAAGGTGGTGGCGTGCGATGAGCCGGCGCTCGTCAACGTCGACGCGCGCCTGATGGTGCAGCTGGTGGTCAATCTGGTGAACAACGCCATCACCTATACGCCTGCGGACTCGCATATCGTAATCTCGATTGGCGTCCATGATGGATGCGTGGCGTGCTCGGTTGCTGATGATGGCCCGGGCATTGCGCCCGAGGACCGCGAGCGAATCTTTGAGTCGTTCTACACCGCCAACCATGGCCTGGCCGACAGCTGCCGCAGTGTGGGCTTGGGGCTTTCGCTCTGCCGCTCCATTGCGCTGGCACATGGCGGTAGCATAGAGGTTACCGCGGCGGACCCGCACGGTTCGGTCTTTACGATTGAGCTTCCCGCCGCCGACGTTTCGTTTGATAAGGAGTAGCGCTGTGCCGAACTCTGCCGTGAAACCGCTCATCTTGGTCGTTGAGGACGATCCCGCCGTCCGCAACCTTATCGTCGCCGCGCTCGAGGCGCACGGTTTGCGCCATATGGCTGTGGAGACCGCCCACGCCGCCATCGCCGCCGCTTCGTCGCAGGCGCCGAGCATTGTGCTGCTCGATCTGGGCCTGCCCGATATGGACGGCGTCAAGGTGGTGGAGTCGGTGCGCGCGTGGTCGGGCATGCCGATCATCGTGGTTTCGGCGCGCAGCGAGGACGCGGACAAGATCCGAGCGCTCGATGCCGGTGCCGACGACTACCTGACCAAGCCGTTTTCGGTCGAGGAGCTGCTTGCGCGCATTCGCACGACGCTCAGGCGCCTTTCGTATGCACAAACGGGCGGCGTTGCCTCCGAGGGCTCGTTCGATACCGGTGAGCTGCATATCGATTTTGATGCCGGCATCGCCATGATGGATGGCGAGGAACTGCATCTGACGCCGATCGAGTACAAGCTTTTGTGCCTGCTGGCGCACAACGCCGACAAGGTGCTGACGCACCAATTTATCCTGCACGAGATCTGGGGCACGGCGACCAAGAGCGACCTGGCGAGCCTGCGCGTCTTTATGGGTACGCTGCGCAAAAAGATCGAGTCCGATCCCGCGCACCCGCACTATATCCAAACGCACGTGGGTATTGGCTATCGCCTGGTCACCCAAGGGTAGGACGGCACCCGCCATCCCACTATGAGCTGCGGTGAAATAGTTCCTGTTTGGGCCTTTACCAGGCATTTTTAGGAACTATTCCACCGCAACTTTGTTTATTTGCCCTTGGGCTTGCTGGCGTAGAACTTCTTCTTTTTGGGCTTGCCTGAGCAGGCGGGCATGTCGTCGCCGTGCGGTCCTCGGACGCCGGCCTGCGCGTGCGCGGGCGATGCTGCGCGAGGCTTGCGGGCTCCGGGGTTGCGCAGTTCCTCGACGCGCTCAGCAATTTCCTCGGCGCTAAAGCCGACTTCGGCCATGGCGTCCTCGATGGGCAGGCGGCGCACGATGTAGCAGTGGTGCACCTTCTGGTTGCGCGCGAAATCCTCGGGGATGGTCTGCGCCGTAATGTCCTCCAGCACCACGCCTGCGCGCGCGAGCTTGCGTGTCTCGGGGCGGAAGCCTCGCAGGTTGCAGCTAAAGATGGCATGGCCGCCCTGTGCGAGCAGGCGCGATACGCCGGCCAAAAGCTCAACATGGTCGCGCTGAACATCCCAGGTGCGGCGGCCCATCTTGGACGAGTTCGAAAACGTGGGCGGATCGACAAAGATCAGGTCCCAGCGGTTGCGCGTCTGGCGCTGGTCGCGAATCCAGGCGAGCACGTCGTCGCGCACAAAGTGGTGTTGCGATCCCACAAAGCCGTTCTGGCGCATGTTGCGCTCGGCCCAGTCCAGATAGGTGTTGGAGAGGTCGACCGTCACGGTCTCCTCGACGCCGCCATCGGCCGCGTAGCAGGTGGCGGTGCCGGTGTAGGCAAACAGGTTGAGGAAGCGACGCGCCTGCTTGGCGTGCTCGCGCACCAGGTTGCGGGTGACGCGGTGGTCCAAGAAGATTCCGACGTCCAGGTAGTCGTCAAAGTTGACGGCAAAGGTAAGGCCGCCCTCTTCGATGAGCGGGAGGCGACGGCGTGCGATATTGGCGCGCTCGCCCGAGCCGCCCTTGCCAGCGCCCTGCTTGCCGTACTGCGAGCCGCCGCGCGAGCGCATGCGGGCCTTGGCGTGCACGTGCTCGGCCGGAACATCCAGGATACGCGGCGCGATGGCCAGAATATCGAGCATACGGGCTTGGGCCAGTGTGGGGTCGATGGACTTGGGCGCGGCGTATTCGGCGATGACGAGCCAGCGGCCCGGCGTCTGCGGGCAACCCTCGTACAGGTCGATGGCGGCAGAGTAGTCGGGCAGGTCGGCGTCGTAGACGCGGTAGCAGCTCACGCCCTCGCGCTTGGCCCACTTGCGGCGCAGGCGTGCGTTCTTGCGCAGGCGGTTGGCGAACTGCTCGGACTCGGGGATGAGCACGGGCAGCGGCTTGCCGTCGCCCAGGTCGAGCGTGGCAGCGGGCTCGGGCATAGGGGTGTTGGCGGCCTCATAATCGACATCCGCGGCCTCACCCTCGGTATCCGCGCTGGTCGCAGGCTCAAATGTCGCGGCGACATGATCGAGCGAGGGCCAAACCTCAATAGTCGCCTCTTCGTTGTTGGGCATGACGGCAATGGAGCGCGCGGGCTCGGCATGGAGCGCGCGGGCCATAAGGCCATCGCGGGTGAGCGCGGCGACCGGCGCCGAGGCAAGCTCGGGCGCGCGGCGCAGCTCGCCGACCAACGTCATGGCGTCGTGCATGAGCGAAAGCGGGGTTTCGGTGGTGTTTGCGACCACGGCGGCGCCAGCGACGGCGCCCGCATGGTCCAGCACGGTGGCGGGCTTGGCGGCGCAAAAGTCGACAAAACGCTTGTAGCCGGCACACTTGACCATGCGCTCGGCAGTCTTGCGGGCGGCGGGGTCGATATCTACGGCCACGATGCGCGCCTGGCGCTCGCGCGCTGCCGCCTCGCGCCCGCGCGCCTCGGCAAGCAGCTGCTCCCACAGGGCGGCGTCATGCAGCTGCCAGCCCTCAAAACCCCAGTGCTCGCGTGCAAAACCCGGGGCGCGGTCGGTCAGAATATTCACGGCTTCCAGCAGCAGACCGCCGCCGGCGCATGAGGCGTCGACCAGCGTGGGCAGAGCCTCGTTCTCGTAATCGTCGGCCGTCAGCTCGCGCTCGCATAGCGCGGTCCAGCCGACCTGCGAAAGCACCAGGGCGGCGTAGTCGGGGCGCAGCACGTGCGTACCCTCGCCGGCGCGGGTCGCGGCAGGCGGCAGGCGTTTGAATAACGGATCGCCCGAAAGGTCCAGGCTTATGCTCGCACGGAGCTGACGCAGCGAAAGCAGCAGGTGAACGTCGGGATCGGCGGCATCGACATCGGCGCGACGGCCCGTGACCTCGGCCAGGTGGTCGCACAGTGCGTCCTTGGCGCGCAAAGCCGAGAAGCGCGTGTTGCGCAGCTGCTCGGTCACACCACGGGCAGTGATGGCAATGGTGGCGCCGCAGCGGACGATGTTTTCCCAGGCAATGTCGTAAACGGCATCGTACAGCTCGTCGGCATCCTGTGCCTCAAAGCGTCCGAGCACCACAAACACGCGGCTGGCCAGGCGCGACCACAGACAGGCGCGGTAGCCTTCTTCGAGCTCGCCCTCAAACGTAGCGCGGCCCTTCAGGCGGCGGACATGCGAAAGCCCGAGCCACTTGAGCTCGTCGGCGAGTGCGGATTCAAAGCCCTCGGGGCAGCTTGCATAAAATTCCATGGGTGACCTCTCTGGTTGCGTCGCTCCATTATATGATGGATGCTTCGTTTGCCATCGCCCTCGAAAGGAACCCATATGATTGATGCGTGCCCCTTGATTCCCATTTTCATTGCAACGGCCTCAGGACTCGGGGCCTCGCACAGGCTCCCGCCGCCTTACAGAACTGAAAGCTGGGCGTAGGGCAAATCTATGGCACGTGACCTGCGATTGCTCGGCCATAGATGGCGTAATCGAGGCTAAGGGAGTGCATCATGCGCAAGGGAAACGAGAGCTGGTTCTGGCACGCGAACGACATGGTGGTGACGGGCGACATGAACCCCGTGGTCCGCGTCCTGTGGGCCGCGCTCATCGTAGGCATCGGCGTCGCGACGATGGCCACGCTCTGGATCGTCACGAGGTAGCGCGCCACGAACGGATGACGAGGCACGCGGCGCATGCCACGCTGGCGGAACCCTAGCCTCGCTGCTGGACAATCTGTTCGATGAGCTTCGCGACGGAGTCCTCGGCTGCGTTCCCGATCAGGTGATGGGCCGCGGCCTTCGCCTCTGGCATCGCGCCCGCGACTGCGTAGGAGTTCGGCACCTTTTCGAGGAGCGTCACGTCGTTTTCCGAGTCTCCGATAAAAGCGACCTCGTCCAGCGTGACCCCAAGGCTGCCGAGAAGCGCGTCGAGTCCGTTTACCTTGCTCCAGCCAGCCGGAACAACATCGAGGAAGAATGGGACGGGCGAGGGGAAATCAAGTTCTGGGCAGGCTTCCTTGCATCGACTCCGAACGACTTCCGTCGGGGCGGAGCTGACGTTGACGAAGATGCCGGCGGTTATGACGTCACGGTTCGTGGGCACGTCTCCGAGCGCCATGTCTCTTCCGGAGTCCTTAACGACTTCCAGGGCGAATTCGTCGCCAGGCTCGACGGCGCAGAGGAACTGCTCGCAGCGCTTGCCTGTCTCATCGACATCGGCGACTAGCCAGAGTGACGTCCCCGCGTAGGGGCGTACAGCGCTATCGAGCTTGACGAGGGCCTCCGTCGAGAGCGTCTTTTTGAACACGAGTTCGCCGCTGGAGAAGACCTTCTTTCCGTTGGCCATGATGCCGGTCGAGAAACAGCGCGCGTCGCCGTCAAAGGCATCGGCCAGGTCGGCGTAGTCGCGCCCGCTTGCGGGGCCGAACGCGATGCCCGCATCGAGCGCCGAAAGAATCGCGCTGTGCGTGCGCTCCGATACGACCCTTGAGCCAAACGGCAACAGGGTCCCATCCATGTCTGCGAGGATGAGCTTTATCAAGGGGTCCTCCCGTTTCGGTCTGGGCATCGGTGCGCCGGCGTGCGTCGTCCTAGCTGTATTGCTTGTCTCCCATGAGATTCTTCGAGATGATCCTGTTAAACTCTACCGGGTCATCCCAGCAAGAGGTCAGGAAGAGGAACAGCAGCTCGATGACGAAGTTGATCGAGCTGTGCGAGAAGGCGATCTCGGTTCCGGTGATGGCCTGATCTCGCGAGATGGCTCGGATGATATGCGTGGCACGCTTCGCGAGCGGCGTATCCGGGTTGTCTGTGATCATGATGATGGGGGTGTTCGAATCCTCGGCAGAGTCGAATATGTTGACGAGGCGCTTCGAGTATCCGGACGTCGAAATGACGAGCAGAACGTCATTCTCCTTGAGGCTGGTTGCGACGGAGACCATGGCTTCGGTGGTACTGGGGCAAAACGCTCTGACTCCAACCTGCGAGAGCTTGAACGCCGCGTTTACGCCCATGTTAATCGAGTTGCCGACGCCCGCGATCAGGACGAGGTTGGCGTTGTGGAGCAGATTGACGACTGCCGAAAAGTCATCGGAGTCAATGAGCGAGGCGGTTTGGGAGAGCTCCTTGACCTTGTGAGACAGGACGTACTTGATGGAGCCCTCGACGTCGTCCAGAGTAATCCTGCCGTCCGTGGCCTTTTCTTCGCCGGATGCCCTGCTGATGGATATGCCGAGCGCCAGACGCATGTCCGAATAGGTTCGGTAGTCAAGCGTCCTTGCGAATCTCGAAACAGACGCCGGTGACGTACCGGTTTCTGCGGCGAGTTCGCGGACGGTCATCGTTGCGACATCCGACGGGTGGTCGAGCACATACGTTGCGATTGCCTTCTCCGAGGGGGATAGGCTGCTCATGACCGCGCAGATGTGGCTGAGCACATCCCCTGTCTTATCCATGGTTACTCCTTGGTCCTAGCTTGCTTTGTATCTTAGGTCAAGAGAGGTGAAAAATAAGCAAAATGTTTCATCAGCGGTGAAATAGCGTTTCACCGCTGATTTCCTACCGTTCACGGTAAATCGGTACTTCCTCGGCGCAATCTCAGCTTGAGCTGCTATCTTATGAGCCGTGAAACAACGGCACGAAAACGATGAAACAACAGAACATTGTTTCAACGCCTCGCAACTCCGTTTCACGCTAGATGGTGAATCACTTCGAAGCCCAGACAGGCACCCGGCGAGCAAGAAGGGAGAAGCACGATGCACAACGCCAAGACAAACGCAAGCATGACTTCGCTGTTCTTCGCGAACGTACTCTACTGGGTCTGCGCGGGCGTGTACTCGCCGTTTCTCTCCGCTCACTACACGAGCCTCGGCCTCAGCGCGGCCCAGACCGGCATTCTCCTCGCGGCGACCCCGGTGTGTGCGCTCGCCATCCAGCCGCTCTGGTCGACGATCGCCGACAAGCTCGGGCGCCGCCGCGCGGTCATCGTGGCCCTCTGCCTTGCGGCGGCGGTACTCGCTCCGCTGTATTACCTGGCGTCGACGTTCTTCCCGGTCCTTCTCGTAACCTTTGCATTCTCGGCGTTTTTCTCGGGGCTCCTGCCCCTGAGCGACTCCCTCGTCATCGAGCTCGCGGATCGCTCTGGCCTGGACTTTTCTCGCATTCGCATGGGTGGCACTATCGGCTATGCCATCGTCGTCCTGATCGTCGGTCGGCTGCTCGACATGGCTCCTCAAATCCAGTTCACGGTGGTCTCCGCCGCGCTGGTGGTCTTCGCGGCTCACATGTGGCGCCTCCCCGAGGCGGGAATTCGCGCCAATGCCGCGGACGATCCCAAGGTCTCCCACGGAAAGGGCCTCCTCTCGCTGTTCACCAGCAATGAGATCGCCTTCGTCTTGGTCTTCGCCTTCATCAGTTCGGCCGCGATTGGCTTCATCGGGGCGTTCTTGGGCCGCTGCGCGGTCGAGCTTGGCGAGGGTCAGAACCTCGTGGGCGTCCTGAGTGCGGTCTCCGCTGCGAGCGAGATCCCCATCCTGCTCGTTTCCTCCAAGCTGGTCAGGCGCTTCGGCGAGATGAACCTCCTGATCTTTTCCTGCTTCATGGCGGCGCTCAGGCTCGTGCTTGTGGGCACCGGCATCGTCCCGGTCATGGTCTGCGGCCAGCTGCTGCAGAGCGTGAGTTACATGACCGTCTACTACTCCTGCGTTACCTACATTGCCAACCACACTTACGAGGATTGTCGCGCTCGAGGTCAGAGCGCCTTCGCGATGGTCCAGAGCGGTCTGTCCGTCGTGGTTGCGAACCTGTTTGGCGGTTGGGCGTGCGATGCGCTCGGCACGCACGCGGGTTTCCTGGCCTTCGCCCTCGCTTCAACGATTGCTGCAGTCGCTGCTCTTGTGGCGTACGTGCTATGGCGTCGAAGCGCGGCGCCGCAGCCTGAGGGCCAGGCGGCCGCATAGGCTCCACCGCGCCTCGCAAGCGCCTGCCTGCCTCGCGCTTCGCTTCGTGTTCAACCAGCTGACGAGCTGAGAACTGTCCGATCCAATGATTATTCAGGTGAAAGGAAGACAAAGATGTCACTCATCAAGGTCAACGAGCTTCTTCAACATGCGACCGAGCACCACTATGGCGTGCCCGCGATTAACGTCATCAATACGGAGACCATCCGTTATGCGATCCAGGCCGCCGAGGATGAGCACATGCCCATCATCATCCAGTACTGGCCTGGCTTCGAGGACCACTGCGCCCTCGACATCATCGCCTTCGCCGCCCGCTATTACGCCGAGCGCGCGAGCGTGCCCGTCGCCGTCCACCAGGATCACTCCGCTGGTTACGAGATCGCCGTCAAGGGCGTCAAGGCCGGCTTCCCATCCGTCATGGTCGACGGCTCCTCACTTCCCTATGAGGAGAACTTCCAGCTCACGAAGGACGTCGTCCAGGTCGCCAAGATCTTCGACGTCGACATCGAGGCCGAGCTCGGCCATGTCGGCAACGGCTCTGACGCCAACGACTTCGTGAACAGCGACCACTACACCGACCCGAACCTCGCCGAGGAGTTTGTCGAGGGCACCGGTTGCGGCTCGCTCGCCATCGCCGTCGGCAATGCCCACGGCCCCTATGTCAAGGTCCCGAACCTCGACATGGAGCGCATCAAGGCCTGCAGGGAGGCCGTCAGCGTCCCCCTCGTCATGCACGGATGCTCCGACATCCCCGACGAGCAGCTCCAGGAGGCCGTGAACCTCGGCATGAGTAAGTTCAACATCGCCACGGAGTACTTCCGTTCCATGTACCGCGCCTTCGAGAAGGACATCAACTCCGGTAAGAACGACGGCAACGGCATAGGCCTCCTGATGGACGCCGCCCCCGACATGCGCGCGTTCGTCGTCAGCAAGATCCAGCTTCTGAACCCCAACCACTATTCGCTCTAGGAGAGACTCGATGAAGAAAGTTCTTGTCGCGTCGCACGGCCACCTCGCAAGCGGAATCAGGAGCTCGATCGGAATCCTGACCGGCATGGCGGACATGGTGGAGGCAGTTGACTGCTACGTGGACGACTCCGATTTCACCCCTCGCATCCAGGCCTTTATTGACTCGGTGGGCCCTGAGGACGAGGCCATCATCTTCACCGACATCTACGGTGGTTCCGTCTTCCAGAAGGTCGTCCTTATGGAGCCGGAGAAGCGCGGGATCGTCCACGTCACCGGTATGAACCTCGGCCTCGTGATCGAGACGCTCCTCGGCGCCGAGCCGGTCACGGCAGATTCGATCAAGCAGAGCGTCGAGCTGGCGAGGGCGACGATGCAGGTCGTCGAGCCTCCGAGCAAGGCCGCGGACAACGAGGAGTCCGAGGGAGACTTCTTTGATTAGAGAGTACTAACAAGTAGAGAGAGGAAGCAATGATTGTTCAGGTTCGAGTCGATGACCGTCTGATTCACGGACAGGTCGCCCTGGTGTGGACCAAGGAGCTCAACACCACCAGGATCATCGTCGCCAACAAGCACGCCGTGGAGAGCGACGCCCTTCGCATGACGCTTTCCATGGGTACGCCGGCGGGCCAGAAACTCCTCGTCAAGGACGTTCCGGATGCCTGCCGCATCGCGAACGATCCGCGCGCGGACTCCATGCGCATCTTCGCGCTCACCAACTGCGTGCGTGACGTGCTTGAGCTCGTTAAGGGCGCGCCGGGCAAGATTGAGGGCGTGAACGTTGCCAACGTCGGCCGCTTCGACAAGTCCGATCCGGATAGCAAGGTCGCCCTCAACTCCACGATCATGCTCAACCCGGATGAGCTCGAGGCCGCGAAGGAGCTTTGCGAGCAGGGTATTCCGGTTTTCCATCAGCTTATCCCGTCCAATCCCAAGACTCCTCTCAAGAGTCTGATCGAGGCGGCGGGGAAATAAGGGGATTTGGCCAGGCGGCCAAATGAAATGAAAGAAAGGAAGTCAAATGGTTGGGTTGGCAATAATGGCCTGGTTGACCGTGCTGATTTGTTACGGCGGCAACTGGGTTCTTGGTCAGTGCATGATCGAGCGTCCTCTCGTGGTAGGTCTCGTTGCGGGCCTCCTGATGGGCGACGTCAAGACCGGTGTCATCATCGGTGCCTCTCTCGAGGCGATCTTCATGGGCGCGGTTAACATTGGTGGCGCTATCTCCGCCGAGCCTGTTACCGCGACCGCCCTCGCCGTCGCCTTCACCGTTGGCGCTGGTATCGACCAGGGTGCCGCCATCACACTGGCCGTTCCCGTGGGCGTCGTCACCGCATTTCTCTCGATCTTCATGAACAACGTGTTCCTCGCGTTCTTCGCAGCCACCTTTGACAAGATGGCCGCCGAGGGCAACGAGAAGGGCCTCGCGCTTCAGCACTTCGTTCTCTGGTTCGTTAAGTACGCCGCCTTTGGCCTCATCGCCTTCCTCGGCGTTTACCTTGGCGCCGAGCCCGTTGCCGCCATTGTCAACCAGATTCCGGCCAATGTCATGAGCGGCCTCAACGCCGTGGGTGCCCTCCTGCCCGCCGTTGGTATGGCGCTCCTGCTCCAGATGCTGTGGAGCACCGAGCTCAGCATCTACTTCTTCTTGGGCTTTACGCTCTACCAGTACCTCGGCCTCCCGATGATCGCCATCGCAGTTCTCGGTGTCATCATCGCGGTTGCCTCCGCCCTCCGCGACAAGGAGATCTTCGATCTCACCAAGAAGGGAGTGGCCACCCAGGCCGTTTCCGGCGACTCTGTAACCAGCGACGAGGAGGATTTCTTCGCATGAGCAACCTGACCAAGAATGTGAGCCCTGAAGACAAGAAGATGCTCAACAGCATTTTCCTGCGCTCCTTCTCCGTGTTCGCTTCCTGCGCCGGCGGTTCCGTCAAGGCTGGCGCCGACGGCTGGCTGTACTCCGTCCAGCCCGCGCTTAACCGCTACTACGCCGATGACCCCGAGGCTCGTGCCGACGCCATGAAGCGTCACACGACTTGGTACAACATTACCCAGAACGTCGGCACGTTCGCCATGGGCCTCGTCGCCTCCATGGAGAGGGAGAACTCGCAGCACGAAGACTTCGACACCGAGTCCATCGACGGTATCAAGGTCTCCCTGATGGGCCCGATGTCCGGCATCGGCGACGCAATCTTCTGGGGCGTCCTGCGTGTTATCGCCGCCGGCATCGGCATTAACCTCGCCATGAGCGGCTCGCCCCTCGGCGCGATCATGTTCCTGCTGATCTACAACATCCCGTCGATCCTCTGCCGATACTTCATGACCTACCTCGGCTTCAGCATGGGCACCAACTTCATCTCCGAGATGTACGAGGGTGGTCTCATGAAGCTCATCACCAAGGCGACCTCCACGATCGGCCTGGTGATGATCGGCGCCATGACCGCGGCGAACGTCCAATTCAACACGATCCTGTCCATTCCGGTTCAGGACTCCGACCCCGTCATGATCCAGACCTACCTCGACTCGATCTTCAAGGGCATCGTGCCTCTGGGACTTACGCTCGTCGTCCTCTGGCTCCTGCGCAAGAAGAACGTGAACGTCAACATCATCCTGGTCGGCATCATGGTTCTGGCGCTCGTCCTCGGCCTCGTGGGCATCGTGTAAGGCGGTTTCCGGATCATCCGAAGCCTGTTCAAGGCAATTCCTGGCGGCACGCGATCGAGGACATTCGACGCGTGCCGCCCCATTAGAAGGAGAGAATATGCGCTACACGCACCTCAAGAACTCCGACGTTGACGTCTCCCAGCTCGCCGTGGGCACCTGGGCGATCGGCGGCGACTCCTTTGGTGAGAACGATGACGCCGCCAGCATGTCCGCCATCCGCACCATGCTCGATCACGGCGTCAACCTCATTGACACCGCGCCGTGCTATGGCAACGGCGCGTCCGAGAAGGTCGTCGGCAACGCGCTCAGGGGCGTCGACCGAGAGAGCTACCTGCTCTCGACCAAGGTTGGCCTGATCACCAGCGCCGCCGGCTATGACCGCGACTCTTCGTTCAAGAACATCATGAGGGAGGTCGAGAGCTCGCTGCGCAATCTCCGCACCGACTACATCGACTTCTACTTCGTGCACTGGCCCGACGCCAAGACCCCGTTCTCCGAGACGATGTGCGCCCTCCAGCTCCTCAAGGAGCAAGGCAAGATTCGCCACATCGGCGTCTCCAACTTCACGACCGAGATGATCGAGGAGTGCGAGAAGGTCGCTCAGGTCGACGTCCAGCAGCCGCCCTACTCCATGGTCGACCGCTCCTCCGAGGACCTTATCAAGTGGGGCTACGAGCGTGGCATTGACTCCTTCACCTATGGCTCCCTTGGCGCGGGCATCCTGTCGGGCAAGTTCCGCGAGCTGCCGAAGTTCGAGGAGGGCGATGTTCGTGGCGGCTTCTACGACTACTTCCAGGAGCCCAAGTTCTCGCGCGTCCAGGAGCTGCTCAAGGTCATGGACGAGATCGCCGAGGCTCATGACAAGCCCGTGGCACAGGTCGCCGTGAACTGGAGCACCCAGAAGGAGTACGTGGGCACCGCGCTCGTTGGCGTGCGCACGGACGCCCACGCGATTCAGAACTGCGAGACGTTCGAGTGGGAGCTTTCCGCCGATGAGATGGCCAAGCTTGACGCCAAGCTTGACGAGCTGAAGATCGGCTAGCCATGGGCACCGAGGAGAGGAAGTACCCCACTTCCGAGCTTGAAGTGCTTGAGCGTGGATCTAGGGAGGTCGTGGAGCCCAACGGGCTGAAGCTCCTGCTGAAGCCCGTGCCGGGAGACGAGCGCGAGCGCGTGCTCGATCCGCGCGTCTACGCGCGCGCCCATGCGAAGCTCGCCGCCGGCCCGGCGCCGGCGGGGCCGGTGGACGTGATCGCGTGGCGCTCCGCTCCCAACAAGGAGACCCATGTCGTGAGGGGCTCGAACGTCGCCAAGAAGACCGTCGTCATGAACTTTGGCGACAGGGGCATTCCCCTGCACGTCTTCACGCCCGAGGGCCACGGGTGCGGCTCCGCCGCGCTCGTGTTCATCCACGGCGGCGGCTTCATGGTGGGCAACATTGGCCAGTACGAGAACTGCCTGCGCGACATCGCGGAGCGAACGGGCTGCGTCGCGATCTACCCGGAGTACCGCTTGTCTCCCGAGACGATGTTCCCCGGTGGTGTCGAGGACTGCGTGAAGACGCTCGACTGGCTTGTCGAGCATGCGGATGAGCTGGGTGTCGACGCGACGCGGGTCGCCGTGGCTGGCGACTCCGCGGGCGGAAGCCTGACCAACGCCGTCGTCCTCGACGGGTCCCATGCGGACAGGATCAAGCTCGTGGCCGAGCTGTATCCGCTCGTCGACGGCGGCCCTGTTCCGGAGGAATGGTCCTATGACCTCTATGAGATCGTGAACGACCAGAGGGCCGAGGCTCTGAGCAGGGTGGATCGCATCCGCAACGCCAACGACGACCTGCCAGTGATGTATACCAACGGCAATGCGGAGGAGATGCTCGACCCGAGGGTGTCTGCCCTGTTCGCGGAGGACGTGAGCGCGTTCCCCCGCACGGTCATCATCTCTTCCGAGTATGACTACCTGCGCTATCAGGACGAGCTATTCGCGAAGAGGCTGCAGGATGCGGGCGTTGACGTCACCGCGATTCGCTATCGCGGCTGCGACCACGGCTTCTTCGAGATGTACGGCGTGATGCCTCAGGCTGAGGACGTCTGCCGCGTCATCTCCGAGGAGCTTGCGAAGATCTAGGGGCTCGTCGCGGCGGCCTCCTGGACGAGTGGCGGTCCGGCGGGATGCTAGGTGCGTCCCGCCGGACCTTTGCGTTGACGGGCGCGTGCCGCTTGCCGGAGGGCGTGTGTGGGGTTCGCTTCGGCGGTGCCGGATTAACCGGGAGATGCGTTTACCGCCGCTCTTCCAAGTGAGCCCAGCAAACAAATCGCGAGTTGAGCCCCAAGGGCATCGACAAGGGCGTGGGCGTGGCGCGAGCGCTGGAATACCTGGGTCGCACCGGCAACGCGCGCACCTTTGGCTTTGGCGATTCCGGCAACGATCTGGGTATGCTCGCCGCCGTCGAGACGGCTGTAGCCATGGGCAACGCCATGCCCGAGGTCAAGGCAGTCGCCGACTACGTGACCGACGATGTCGCACACGATGGCACCGTCACAGCGATGCGCCATTTTGGGTTGATTTAATAAATGGCCGGGTCGCCCGCAGTGGGGGCGACCCGGCCATTTGAGCTATTTTGCAATATAGAGCTTGGGATGACTGCGACTGCTCTCGATCGCCGCCGTCATGATGCCCTCGTCGTCTCCATCAACGATGATGCCGTCGAGGTCATCGATCTGCGCGGACTGATAAAAACTGGTCTTATTGAACTTTCCCTGGTCAACCATCATGTAGCCCTGGTTTGAGTTGGTAAGGTACATATGCTTGATCATGGCCGAGAAGTCGTGCTCGACGGTAAAACCGTGGTCGGGGTGGAATCCGTCGGCACTGACAAACGCCTTGTCGGCATGTAGTTTGCTCATGCAGTCGAGCGTTAGTGCGCCCGCGAGATAGAGGTGGCCCTTGCGCACGGAGCCGCCCAGCAGCACTACCGAAGCATTGGGGAGATTGAAGCTGGCGTAGTTCGCGATTGCAAGATCGCCGGTGATAATGGTGATCTCACGCTTGTCCATGAGGGCCTTAGCGAAGTAAAAGCCTGTGGTGCCGATATCAATTACCAGAACATCGCCATCATCAACAAGAGTTGCTGCGGTTGCGGCGATGGCTTCCTTGGCCTCGACTTGGACATTGATGCGCTCCTCGGGATACGAGATTGCGTTGGAGCGAGAAAGCGATACCGCTCCGCCGCGTACGCGACGCAGCTTGCCTTCGGATTCCAGCGAGATGAGGTCGTGTCGTGCGGTGACTTCCGAAACCGAAAAACGGCGAACGATGTCGGATACCGAGATATTTGGCTTTTCGGCCAGCCAATTCATGATAAATCGCTGACGCTCGGCCGGTGAAAGGTCTGAAGTAGATGCCATATGCCGCTCCTTTTGAACAAAAGGTAAAAGATGCGCCTTTCGTAATCGAAATATAACGTATCGATATGAAAAGAACAAGGCAAATTCGAATGAATCAAAAGAACGGAATGGCATGTCACAAATGCATGCGTAGCAGATAGTTCGCACGTAAACGGGCTATAAAGAGTCTCATTCTGAAGGTGCCGCCCAAAAGAAGTACGTTCACGCCCGATATTCGACCGTTCACGGAAAGTTGACAATTGAGCTTTCGATAGCTTTTGAAATGGTTTATAAAAGAAAACCGAAAAGCTTTTGAAACAAAGAAGAAGGCTTTCGATAGCAATAGTGTTAGATGAGAAAGGACCGAACATGGCGATCAAGGTGTTTGCCGACGGCGCTAACCTCGAGGGTATGCTTGACATGCATGACAATGGCAACGTTCAGGGCTTCACGACCAATCCTTCCCTTATGAAGGCCGGCGGCGTGACCGACTACCGCGCTTTTGCCAAGACGGTTCTTGAGCACATTACTGATGTGTCGGTCTCTTTTGAGGTATTCGCCGACGACGAGGCGGGTATGGAAGCCGAGGCTCGCGAGATCGCAACCTGGGCAGACAACGTCTACGTTAAGATCCCGGCGCTCAACACCAAGGGTGAGTCCACTGCCGCGCTGGTCAAGCGCCTTTCTGCCGACGGCATCAAGGTGAATGTCACCACTATCTTCACGCCCGAGCAGGTCGACGAGTTTGTCGATGCCGTCTCTGCTGAGACCCCCTCTATTCTGTCCATCTTTGCCGGTCGCATTGCCGATACCGGCGTCGATCCGCTGCCCCTCATGGCGGAGTCCGTAAAGAAGGCTGCCGTTAAGCCTGCTGCCGAGGTTCTCTGGGCGTCTACGCGCGAGGTCCTCAATATCTTCCAGGCGGAGTCCGTTGGCTGTCAGATCATTACGGTCCCCAATGCCCTTCTTGCCAAGCGCAAGAATTTCGGGAAAGATTTGCTTGAGTACTCGCTTGATACGGTCAAGGGCTTTGCCCGCGACATTCAGGCGCTTGGTTTTCATATCCTGCCCGAGGAGTAGGGGACGAGCATGCTGACCGATCTTCTTAAGCCCGAGCTTGTTGCCTGCCACGTCGAGGCCTCCGACTGGGAGGAAGCGATCAAGGCATGCGGTAAGTTGCTCGTAGACGCTGGCAAATGCGACCAGAGCTATGTTGACGCCATGATTTCATCGGTTCACAAATTCGGCCCCTATATGGTCTTGGAAGAGGGCATCGCCATGCCCCACGCTCAGGCAGATGGCAATGTGAGTGAAGCGGGGATCTGTATCGTCACGCTTGACCCTGCCATTGCGTTTGGACACGAGGATTTCGATCCGGTTCACGTGCTCGTGGGTATTTGCGCACCCGACCCCAAGGCTCATCTTGGCTGCTTGGCGGAGCTTTCGCAGATGTTCGAGGACGAGGACTGCGTTGCCAAGCTCAGCGCACGCGATACGCCCGAGCAGGTTTTGGAGACCATGCGTTCATTCTTTTAGGCCTTAATGGCACGGCGATGCGTCGCCGCTTTTGGATAGACGGAAAACCGTCACGTGTAGGAGAGGAAGGTTGCCATGCATATCATCACCGTATGCGGAAACGGCATCGGGTCCAGCCTGATGCTCGCTGGCAAAGTCGAGGAGCTTTGCGAGGAGGAGGGCATCAAGGCCGACGTTGAGTCTATGGACCTGAACGGTGCTTCTTCCGCAAATCCGGATCTGTTCATCACCGTTAAAGAACTCGCCCCCGAGCTCCACGGCAACGTTGTGATCGTTCGCAGCTATGTGAACAAGAAGAAGATCCGCGAAGACGCCCTCGAGGCAATCAAGGCGGCCGCCGCTAACGCCTAAAGCGGCACAAAAAAGGGCGGTTCCCTGTGGAAGAGGGAAACGCGCCCACGTTAGAGAGAAAGGAAGCGCAGATGCAAGCCATCCTTCCCATACTTGAGTTTATCCAATCGATTCTGACCAAGCCAGCGTGGATTATGGGTCTATTTGCCTTTGTGGGCCTTGTCGCGCTTAAGCGTCCTGCCCACAAGGTGATGACGGGCACCCTGAAGCCCATTCTTGGTTACATCATGCTGTCCGCCGGCGCCGCTGTTGTTCAGGAGAACCTTGCTCCGCTGGGTACCTTCATCGAGACCGGTTTCCACATCACCGGCGTCGTGCCCAACAACGAGGTCGTTGTTTCGATGGCTCAGAGCGTCCTCGGCGTTCAGACCATGATGATCCTGATTCTCGGCTATGTCGTGAACATTATCATTGCCCGCTTTACCAAGTTTAAGTACATCTTCCTGACGGGCCATCACAGCATGTTTATGGCCTGCCTGCTGTCTGCCGTTCTGCAGGCATCTGGCTTCCAGGATGTCCAGCTTGTCATCGTGGGCGGCATGTTCCTGGGCCTCGTGAGCGCTATGCTTCCCGCCGTTGGTCAGCGTTTCACCGAGAAGGTTACCGATGGCGATGAAATCGCCATGGGCCACTTCGGTTCACTCGCCTATTACATCTCCGCTGCAGTCGGTACGCTTTTTGCTAAGGACGCCGAGGAGAACAGCACCGAGAAGATCGAGGTTCCCGAGAAGTTCGCCTTCCTGCGCGACACTACCATCTCCACGGCTCTTACCATGGCCTTCTTCTACCTGGTTACCGCTTTCGCCGCTTACATCGCAGATCCTGCGGTCGTTACCAAGACCGCTGGCGGCGACAACGTGATTGTCTATGCCCTGACCTGTGCCCTGTCCTTTGCCGTTGGTGTCACCATCGTCTATAACGGCGTTCGTATGATCCTTGCCGACCTGGTCCCGGCTTTCCAGGGCATCTCCAACAAGCTGATCCCCGGTGCCATCCCCGCCGTCGACTGCGCCGTCTTCTTCCCCTATGCTCCCACCGCCGTCATCCTCGGCTTTGTCGCATCCTTCATCGGTGGCGTGGTCGGTATGTTCATCGTGGGCGCTACCCTGGGCATCTTCATCATCCCGGGCATGGTTCCCCACTTCTTCTGCGGTGCTACCGCAGGCATCTACGGCAATGCTACCGGCGGTCGCAAGGGCGCAGCTCTTGGCGCTTTCGTCAACGGCCTGCTCATCACCTTTGCCCCGGCCCTGCTCCTGCCCGTTCTTGACGTCTTTGGCTTCAAGAACACTACGTTCGGCGACTTCGATTTCTCCGTCATTGGTATTACGCTCGGCCGCGCTGCCGAGGCCTTCGGTACCACCGGTGTCTACGCGATTCTTGCTGTCCTTCTGATCGTCGCCTTCGTCCCCAACTTCATCCACACCAAGGGTGCTGTGATCAATCACGTTGAGGAAGAGTAATCAAGGCATACGTTAAGCCCTAATCGGGCGGAGCTCCGATAACCGGCTCCTACACGGAAGCGGTGACGTCTCAATCGAGGCGTCACCGCTTTTTGCTTTGGAGCGATTGTGAATATGAGCCGGCGAGGCGCTGCTTCTGTTCCGTGAACGGAATCAAACGCAATGATCGGCAAAAACGTTTTGCCGCTGGGGGGTCGATATAAAAATGGTAAATCTGCAAAACCGTTCGCCGAGAAGATAAAAAACCGCAGTTCACGCCTTGATAAACGTAGATAAAGTGTTTAGCAGTTTATCGGCCGTATGCTAACGAAAGGAATCAGGCAGATGGCAATCAAGGTGTTCGCTGACGGTGCAAACCTCGAGGGCATGCTCGACATGTACGAGAGCGGCAACGTTCAGGGTTTCACGACCAACCCGTCCCTTATGAAGAAGGGCGGCGTGACGGATTACCGCGCGTTTGCCAAGGAGGTCCTGGCCCACATCACCGATGTGTCCGTGTCGTTTGAGGTCTTTGCCGACGACGTCGAGACCATGGAGGTCGAGGCCCGCGAGATTGCTGCCTGGGCCGAGAACGTCTACGTCAAGATTCCGTGCGTGACCACCAAGGGTGAGTCCACGGCCGAGTTGGTGCGCAAGCTTTCCGCCGACGGCATTAAGGTCAACGTCACCACCATCTTTACGCCTGCGCAGGTCGACGAGATGGTCGACGCTGTCGACGCCGAGACGCCGTCCATCATCTCGCTCTTTGCCGGCCGTATCGCCGACACGGGTGTCGATCCCATTCCGTTTATGACGGAGTCGGTCAAGAAGGCCGCCGCCAAGCCCAACTGCGAGGTCCTGTGGGCGTCCACGCGTGAGCTTATCAATATTTACCAGGCGGAAGGATGCGGCTGTCAGATCATCACGGTGCCCAACAGCATCCTGGCCAAGCGCAAGAACATCGGTCGCGACCCGTATGAGGTTTCGCTCGATACCGTGCGCGGCTTTGCCAAGGATATCGCCGCTTTGGGCTTCCATATCCTGCCGTAACGCGAACACTGGCTGCGCCGCGGGTTGTTCGCCCCGGCCTTTCCTTTCCCTATCGCTCACGCGCTTCGCGAGGGTCGCGCTAGGCAAAGGAAAGGCCGGGGCTGCCGACACGAACTTGCCGGTAGGTTGGTGATAGGCTTCCATATCCTGCCGTGGACAAAGGTACCCCCGCCTGCGCCGTGCAAAATTGAGAGTATTCAGCAAGGTAAAGGCTTTTACCAGCTGGGTGAAGCATGGAACAGCCCCCGTTTTGGCTCTGATGACGCTAAAACGGGGGCTGTTTCTTGCTTTTTCGTCTCTGAGGGGCATCCGGAACGGTGGAATTTGCAGAATACTCGCGATTTTGCACGTCGCGAGAGGGGGGACCCTTGCTTGGCGGTTTACTTCCCCTGCACCATGGTGAGGGAGATCTTCTTGCGGTCGCGATCGACCTTTTCAACCCACACCTTGACCGTGTCACCGACGCGCACCACGTCGCTGGGGTGCTTGACGAAGCGGTTGGCCAGCTTGGAGATGTGCACGAGGCCGTCCTGGTGCACGCCCACGTCGACGAAGGCGCCAAAGTCGACGACGTTGCGCACCGTGCCCTTGAGTTCCATGCCGGGCTCCAGGTCGTCGATCGAAAGCGCCGAGCGGCTAAAGACTACCTCGGGCGCGTCGTCGCGCGGGTCGCGACCGGGCTTCTTGAGCTCGTTGACGATGTCGATGAGCGTGAGGGTGCCGCAGTCCAGGTCGCTTGCCAGCGCCGAGATGCTGCCCAGGCGGCGCTCGATATCGGGCACGCCGCCGCGGCTGAGCTCGCTTGCCGCAACGCCGGCGCGCTCCAGGACGGCCGTGGCCACCTCGTAGCTTTCGGGGTGGACGCTTGTCGCGTCGAGCGGGTTCTTGCCGCCGCTGATGCGCAGGAAACCTGCGGCGTTGAGGTACGCCTTGGGTCCCAGCTTGGGGACCTTCTTGAGCTGGCGGCGATCGGTAAAGGCGCCGTTTTCCTCGCGGTAGGCCACGATGTTCTTGGCTACGCTCGGCGTAATGCCCGACACGTAGCCCAGCAGGCTTGCGCTCGCGGTGTTGACGTCGACGCCCACACGGTTGACGACGTCTTCCACCACGTGGCCCAGGGTGCGCGAAAGCTCGGCCTGGTCAAGGTCGTGCTGGTACTGGCCAACGCCGATGGACTGGGCGGAATCTTGACGAGCTCTGCCAGCGGGTCTTGCAGACGGCGGCCCAGGCTCATGGCGCCACGTACGGTGACGTCCAGGTCGGTATATTCCTGGCTGGCGAGCTCGGAGGCGGAGTACACCGACGCGCCGGCCTCGTTGACGATGGTGTAGCGAAGGCTGGGTGCCTGCTCGGTAATGAACTCCGAGACGACTTCCTCGGTCTCGCGGCTGGCGGTGCCGTTGCCGATGACGATGGTGTTGACGCCGTCCTTCTTGACGAGGCGGGCGAGCTCGCGCTTGGTGCCGGCGACGTCGTGGCGCGGCTTGGTGGGATAGACCACGCCGTGGTCGAGTAGCTTGCCGGTCTCGTCCATGACGGCGACCTTGCAGCCGGTGCGGTAGCCCGGATCGAGCGCGAGCACGCGGGCGCCGCGCACGGGGCGCGCCGAGAGCAAGCCCTCGAGATTCTTGGCAAAGACGTTGATGGCCTCGGTCTGGGCACGAACGGTGAGTTTGGCGCGGGCCTCGCGCTCCAGCGAGGGGGCCATGAGGCGCTTGTAGCCATCGGCGATGGCGGCGTCAAAGACGGGAGCAAACACGCCCTGGCGACGGGGCCAGCGGCTGCCGAGGCGTGCCGTAGCGGCAGCGCCGTCGACGTTCACGCGCACGCGGAGCTTGCCCTCGCGCTCACCGCGGTCGATAGCCAGCACGCGGTGGTTGGGTATACGGCGCAGCGGCTCATCATAGCTGTAGTACGGCTCGTAGGGGGTCTTCTCGGCGGGGTCGGTGGCCTCGACGACGATGTCGGCGGTGTTTTGCGTAAAGGCGCGCAGGTCGGCGACGTTCTCGGGATCTTCGGCCACCGTCTCGGCCACGATGTCGGCGGCGCCGGCGAGCGCCTTTTCGGGCGTGTCGAAGCCGGCCTCCTCGTTGACGTAGTCCGCGGCGGCGTCGAGCGCGCTGCCCTTGGCCGAGGCCTGCATGATGATCATGTTGGCGAGCGGCTCCAGGCCGGCCTCGCGTGCCTTCTGCGCGCGGGTCATGCGCTTTTTGCGGTAGGGCTTGTAGAGGTCCTCGACACGCTGGAGCTGTGTGGCCTCGCGAATCTGTTGCTCGAGCTCGGGCGTGAGTTTGCCCTGGGCGCCGATGAGCAGAATGACGTCCTCTTTGCGCTGCTCAAGATTACGCAGGTAGGACAGGCGCTCGTCGAGCGCGCGCAGGGCGACATCGTCCATGCCGCCCGTGGCTTCCTTGCGGTAGCGCGAGATAAAGGGAATGGTGTTTCCCTCGTCGATGAGCTTGACGGCCGCCTCGACGTTGGCGGCCTTAAGGTTGAGCTCGCGCGCGAGCTGGGCGATAAGATCCATGAAACTCCTTGCGTTTAAGGTGCGTTTGCAGCACAGAGCTACCAAGGATACCACCCGTCCCAAAAGACTGTTTTGGGACGAACGAATCAAGCTGAGGTGCAAAAGGCCCCCGTCTCAGAAAAATCGTCAGCGAAGTAGCAAAAAGCCCCGCGGGCAGGAGGTTGCTCGCGGGGCAAAGAAGAGGGGCTTATTTGTGGCGGACCGAGGGGCTCGGCATGGGTTTCTGCCGCGGCCGCTCTTAAGGCATTACAGCTCGACGAGCTGGCCGGTCTCGGCGGCCTCCTTGACAGCGTTGAGAAGCGTGAGCGTCTTGACGTTGTCGGCGGGGGTCACGACGGGCTCGACCTCGCGGCGGACGACCTTCACAAAATGCTTGAGCTGCATCTTGTGCGGCAGCGCCGGGTCGACGGCCGGGATCTCCATCTGCAGCGGCTTGTGCCAGTTGGAGGCGCCGTCGTAGGAGAACTCGTGCAGGCGAGGCAGCGACAGGGCGCCCTTGGTGCCGCCGATAAAGTAGGCGTCGGCATCGAAGGGACGGTACTGCGGGTCCTCGCGAGCGGTCGCCTCCCAGTTCCAGGGGCTGGCGGTGGCGTCGGAGATGGTCATGCTGGCGAGCGCGCCATCGGCAAAGCGAACGTTGACCACGGCGGAGTCCTCGGTCTCAAAACCGCGGGCGGCGCTGGACTGCATGCCCTGGACGGCAACGGGCTCGCCCAGCAGGTAGCGGAGCAGGTCGACGTCGTGCACCAGGTTGACCAGAATCGGGCCGGCACCCTTCTTGCGGCGCCACTCGACGTCAAAGTACCCGTCATTCTTATAGATCATGTAGTGGAAGCTCGACACGGTGAGCTTGCCCAGCTCGCCGGACTCGATGATCTCCTTGGCCTTGTTGACGAAGGGGTTGTGGCGACGGTGTTGACCCACGAGTACGGGCACGCCGGCGGTCTCGGCCTCGGCGGCGAAGGCCTGGGCATCCTCCAGGTCGTTGGAGATCGGCTTTTCGACCAGCGGTACGATGTTGCGCTTGATGGCCTCGCGGGCAACGCCCAGGTGCAAGTCGTTGGGGGTGGCGATGATGACGGCCTCGGGCTTGACCTCGTCCATCATCTGGGCGGGATCGGTAAAGAACGGCACGCCGGCGGCCTCGGCCGTGGCACGGGCGCCCTCAAAGGCGTCGGCGATGGCGACGAGCTCGGCCTCGGGCTCCTCGGTGACAAAGCGGATGTGGTTGCGGCCCATGGCGCCGGCGCCGATGACGGCAATGCGGACGGGGTTGAGCTCAGACATTTCGACTCCTTAATACTGGTGGCTGGTGGAATGTGACAAAGGGGCTGTCCCTTTGTCACATCGATAAAACTAGGCGGACTTTTTCTTGCTGTCGGAGACCATCATGTAGACGGTGAGCACGACGGCGATGGCGGCGATCACGATGGCGCCATAGAAGGACTGCTGGTAGGCGGCGCTGCCGGCTTCGGCGTGATACAGCACGGCGGTGATGGGCTGGCTGATCCAGGTAGAAGCGGCGTAGCCCAAGAACATGATGCCGTAGTTGACGCCGATGTTGCTGGTACCAAAGGCGCCACCGGTGAGCGGCGGGTAGATGACGAGCAGGGCGCCAAAGCTAAAGCCGAGCAGGGCGAGCGCCACAAAGAACATGCTCTGCGTAAAGCTCATCGACATGATGACGAGCGCGACGATGGTGACGACAAGGCTGATGAGCAGCGACTTGTAGGCGCCGAGCTTGTCAATGATCTGGCCAAAGGACAGACGGCCGACCAGGTTGGCGCAGGTGTTGACGGAGACGACCACGCCGCCGAGGGCGACGGCCGCGGCGCTCGTGGGGTCGGCGAAGAGCTGGACAGCGGCGATGGAGGCAACCTTGCCCACGAGCAGGGTGCCCGCGGTGGCGGCGAAGGCGAAGGTGGCGATGAGGACCCAGAAGCGCGGGGTTTTGACCATCTCGCCCGGGGTGAGGTCGCCGAAGGTGCCGGCGTGCGCGCCGCCCTTGGGGGCCTCGAAGCCCTCGGGCAGCCAACCGGCCTCGGGGGCCTTCAGGAACAGGGCGGAGGCGGCGATCGCCACAAAGAAGATGACGCCGAGTGCCTTAAGGGCGCCAAAGATGCCAAGGCTCGGGATGAGCAGCGAGGCGAGCACCGGGGACAGCACGGCGGGGCCGGCGGTCGAAGCGGCCAGGGTGATGCCGGAGGCGAGGCCCTTTTTGTCGATGAACCACTTTTGGCCGGTGGTGAGCGCGGGGTTGTAGCCCAGGCCGTTGCCGATGGCGGCGACGAGCGAGAACCACAGGTAGAACTGCCACGGCTCGGTGACGGTGCCGGACATGAACCAGCCCACGCCGTAGCACACGGCGGCAGCGATCACGACGTTGCGCGGGCCGATCTTATCGGAGATGCGGCCGGCGAAGATGCCCGTCACGGCCATGATGGTCTGAAAGACCGGGAAGGCCCAGGTAAGAGCGCTGGACCACTCGGGATAGACGGCGAGCAGGTTCTTGCTCACAACGGAATACAGCGCGATGGAGCTGATGAAGAACATGGTGACGCACGCGGCGGAAAGCACGACGGCGCGACCCTTGTTGGAGTTGGTGGAAGCCATTGGACTCTTTCTAATCGATACGGGGGAGGGGAGGGGCAAACGCCGCCTAGGTGCTTGCCACGCGTCCCTTTCTACCGGGCTTGTTTACTGGTCAGTCGGCTTTGCGACGCCGGACTCATCGGACCAGAGCTCGACGCCCTTGTTCTTAAGATAGTTGTCGGCATAGGCGCGACGGCCGCCGGGCTTGGCGGTGAGGTCGCCCATCATGTTGGAGAAGCCGCCGTCGACCTTGATGGCGTCGCCGGTGGTAAAGTCTGAGCGCGTGGACGCCAGGAACATGACGGCGTTGGCGATATCGCTGGCCTCGCCGATGCGACGCGCGGCGATGAGGCGGCTGCGGCTCTTCTCGACCTCGGGATCGGCGTAAAAGCTTGCCGACATGGGTGTCTTGACAAAGCAGGGCTCGACGCAGTTGGAGCGCACGCCGTAGGGACCCCACTCGGCAGCCAGCATCTTGGACATCATGTTGACGCCCGCCTTGGTGGAGCTGTACACGCCCGAGAACGTTTCGGGGGAGTGACTGGCGACGGTGGAGATGTGAACCAGGCGGCCCTGGCCGGCCTTGATCATCTCGCGACCAAAGCGCTGCGAGGTGATGAAGTAGCCGGTGAGGTTGACGTTGATGACCTCGTTCCAGTCGGAGAGCGGCAGGTCCTCCATGGCTGCGAAGCGCAGGATGCCGGCGGTGTTGACGAGAACGTCGACGCGGCCGAAGTTGGCGATGGTGGCGTCGACGGCGGCCTGAACCTCGGCCTCGTCGGTGGCGTTCATCTTGTAGCCCTCGGCATGGATGCCAAACTCGGCAGCGAGGTCGGCGGCAGCGGCCTTGACCTTCTCCTCGTCCAGGTCGAGCAGGACGACGTTAGCGCCATTGCGGGCGAACTCGCGGCAAATCTCGACGCCCATACCGCCGAGCGCGCCGGTCACGGCGCAGACATCGCCCTCGAGCTTAAGCCAATTGCTCATAGGAACTTCCCTTCTTATGCCTCCCGGTGGGTCGCTCCCATTAACCGACCCACGTGGTTTTCGCTGGTTATCGTATGCTTTGCATTTGCGCAGGTGAATTGCATATTTGTTAGAATGGCATTAACTATAGGTTTATACTATGCATTGAGGTTTGTTCTCAATTGAGCGCGTGACCTGCGAAAACGACCCCCTGCGGTGCTGTGCGCCCGCGCGTGCGAAAACGGGAGATTGACGTGTACGATCGACGACTTGACGCTATTTCGGCCGCCGCGGAGCTGGGAAGTTTCTCGCGCGCGGCGGCAAAGCTGCGCGTGTCGACGCCGGCACTCGTCAAGCAGGTTTCGGGCTTCGAGGCCGAGTTCGGCATCACGCTGTTCGAGCGGTCGCACTCGGGCGTCAAGGTGACGCCGGCGGGCGCGCTGTTGGTGGACGACGCGCGCTCGATCATGCGCCAATCCGAGGATGCGTTGCGCCGCGCCCGGCGAGCGGCGGGCGATGGCGGTGCGGTGCGCCTGGGCGTATCGATGATGTGCCCGGGGCGCCACACGCTCGCGCTGTGGCCGCAGGTGCACGACATGGAGCCGCGCTTGCGTTTTGAGATTGTGCCGGTGGGGGACCTTTACGATGAGCGCGAGACCGTCATGCGCAGTCTGGGGCGCGAGGTGGATGTGGTGCAGTCGAGTTTTTCGACCCCGCGCTGGGGCGACGCCTGCCAAAAGCTCCGCATCGTTACCGTGCCGTTTTATATCGACGTGCCGCGCACGAGCCCGCTTGCACGCAAGACGCGCATCACAGTTGCCGACCTGGAGGGCATGCGCCTGCGCGTGCTCCGTCACGGCAACGACGCCATGGACAGCCTGCGCATCGACCTTTTGGCCGACGGCGGCGTGGACGTGATCGACGTGGATAGCTTTGACTTTGCGCTTTTTAACGAGGCGGAGGAAAAGGGCGACGCGGTGCTCACCTGCGGAGCTTGGTCAGGCGTACACCCGGCCTTTGTAGGCGTGCCGTTCCTGTGCGGCCGCGAGGTGCCAGTCTATTTGCACTACCCGCTCGA
>CAJLJQ010000012.1:0-34882 GCA_905207015.1 uncultured Collinsella sp. | reverse complement strand
GGCTTGCGGACAAGGCGTTGGAGGTCTGGCGCTAAGCCCTACATGCGCCCCATCTCGAAGATATCTACACAATCACTTCCTCAGAACCATCGCCTGTCTCGGCATTCTCCTCTACCACCTTGAAAATTGTGACGTTGTCGGGTCCGATGACAATCGTGTCAGCCTCATTGAAGGCGAAGTTTATCGTTTCGAGCTCCTCCTCATTTCGATCGGCAATTTCTCGGACAACGTTTTCGTTTGAGACCACATCCTGCAGCTTTGCGCGCTTCTCAGAGATGTCCGCCTTCGCCTTAGCGCGCATGCGCATCGGGTTGAGGCGGTTCACGTTTTTTCCCGCTTCGCGGAGCAGCCCCAGGACAACATTCTCGACCTCACAGTCGTCTTCCGAGCGCTCAGCGATAGCGAGCGGTTTTCCTCCCACTTTGGAGATTTTCTCCGAAAGAGCGAGCCTCGCTTCCCCTCGAACGGAAGAAAACCCGTCCGCCATCCGTCTTGTTATCTGCCCGTCGGTTTCAATTCTCTGCCTCGTGTAGTCGCCCTCGAAACGCATGCCTATCTGCTGGGCCATAACGAAAAGCTGGAATGCCACGGCGGCTCGCGTTTCCATCGCGGAGAGCTTCTCCGCCTCCTCGGCTATCTTTTCCGCCGAGAGGCGCTTCCTTGCCCGCACCTCGGCTGAAAAGTCCTTCATGCACTCGAGTTCATAGTTCCACGCCTTGTTTGCCTCACACTGTGCGTCCTCAATAATCTGCAGCGCGACTTGACGCTTCTCGGCGCTGGCGCCGTACTCCTGGCACTTGAGAGTAAGGCGATCAAGGGCGTCATATGCCGCTTTGAGCTCGGCATCGCGCTCGCGCTGCATATCTCGCTGAATCGCCTCGATGCCGAACTGAAGATCGTCAAGTTTCTCGTTTATCTGGTTCATATACGCCATGCCCACCGCCACCGCGGCACCCTGAAGCGCAAGGTTTGCCACCGCAGCGGGTTGAAGACCAGCCTGCTTGATACCAGCCATCTCGTTGAACTTACCGTCCCTGCCAAAACTGGAAAGGAGCTTATAACCATCCCATTCGGGTGCCTTGCGTGAGCAAAGGTCCGCCCAGCCCACGCCCTCTGGGAACCTGACCATCGCCATGCCGATCTCGTTAACGCCCTGTGCGACGTTGGCGCCAAACGGTATGAGAGCATCTGCCGCGATAGCAGCCTTGCTTCCTACAGGAAGCCTAACGGTCCTCACTGCAGAATCCTTGAGAGCCGCCAACTCGTTTTCGGATATCCTCGAGAGAGCTTGCTCCTGTGCGAGCGCGATGGCGGCAACGTCATTGGCGGATTCATCGGCCTCTTCGGTACCGAAGAGGCGGTCTAGGAAAGACATGAGGCAGCTCCTAATGGGACGGATGTAGTTGCGGTTATTATCCCACCGCCGTCGAGGTCAGAAGGCGGGAGAACTCATCGGCTCTCGTGGCGGCAGAGCGCGCGGCGAAGGTTAAACAAACGAGAGCGGTGTCCATACCTGACACCAGGGTTAAGTCCATCTTGATGACGGAGAGGGACCAAAGCTAATTAAGCCTACAGGTAGGGCAGCATGGAAATGGCAGGCAAATAAGATAACTGGCCCCGCAAGCCCACTAACAGCGCCTTCGGCGATTGAATCTCGGCACTATTCAGCCCATGAAAATGGCGTGCAAAAAGAATTTGGGCCTGATGACTTGAGTCAAAGTTCATTCCGGAGCCCTGCCTACCTCCCCTCTGCCTTCAGCTTCAGCAGCAGGTCTCCCAGCTCGGGGCACTTGCTGGAAAGGCGCGTCTGGACTCGCTCGCCCATCCCCCACCGCTGGCGGATCTCCTGGGCGCGCGAACTCACATGATAGTCCCCCTCCATCATCTGTTTGAGCAGCTTAGCGGTCACGCGCGCATCGGCTAAGGCGCTGTGGGCGTGACCCGTCGACTCGTCGAACTCGATGCCAAACCACGTTGCCGCGTCGCCCAACGAGACGCGCCCGTGGCTGCCCACGTCCATGATCGAGGTGTAAAACGCCTGTAAGTCGGCCCAATCCGCAGGAAATGCGGAAAGGTCGATGTGCTTTGCCTGGCACTCGGTCAAAAGCTGTCGACGGTCCGCCCCGCTCCAACAGACCACCTGGGCGGAGTAGCGACCGATCCAATCACTGAGCCTTTTGATCACCACATAGAGTGGATCGGCCATCGCGGTGTCCACGGCCGATATCCCTGTGAGCTCGCGGACGGGAAACGCAACGCCTTCGGTAAATTCCGTCTGCACAAACTGCGAGAACTCGCCCATAACGTTGCCGTGGTAATCGAGTTTGACGGCGCCGACCTCGATAATCTCATTGCGCAGTCCACGGCGCTGGCGCTGCTTTGGCACCGGCGCAAACTCAAAGTCCAGCACAATCTGGCGCGCAAAGTTCGTCGTATCGATAGCCGAGATACCCGGCGTCTTTTCAGCTGACACGGTTGGGCCTTTCTCCGTTGCCTGCCGCTTGCTACATAGGCGGCTACATTGCCGTAAGGATAGGCGCCCGTGCGGACATGAAAGCGGGGCGCAATACCATGCGCCAAGCACACGCCATGCAGACGGCCCCAAGAGAGTCGCCCGCTCTATTCAAATGCATGAAAAGATTGAGGCCCGGTGACTTGAATCAGAGGTCATCCCGAGCCCATCAATATGCAGTGTACCTACAGAGGGCCGGCTAATCAAACGGGCTTTCGGTGACGAAGACCTGCGCGTCTATCCCCAATCGCCCAGCGCCGTCTTCTGCCACCCTTACGAAAGGCTGCTATTCGAGGGAATCACGTTGCTGTTATTATCGAACATATATTCGTATTTATGACCGTGCTTTGATAGAATGGCAGTTGTTGACGGCAGTTCCATGTGCCGGGCAGCGCCCTCCATGCGACGGGAGGTGATGCCCATGACCGATCTGATTGATTTCGTGAAGCTCCTGACCGCTTTGGTCTCGCTCCTCACGGCGCTTATCGGACTTTCCGAGGCACTTAAGCAGCGTACGAAGCAAAAGAAGAGGGGTCGACGCCGTTAAGGCATTGACCCCTTGAACTAAGTAACGGCGCTGCCCAGCTATCACCCTTGGGCTGCCGTCGACTTTATTCTACCCACGGTTGCCAGGTTTAACAAATGAATTTTCAGTAATGGAGCCTCGGAGCCCGCTCGCTCAACCACCTGGCCATCGGATTAGCCGGATTCTGGGACACGCCTTCCGTCCTAGGCCTCTACCGGAAAATGCGTCCCACCCTGAGACTCGATTCCGGGACACGGTTTCCGTTTGAAGCCCCAATGGGAAAGCGTGTCCCGTTCCGAGAGCTCATTCCGGGATGCAGTTTCCGCTAGAGATGCCACCGGGAAAGCGTATCCCGTTTTGGAGCCATATTCCGGGTCGTAGTTTCCGCCTGAGGGCCGATCCGGAAACGGCATCCCATTCTGAAGCCGAAATCTGGAACGCACTTTCCGCCAAAGGTCGCAAAAGGAAAGCACATCCCATTCCCAGCATCAAATCTGGACGCGCTTGGTTATCTCCGCTCGCACATCTCGGCAAACGAAATCAGCTTGGTATCTCCCCTACTCTCCGCGGCATCCCGACATCCCGGCGTAAAGCCGCTTTTTGAGAAAAGCGCATAGCTTTTTCGTTGCCGTCTAAAGAGCTCGCTTCGGTGCACGAGCTTTTGCAGCACGTCTTCGCCCGCCGGCTCATTGCGCCATTTGCACTCCGCAAACAGCGCAGCGCCCTCGCCATCGTCAACAATCAAGTCGATTTCTTCCTGCGTATGCGTGCGATTGTCCGTCCCCCACCAGCGCCCGACGCTCGCCGGAACCACATCGAGCTGGCCCGCGCGCGCGAGTTCGTACACGTATTGTCTGCATATAAGCTCAAAGACCGTACCCATGTAATCCGATACGTGCGGCTCAATGCGCTTATACGCCATCTCGGCCATATCGTTTTGAATCAGCCCAATGTTCTGCGGCACAAACTTGTACCAGAACCTAAACATCTGGTCGCTCAGCAGATACACAGCCCGCTTATTGCTCGTCTCGTTTAGGGGCAGCTCGCGCTCGACAATCCCAAGCGACGCCAGCTTATCCACATAGCTCTTTACGTTGCTCGCAGGGATTCCCGTAGAGCTCGCAATCTCCGAGATCTTCGAGCGCCCCTGAGCAATTGCTTGCACGATCGCATCATATTGCTCGGGATTGCGGCACTCTTGCAATAGCAGGTTACTCGGCTCTTCAAAGAGATAACCCGTAGGGGTAAGAAAAAGACGCTTGATGTTGTCCTTGAGCGATACGGTAGGATCGACTTTCTCGATATATGCAGGAATGCCGCCCGTCATGCCATAGCAAACCGCAGCGTCTTCGCGACCCATGCTCTGCCACAGGCCGAGGGTCGTCGTAAAATCGAGCGGCATGATCTTAAACTGGGCCGTACGCCTACCGTATAGTGGGCTCTCGTAGCCCAATACCTGTTCCTCCATAAACGAAAGAGACGAGCCGCATAGAATCAGCATGAGCCTGGTCTCTTTGTACAGGTGATCAATCTTGTCTTGCAGCAACGAGCTGATCTCGGGATTCGATTGGGCGAGATAGGGATACTCGTCAATCACGACAATCAAACGTTCCGCTCGAGCCATGGTGGCCAATGCATCGAACGCTTCGTCAAAACTACGAAACGACACGCCTGCAGCACCAACCGAGCCTGCAAGTATCGCCTGGCTAAAGCCGTGCAGGTTTGCCTCTGCATTGGTACGACGAGCTTGAAAGTAAATAGCATTCTTGCCTTGAATGAACTCTGTGATAAGGCGCGTTTTACCTACGCGACGGCGGCCGTAAATCACAGGCATCTCAAAGGAACCCGTGCAATACAGTCGATTGAGCTCGGACATTTCCGCTGTTCTTCCGATAAACATAGGGCCGTCCTTCCTTTACGTTATAGCTAGATATATTATACCTTCCTATAATATAGCTAGCTATAACGTAATTCGACAAGCGGGCCACGCAAAAGGGACGGTAACCCACCGTACGTGGGCCGTTCCGGAAAATGTATCCCGTTCTGGAGCCTGGTTCCGGGATACAGCTTCCGGTTGAGGACCAATCCGGAAAGCATGACCCGTTCTGAGGCTTGAATCCGGAACGCAGTTTCCGCTCCAAACAAAAGGCTCCGGCTCGCGATGGAGCCGGAGCCAAAGGCACAGCTTATGCAGTTGATGTTGAGCGCGAACGGCCCGTCAGCAATGACCGTCCGCGCCCTACCCTACCCGCGGTTGCGGACGCGGCTGTAGGGCGTATCCACCATGGGCAGATTTGGACGCAGCTTGCCGTCAAATGCGCGATAGGCGTTCTGTACGGCGGGCGCCGTGGGGATCGTTGCGATCTCGCCGATGCCCTTGCCGCCATATGCCACGGGCAGCAGCTCGTCCTTCTCCACGTAGATGGCGTGGATATCCGGAATCTCGGGCGCACGGAACAGTCCGAGCGTGCCGTACCTTGCCTGGGGTACGCAGTCCTTGAGCGGCCAGTCCTCGGTCAGCGCATAGCCCATACCCATGAGCACGCCGCCTTCGATCTGACCCTGGATGGAGATGGGGTTGACCACCTTGCCGGAATCGTGTGCGGCATAGACCTCGCTCACGCGACCGTCATCATCCAGAATGACCACATGTGTGGCAAAACCGTAGCAGATGTGGCTCTTGGGGTTGGGAACATCGGCGCCCAGCTTGTCGGTCGGCTCCAGATACACGTAGCCAAACTCGCATCCCTCGAGCGCCTTGATGGTGGCCGCAGGGTCCTGAGGATGCATACCCTGGCCGGCGACGAGTTCCTGTGTGCGCAGCTGGTAGGCGCGACCGTCGTCATACTCGATCTTGACGCCGTCGCCGTGCGCACTCACGGGAGCATCGGGTGCAGGCTTGCCGGCCTCGATGCCAACCATAGCATCGCGCAGCAGGAAGGCGGCGCCGCGCACGGCCTCGCCGGTCACGACCGTTTGACGCGAACCAGACGTGGTGCCGGAATCGGGAGCGTTCTCGGTGGAGCACTCGCCGTTGGCAATGCAGCGAAGCGGCAGACCGCAGGCCTCGGCAACGTCCTGCAAAAAGACCGTGTTGCAGCCCTGGCCGATGTCGGACGTGGCGGCATAGACCACGGCGCGGCCATCCTCGACGCGAATCTTGCAGCGGCCGGCATCGGGCAGACCCACGCCCACGCCGGCGTTCTTCATGGCGCAGGCAATGCCAGCGTGTCCGGGATGCGCGTAGTAGGCATCCTTGACCTCGAGCAGCGTCTCCTTAAGCGCCGTGGAGCAGTCGGCAATCTGGCCGTTGGGCAGAACCTCGCCCGGCTCGATGGCGTTGCGGTAGCGAATCTCCCACGGATCCAAACCGACCTTCTCGGCCAGCAGGTCGATCAGGCTCTCGAGCGCAAACTCGGACTGACAGACGCCAAAGCCACGGTACGCGCCGGCAGGCGGGTTGTTAGTGTAGTAGCCGAAGCCGCGGATGTCGGTGTTCTGGTACTTGTAGGGACCGACGGCATGCGTGCAGGCACGCTCGAGCACCGGGCCGCACAGCGAAGCGTAGGCGCCGGTATCAAAGTTGATCTCGCAATCCAGGCCGGTAAAGTTGCCTTCGGCATCGCAGCCCAGTGTAAAGGTGCCGTCCATGGCATGACGCTTGGGATGGAACGCGAGCGACTCGGCACGCGTGAGCTTGCACTTCACAGGACGCTGGAGCTTATAGGCAGCAAGCGCGGCCAGGTGCTGGATCGAAACGTCCTCCTTACCGCCAAAGCCGCCGCCCACGAGCATGGTCTCGACGACCACGCGCTCGGGCTCGTTGTCCCAGCCAAACATGTGGGCACACTCTTTGCGCGTGTCGTAGGCACCCTGGTCGGTCGACTGCACCTTGACGCCGTTCTTGTACGGGAAGGCAACGGCGCACTCGGGCTCCAAGAAGGCATGCTCGGTAAAGGGCGTGGTAAAGCGCTGCGTCACGGTGAACGCGCTCTCTGCCAGCGCCTTGGCGGCGTCGCCGCGCGTCACGTGACGGCTCTGGCACACGTTGTCCTTGAGCTCCACCGTGTTGCCAAAGGCAAAGAAGCTGTCGTGCAGGCGCGGGGCGTCGGCAGCCCTGGCCTCGACAATGTTACGCACGGGCTCCAGCGGCTCGTAATCGATCTTTACGAGCTTCTTGGCCTTCTCGAGCGTCGCCTCGTCCTCGGCAACCACCAGCACAATGGCATCGCCCACGCAGCGGGTGATATCGCCCTGGGCGATCATGACGTCCCAATCCTGGATAAGGTGGCCGACCTGGTTGACCGGCACATCCTCGGCGCGCAGGATGCCCACCACACCGGGCAGGGCCTCGGCCTTGGAGGTGTCGATGGAAAGCACACGGGCGCGCGGATACTTGGAGCGCACGGCGCTGGCATAGGTCAGGCCCGGCTGATCGAGCTCGTCGATGTCATCGGGGTACTTGCCCTCGCCGAGCACCTTCTTGCGCACGTCGATACGGAAGGCGCGCTTGCCCACGCCGTAGTCGTCGCCGCGCTCCAGGTCCTCGTCGATCTGCTTTTCGCCGCGGAGTACCGCAGCGGCCAGCGAAATGCCCTCAATAATCTTCTTGTAGCCGGTGCAGCGGCAGACGTTGCCGCGGATGGCGTACTTGATCTGCTCCTCGGTGGGCTCGGGGTCCTCGGCGATCAGCGCCGCGCCTGCCATGACCATACCGGGGATGCAAAAACCGCACTGCACGGCGCCCACGGCGCCAAAGGCGTACACAAAGGCCTCGCGCACGTCCTCGGGCAGGCCCTCGACAGTCACGATGTTGCGGCCGGCGGCAAGGGCGGTGGTCAGCACGCAGGCCTTGACGGCCGCACCGTCCACATGAATGGTGCAGGTGCCGCAAGCACCCTCGGAGCAGCCGTCCTTGGCGGAATGGATGTGCAGGTCGTCGCGCAGGTAGCGCAGCAGCGGTTTGTTTTGGGTCGTCGTGTGCTCGACGCCGTTAACGGTAAAAGTGAATTCCTGTGCCATGGTGATTCCCTTCTACACGCCGGCGGCGATGCCGGTGCGGTCGTGGATGGCGCCATGCGGGCAAACGACGGCGCACATGCCGCACGACAGGCAGTCCGCACCGTCGATGTGGGCACAGTTGTCCTCGATGCGGATAGCGCCGGCAGGGCATTTTTTGGCGCACATGCCGCAACCGATGCAGCTCGTGTCGCAGATCTTGCGGGCGATGGCGCCCTTGTCGGTGTTGTTGCAGCGCACCAGAATGTTCTGGTAGCCGGGAACAAAGGCAATCACGCGCTGCGGGCACGCCATGCCGCACAGGCCACAGCCCGTGCACTTTGAGCGGTCCACGCGGGCGATGCCATCGACCAGCGCAATGGCACCGTGGGGGCAGGCCGTGACGCAGGCGCCACAGCCAATGCAGCCTTCGCTGCAGCGGGCGTCGCCGCCTGCGGAGGCGCAACCGCTTCCGCAGGCAACGTAGGCCACGTTATGTTGAATGGATTTGGCCATAAGAGACTCGCCTATTTCTTAAGGAGGTACGGATAGTTGTCGCGCACAGCCCTGATGGTCAGGCGGACGGCCTCGGGCAGACCGGTGTTGACGGCATCGACCGAGACGGTGCGGACCGTGCCGGCGACGCGGACCTTAAAGTGGTCCTCGTCCACGGCCAGGAAGCCCTCGTTCTCGGAGTTCTCCATGTCCTGATCGCTCCAGAACAGGGTGAGCTTGTCCTTGTAGGGACGACCCTCCTGGTAGGGGCAGAACACGGCGCAGTTGCCGCACTCGTTGCACATGCCGTCGATGTGGACGACCTGATGCTTGGCCAGGCCCGGCACCTTAATTGCCACGTTGGCGCGGTTGGGGCACACATCGCAGCAGACCTCGCACACCGAGCCGCAGCCCAGGCAGCGGGTCTTGGTGCAGTTGCGCTTGTCGCGGCACAGCGATCCCTTGCGCTCGTAGCAGGTGTCCTCGCGGCCGGCCTGCTCGTTGCAGTCGGCGTACTTGTTAAAGTCCACGCCGGCAATGGCACGGGCGACCTCGGCGGCGTCGGCGATAGCCTCGACCACGGTAGCGGGACCGCGGCGGCAGTCACCGGCAGCCCAGACGCCCTCGACGCCGGTGGAGGTGGCGGCAAGGCGGCCGCGACGGTCGTGCTCGACGCCCGCGGCGTCGTACAGGCTGGCATCGATGCCCTCGCCCACGGCGCAGATCACCGTGGTGGCGGAAAGCTCGACGGTCTCGCCCGTGGCGACGGGGCTGCGACGGCCGCTTGCATCCGGCTCGCCAAGTTCCATGACGTCGCAGGTCAGCACGGCGCCGTTGAGCGCCTTGGGCGCCAGCAGCTCGCAGAACTCAACGCCGTCGGCAAGAGCAAGATCGAGCTCTTCCTCGTCGGCGGGCATCTGCTTCTTGGTGCGGCGATACACCAGGCGCACGTTCTTCACGCCAGCAAGGCGCTTGGCCACGCGGGCCGCGTCCATGGCGGTATTGCCGGCGCCAATGACCACGACGTCCTTGCCCAGCTCGAGCTTCTCGCCCTTCTTGGCGGCCTCGAGGAACTCCAACACGTCGAGCTCGGCACCCTCGCCCAAACCAGCGGAACCGGGCATCCAGGCACCGGTGGCCACGACAACGTCGGTAAAGCCCTGGGCCTTGAGCTCGTCAATGGACTCCACGCGGGCGTTAAGCTGAACCTTGGCGCCAAAGGCCAGGCAGAGCTCGGCATCGTGGGAGATATCGTCGCTCGAGATGCGGAACTCGGGGATCACGTGACGGACCACGCCGCCGAGCGAATCGCGGGCCTCAAAGATGGTGACGGGCACGCCGGCACGCGTCAGGAAGAACGCCGTCGCCAGGCCGGCCGGGCCGCCGCCGATAACGGCAACGTTGCGCTCACCGTCGTTGGCGATAGCCTGGGCGCGCAGCTTGGGCAGCACGGCGGTCATGGCCTCGCGGGCGGCCTTGAGCTTGCTGGCGCGAATCTGGGCGCCCTCGGGCTCGTAAAATGCACGCTCGCAGGCACGGCCGCAGGGATGCGGGCAGATGGTGCCGGTAATGAACGGCAGGGCGTTGCGTTCGATGATGATGTTGAGTGCGTCCTCGTAGCGGCCCTCGTCAACAGCCGCCAGGTAGGCAGGAATATCCTGCTGGATGGGACAGCTCGTGCGGCACGGCGTGGTAAAGCAGTCGGAAAGCGGGCTCTTGCCGGCGACCTTGCGGTCGGGCAGCGGGCGCAGCGGCTTCTTATAGAGCGGGTTGGTGAGCGAGTCGGTCTGGATCGCGGTCACGGCCTCGAGAGAGACGCCCGCGAACGGCTTGCCATCCAGGTCGGTAAACTCGCCGGCCATCTGGCTAAAGCGCTCGTAGCCACCGGGCTTGAGCACGTCGGTCGCCAGGGTAACGGGCCAAATACCGGCATCGTACAGAGCGCGGATGTTGTAGACCGTGGCACCGCCGGAGTAGCTGATGCGCAGCTTGCCATCGAACTGCTCGGTAATGCGGCGGGCGGCCTCGATGGTCAGTGAGAACAGCGAACGGCCGGACATGTACATCTCGGTGGAAGGCAGCTCGTTCCTCGTCACGTCGACGGGGAACGTGTTGGTCAGCTTGACGCCAAACTCCAGGCCGCGCTCGGCGCACAGGGCAATCAGGCGCTCGAACATGGGCACGGCGTCGGCCCACTGCAGGTCCTCGCGGAAGTGCGTATCATCAAAGACGATGTAGTCAAAGCCCAGCTCGTTCAGACGCTGGCGGGCAAACTCATAGCCCAGCAGCGTGGGGTTGCACTTGATGTAGGTGTTGAGGCCCTTCTCGGTGATGAGGTAGGTCGCGATGCGCTCGATCTCGGCGGGCGGGCAGCCATGCAGCGTGGACTCGGTGATGGAGTTGGACACGCGCGCCGGAATGGACTCGACAAACGCGGCGTCGACATGCTCAAACTTGTCCAGGTTGGCGAGTGCCCAGGCACGGCACTCGTTCCAGACGTCGGAGCCGCTGGCATCCTTCATGCCCTCGATGTAGGCGTCGACCTTGGGGCTCTTAATGCCCTCCAGGTCATAGCCCACCGACATGTTGAAGACAAAGCCGTCCGGGCTGCCCAGACCGTACTCGCGAGCGATCAGGTGGCAGGCAAACCATGCCTTCACGTACTCGGCAAAGGCCTGCGGAACCTCGAGCTCGGTCGACCATTCGCAGTTGTAGCACTCGTCCTGAGCCACGATGCAGGGCTTGTTGACGCACTTGGAGAGCTCCTCGCCGTCCATAACCTGGACGGTCTTGAGCTCAAAGAAGCGAGAACCGGCCACATAAGAGGCCACGATGTTCTGGGCCAGCTGCGTATTGGGACCGGCAGCCGGGCCAAACGGAGTCTCGATGCGCTCGTCAAAAATGGGAAGCGCACCCTCCTGGTTGGTCGTGACCATCTTGCGCACGCCAAAGATGGCGTCCTGGGTCTTATGCTCCTCGATGATCCAGTTCATCAGCTGCGAAAACGGGATCGGCCTCATGATGTCGCTCATAGTGAGCTCCTCTCTGTAACGCCCGGCGAGACCGCGCGGCGGGCGCAAATACGGTGTAGCGCTAGCACAGCGCCGGCGACCCCGCGGAGGCCGCCTATACGCGCGTCGGATGCGGCGAAACATCCGACGCGCGCGAAACTACTTGTGAATTAGTAGGCGCGATCGTTGAGCGTGCTCCAGAGCTTCTTGGACTCAGCCATGGTCCACGCGTTGATCTTGTCCTCATCAATGCCAACGAACTCGCGATCCTTGTACAGGACGCGGCCGTTGATGATGGTAGTGCGGCAGTTTTTGCCCATCATGCCAAAGAGCATATGGCCGTCGATATTCTCCTCGCTCAGCGGCGTAAAGGGCTTGTAGTCCATGACGATGACGTCGGCGGCGGCGCCGGGCTCAAGCACGCCGAGCTTGCGATCGAAGTACTTGCTCGCCATCTTGGCGTTGTTCTCGAACAGCATCGTCATGGCCTCGCACCAGCCCACGTTGGGCATAGCGGCGTTGTGGCGCTGAATGATCAGGAAAACCTTAAGGCTCTCGAGCATATCGTGGGTGTAGGCGTCGGTGCCCATGCACACGGGGATGCCGCGGCGGAAGAATTCGAGCACGGGGGCGCAGCCCACGGCGTTGCCCATATTGGATTCGGGGTTGTTGACGAGCCAGGTGCCAGACTCCTTGACGATATCCATCTCGGCGGGCGTCACGTGGATGCAGTGGCCGAGCATGGTGTCGGGACCGAGCAGGTTGTGCTGCAGCAGGCGCTCGACGGGACTGATGCCACCGCGGTTGAGGCGGGAGTCCCACACGTCATTCATGCCCTCGCACACATGGATGTGGAAGCCGGTCAGGCCGTTGTTGGCCTCGGCCATCTTGTCCATGGTCTCGTCCGACAGCGTAAAGGTGGCGTGACCGCCAAACATGGCGGCGATCATGTGGTTGTCGTTATCGCGACGCTCCTTGGCGGCCCACTGGGCAAATTCGGCGTTCTCGGCAATGGCCTGGTCGCATTTTTCCTGGCCGCGGCGATCGGAGACCTCGTAGCACAGGCACGAACGCATGCCCAGCTCCTGAGCTGCATCCTTAATGGTAAAGAGGCTTCCCGGGATTTCGCAGAAGCTCGCATGATGATCGAAGATCGTGGTGACGCCATCGCGGATGGAGTCAAGAATCGTGGCATAGGCGCTGGCCTTGGTGCCGTCGAGCGTCAGGTTGTCGTCGATCTTCCACCACTGCTGCTCAAGATTCTCCAGGAAATTGGTAGGGTTACAGCCCTTAATGGCAAGGCCGCGGGCCAAACCCGAGTAGATGTGGGTGTGGCAGTTGATGAGTCCGGGCATGATGAGGTTGCCCCGGGCGTCGACGTACTCGGCATCCGGGTACTTGGCCTTGAGCTCGCACTCGGGGCCCACTTCGACGATCGTATCTCCGTCAATGGCGACCGCACCGTTTGGAATGAACGGGGTCTGAGCATTGCGGGTAAAGACAGAACCGTTAGCGACCAGAAGCATGGATGCTCCCTTCAACATCAGGGGCGGGGTTTGACACCTCTGACATGGCGGAGTGCGAAGCGCCGGCCTACACCGGAAACGGGCCCTCTCCCGTCAACGCTTCACCAAAGGGACAAACCCTTTGAAGTGCGGCTTGGCGCCGCATGACGTCGGCGGACGAGGCGATGCGCCCGCCGACGAATAGCACCGAATTGGTTACTTCTTACTCTCGGGCAAGACCAGATCCACGGCAGCGTCCTTGGCAGCATCGATGTGTTGAGCCACGACCGGCGTCTGCGGAAGGATCAGGTTAAGGACAATGGCCATAATGGCGGTGGGGGTTACGGCATTGGAGCCGATGACGGTGGATACCCAGGCGGGCATACCCTCGCCGGCAAGGCAACCGCTGGCCATCCAGATACCCAGGCCAAAGACGACGGAGGTACCGACGATGGTGGTAGTGCGCTGCGTGAGGCCCTCGCGGGTGAACATGCGCACGCCGTTCATGGTGATGGTGCCAAACACGCCCACGGTAGCACCGCCGATGACGGGCTGCGGGATAGCGGAAAGGACGGCAGAGAGCTGCGGGAACAGACCGGCGATGGCAAAGACGGCCGCAATGATCACAAAGACCCACTTGTTGACGACCTTGTTGGAGCAGATGATGCCCACGTTCTGGCCAAGGGCGCTGGTGGGAAGACCGCCCAGCAGGCCGCCGACCATAGAAGTGAGGCCCTGGGACACGATAGCGCCGGAAAGCTCGCGCTCGGTGGGCATACGGTCGATGGAGCCCAGGCAGGCGGCGGAGACGTCACCGATAACCTGGATGGCAACCATGGGGAACACGACGGCGAGGGTAATGCAGACCTCGGGATCAAACTCGAGCGCGTAGGGCATGAGCTTGGGAAGGGCGAAGACCTGAGCGGTGGCGACGCTGGAGAAGTCGATCATGCCAAAGGGGATGGAGACGATCATGCCAACGATCATGCCAAAGAACACGGATCCCAGCTTGAGCGTGCCCTTGCCAAAGTTGGCGAGCGCAAAGACCACGGCGAAGGTGATAAGAGCGACGCACCAGGCCTGCGGAGTGCCCCACAGCGGCGTGCCCATGCCACCGGCCATGTACTTGACGGCCGTGGGATAGAGAGAGACGCCAATGGAGAAGATGACCGTACCGGTCACGACGGGCGGGAACAGCCACTTGATCTTGCTGTAGGCCAGACCAAAGAGGACCGCGACGGCGCCGCCGACGATCTCGCCGCCCAGCAGCGCACCAAAGCTAAAGCCCGAGGCACCCATGGCCTGCAGAGCCGGCAGGAACGCGAACGAAACGCCCATGACGATGGGCAGGCCGCCGCCGATGCGACGGAAGGGAGCGAAGGCCTGAAGGGCCGTGTCGATCGCCGAAAGAATGAGCGCGACCTGAATGATGTCGGTGCTCTGCTGGCTATTAAAGCCGTAGACGCCGGCCATGATGACAGCCGGGGTGATGATACCGGCAAACGAAGCCAGTACGTGCTGAAGGGCACACGGGATCATTTCCTTAACGGGAGGCATGCCTTCACGAGTGAACAGGGCTTCAGTGCCGTTCGTAACCGTCTCCTGGGTCATTTGACCACCAATCCTCGAAATAGTTGTTTTCGCATCTAACGCTCTATTGTGACGCAGTGCGGGGTTGAGGTTGTGCCTTCGTTGGATATCGTATTAAAGATGGTTCTCATTCTCAATAATAATTTTTTGTTATCAGACTATTCTTAAGCTGAGACAATGCATTTCCGCAGGTCAGGAAAGTGTCCGGTCAAAATAACATCTAACTTTTCTTTTGGTCAACCGTTTACCGCCAAAATCCTACCGCTCGTCTGTATTACGCAATGTACCTGCGAATATGCGAGTCAATAGACACCGTGTTACCATGAGAAAAAATTGTTATGAACATTTCCGATTTCACCCAAAGGAGTTGCCCGTGAACGAGACCGTACGTCGCTTTCTGCCGATGGTCGATTTCCTGGAGCAGATACTCGGTAAGAACAGCGAGATCGTCCTGCACGATTTCTCGGATCCCGACCACGCCATCGTCGATATTCGCAACGGCATCGTGAGCGGCCGCAAGGTCGGCGGTCCCGCCACCGATCTGGCGCTCAAGATCATGCACGACCCCAAGTATCGCGACCTGCCGTTTATTACGGGCTACGAGGGGCGCGGTGCCGGTGGCAAGACGTTGGAGTCCGCGACGTTCTTTATCCGCGAAAATGACGAGATCGTCGGTATGCTCTGCGTCAACACCGACCTCTCGACCGTACGCTCCATCAACGCCATGGCGCAGCAGCTCATGGCGTGCTTCGACGCAGCGCCGACGCGCACGGAGCCCGCCCCTATCGAGGTCGAAAGCCTTTCGGAGTCCACCCAGGAGCTCATCGACCGCAGCATTGCCGAGTTGCTGAGCGCGCGCGGGCTGGATGTAGCGTCGCTTGGTCAGAGCGACCGCGTGGACGCCATTCGCCACCTCAACGGCAACGGGGTGTTCATGCTCAAGGGCGCCGTGGCCTGCGCCGCCACCGCGCTGGGCATCTCGGAGCCCAGCGTGTACCGCTACCTGCAAAAAGTCCGCAAGGAGGGCTAACGAGCAAAATGGAGCGCGGCTCCACAAGCGATTCGTCACCTGACAAAAGACCCTGCAGCTCGCACGCGCTGCAGGGTCTTTTTGCATGTCATGTTTAGTTGTGGTCAACGCCTTAGAGAGCGGCGACGACCTCGATCTCGACCAGACCGCCAGCCGGAAGAGCGGCAACCTGGAAAGCGCTGCGCGCGGGGAACGGGGCCTCGAACTTGGAGGCGTAGATCTCGTTCACGGCGGCGAAGTCGGCAATGTCAGCCAGGTAGACTGTGGTCTTGACGACATCGGCAAAGGTGGCGCCGGCAGCGGTCAGCAGGGCCTCGACGTTAGCAAGGGACTGCTTGGCCTGGGCCTCGACGCCCTCGGGCATCTTGCCAGTTGCGGGATCGATGCCCAGCTGGCCGGACAGGAACACCATGTTGCCGGTCTGGATACCGGGGGAATACGGGCCGATGGCTGCGGGTGCGTTATCGGAAGACACGACGGTCTTGCTCATGTTTTTCTCCTTACAAGTAAAAGGGAACGGGAGCGCGGCGTTCACACCGGGAGGCACAGTTCGGTCTGAACACCGCGCTTGATTGGGATAGTACTCAAGGTTTCCGCGCGATGCAAGATTATTATCACGTTGCGAGAATATTTTATCGCCCAACGGTTTCCCCGGACCGCTGAACGGTTCTCATGTGAAGCAGCCAGTCCAAGCTGCTGAAGACTTTATCCCGCTTAGAGCACGGGCATCGCCTGCCGCGACGGCACCACTATACTTTTGATTATCTGAGCATTTTGAAAGGCAGGATATGACCGCAACCGCCAGTCGAACCACCAACCGCAGACCCGAGCTTTTGGCGCCCGCCGGAGGGCCCGAGCCCTTTGCCGCCGCACTCGCCGCCGGGGCAGACGCCATCTACTGCGGCATGGGCAGCTTCAACGCCCGCCGCAAGGCCACCAACTTTACCGACGAGGCCTTTGAGCAGGCCTGCCGCGCCGCGCATCTGGCCGGCTCGCGCGTCTACGTCACGGTCAACATCGTCATCAAGCAGTCCGAGATGAGCGATGCGCTGCAGCTCATCCATCGCTGCTCCACGCTGGGCGCCGACGCCTTCATCATCCAGGACTGGGGCCTGTTCTTTGAGGTCAAACGCACGATGCCCAGCATCGAGACGCATATCTCGACCCAGACGAACATCCACGACGACCGCGGAACCCTTTGGTGCCGCGAGCAGGGCGCCGACCGCGTGACCCTCTCGCGCGAGCTCTCCATCGACGAGATCGCCGCCATCCACGACGCCGCGCCCGATGTCGACCTCGAGGTCTTTAGCCACGGTGCCATCTGCTTTTGCTACTCGGGTCTGTGCCTGCTGTCGAGCTTTGCCATGGCGGGCCGCTCGGCCAACCGCGGCATGTGCGCCCAGCCCTGCCGCCTGCCCTACGAGCTGATCGACGAGAACGGCCGCACGCTCTCCCCCGCCGGTCGCGAGCGCGCGCTGTGCCCGCGCGACACCAACACTTCGCAGCTTGTTCGCCGTCTGTATGACGCCGGCGCCGCATCGCTCAAGCTCGAGGGCCGCATGAAGGCTCCCGATTACGTGTATTCCATCGTCGACGTGTATCGTCATCAGATTGACGATATGCTGGCCGATGTTTCGACCTCTAAGGACGAGGAAGCCGCCCGTCAGCGCCAGCTCAAGCGCTGCTTTAACCGTGACTTTACGCACGCCTACCAAGACGGCACCTCGGGTGACGAGATGATGAGTTACGAGCGCTCCAACAACCGCGGCCAGATTGTGGGCACGGTACTGGGCAGCCGTCTGGCCAACCGCGACGTACGCGGGCTCAAACCCGACGACCGTCGTCGCCGCGCCGCCATCGCCCGCATTGAGCTGTTTGAGCCCGTGGGCAAGGGCGATCTGTTGGAGCTTCGCCACGATGATGAGTTCGATCAGTTCCTAACCACTATCGCTGCCGATGATGCCGCCGCCGGTGACATCATCGAGTGCCGCGTGCCCCGAAGCATGCCCGAGGGCTGCCGCGTACGCGTCATCCGCAGCCAGCGCGCCATCGATGCCGCCGGTGCCGCGCTCAAGCGCGACGTGCTGCGCCGCCGAGCTATTGATGTATCCGTCGTGGCGCGCCTGGGAGCGCCGTTTACTGTCACACTCACCTGCTGTGACAACCCCGCGCTCACCGCCACCGCCACGGGCTTCACCGTCGAGGCCGCCAAGACCCGCGCCGTCGAGGCGTCAGACCTGGTTGAGCATGTGGGCCGCATGGGCTCCTCGCCCTTTGAGGCAGCGAGCTTTGACGTTTCGCTCGACGCCGGCTGCGGTATGGGCTTCTCCGCCGTGCACAAGGTGCGCGCCGCCGCCTGTAAAGCATTGGAGGAGGCCATTCTGGCCCCGTACGAGGAGCGTGCGAAAACGCTCGAGTTGCCGGTACTCGACAAATGTACGCGCGCCATGCCCGAGCATTACCGCGATGAGCCGCAGATCTGCGCCGCTGTCACCACGCTCGAAGCCGCCGAGGCAGCTCGTGCCGAGGGCGCCACGCGCATCTACATGACCACCGATGCGCTCGAGGCTGTCGGACTCTCCCCTGCCGATGCATTTGAGCAGGGTATCGTGCCCGTACTCGACGAGGTCTGCCGCGCCGTCGACCACGAGCGCGTCGATCCCTGGATCAATGCCGGAGCCACCGTCGCCGTCGGCAATATCTCCGAGCTTGCCCTGGCCGCCCAGGTTGGCGCCACGGCCGAGATTCGCTCTTGCCTGCCGGTTCATAACACACCCTGCATGGAAGCGCTTGCCGAGCGCGGAGCCGGTGCGTTTTGGTTCTCGCCCGAGATCACGCTCGACGAGATTGTCTCGCTCGGCGCCGCCGCGCCCGCGGCTCTGGGCATCACCGTCTTTGGCCGCCCGCGCGTCATGACAAGCGAGCATTGCATTCTGCAGGTTGCCAACGGCTGCATCCATGATTGTGCCAACTGCCGTCTGCGTGCCCGCAAGCTCTCGCTCAAGAATATCGACGGAAAGGTCATGCCCGTCCGCACCGACATCCACGGCCGCTCGCGCCTGTACGATGCCTACCCCATCGACCTCACGCCGCAGGTTCCTCAGCTGCTCGATGCCGGTGTGCGTCGTCTTATGGTGGACGGCACGCTGCTCGAGACGGATGAGGTGGGCCGCGCCGTCGCACGCGTCCGTCGCGCTGTCGAGGCGGCTCAAGCCGGCCGCAAGCCGGCCGCCCGCCTGCGCGGCGCCACCTCGGGCTGCATGTTTGTGGGAATTAGCTAACCGAAAGGCTTACACGTGAACGAAGAACCTCAAGTCCTCTATTGCGACGCCTGGCTCATGGTCATCGACAAGCCCGCCGGCATGATCGTCCACGGCGACGGCACCGGCGAGCGCACGCTCACCGACTACGCCAGCGACCTGCTGCTGGCGATGGGCGACGGCTTTGCCGCGACCGATATGCAGCCGCTCAACCGCTTGGACCGTGACACCACCGGCGTGGTGCTGTTCTCACTCGACAAGCAGACGCAGCCCGCCTTTGACCAGATGATCATCGACCACGCGTTCGAAAAGCACTACCTGGCGCTCGCCGAGGGCAAGATCGACTGGAACGAAAAGCTCATCGACAAGCCCATCGCCCGCGACCGTCACGACAGCCGCAAGATGCGCGTCGGCGCCAGCGGCAAGCCGTCTCAAACGCGCGTGAAGGTGCTCAAACGTCTTAAGAGCCGTCGTGGCCTGCCCACGCGCTCGTATATCGATGTCGAGTTGCTCACCGGCCGCAAGCACCAGATCCGCGTACATCTGGCCAGCGAGCGCCATCCCCTGGTGGGCGATGACCTGTACGGAACGCCGCGTCCCTACGGCCTGATGCTCCATGCCCACAGCGTGTCCTTTACGCATCCCGTAACCGGCGAGCACATCCACATCGAAGCCCCTTGCCCCTGGGAGCCCTAAAACCTGCCGAAAAGGGACAGGTTTATTTTGGCAGGTTTTATCTGGGCAAACGTCAAAACCACCACAAAGGTTCCTGCCCCTTCGCGGTGGTTTTGGTCTTAGCCCGTCCCTTGCTGTTAGACCGTGATGACGTTGTCCATTGCCCGGTACTTGGCAGGGACATCGCCTGCGGTAATAATCGTTGCATCGCGGAAGTCCGCGAACTTGACGGGCGCCACCATGCCAAATTTACTGGCGTCCGAGATTACGAAGCGCTTGGCCGTATGACGCATCGAGATGCGCTTTACTTGGGCCTCCTCGATATCGGGCGCCGTGAAGCCCTGCTCGGCGGCGATGCCATTAGAGCCCCAAAAGCCACAGTTGAAGTTGTAGCGATCTAAGGTTGCCAAGGCATCGGGGCCAACGAGCGCCTCGGTCTCGGGTTTGAGCTCGCCGCCCAGCACCACGGTACGCATGCCGCGCAAAGCGAGATGCTGAGCATGGAGCACGGAATCAGTCACATAGGTGACCCCTTCGAGATGCGGAAGATGCTCGATGAGCCTGAGCGTCGTCGAACCCGAATCGATGTACACAAAGCTCTCGGGCTCTACCAGCGCCGCCGCACGGGCGCAGATACGTTCCTTGTCGTCGTTATGGAGATCGCTGCGCTCATTAAGCGTTAGGTCGCGCGTCACGTGCGCGCGCTCAAGGCTTGTCGCGCCGCCGTGCACCTTGGCGATGCGGTGCGCTCGGTCAAGTGTCTGCAGGTCGCGTCGAATGGTAGAAGCCGTCACACCCAGGGCATCGGCAAGCTCTGGCACCGTTACTGAGCCAGCCTGTTGCACCATCGAGACGATCGCATTGAGTCTATCTTCCGCGAGCATCGCTTACTCCTCCTCGGGGTAGACGACTCCCCAATCGGCACGGAGCTTGGTCATCAGCTCCATAACATCAGAAGCATAATCCAGAAGCTCACGCTTGGAATCATCGCCGGCGACGGCCTTCTCGAGGTCAGCCATCTCGTAGCATAGGGCGTAAGCCTCGGTGCCCGCGGCGACCTCCTCGCGATGACCGTCCGCAGTCCACACGATCGTCGCATGATCGGCACGCGGATATTCGTTGACCTCGATATAGCACTTATCGAAGCTAATAATCGAGCGCTTGGGCTGCTTGGAGTGGAGCGTAAGACTCACGACGCCCAGCTGCTGCTCGGCGTTTCGGCAGACAATGCCGCCCGCGACATCGACACCAGTCTCGCAGGTGTTGCCGAGCGAAACAACTTCGGTTGGCTGGCTGGCCATAAACAGGCGCATGACCGAAAGGGCATACACGCCAATATCGAGCATGGCACCGCCGGCAAGGTTGCGATTGTAGAAACGGTTGGTCAGGTCGCCGTACTCCTTGTAGCTACCAAAGTTGAGCTGAGCGAGGTTCATGCGGCCGAACTCGCCGGCATCCATGCGACGACGCAGCTCCTGATACAAGGGCATATGAAGCACCGTGGTAGCGTCCATAAGGACAACGTTGTGCTCGGCGGCAATGGCACGGGCCTCATCGAGTTCAGCGGAATTGAGGGTAATGGCCTTCTCGCAGAGCACGTGCTTGCCGGCTGCCAGGGCAGCGCGCAGATAGGTGATATGAGTGTTGTGCGGGGTAGTGATGTAGACGGCGTCGATGCCAGGATCGGCGTAGAGGTCCTCAACCGTGTCGTAGACCTTCTCGATGCCATACTGCTCGGCAAAAGCCTGAGCCTTGGACGGCGTACGGTTGGCGACGCCCGCAAGCTTGCGACCGGCAAGAGCAAGGGACTGAGCCATCTGGTTGGCGATAACGCCGCAACCGATGACGGCCCAATGGAGCTCGGGAGCCGTAAAAATATCGTCGGGGAACGGCTTGTCCTGGACCGAAGCGAACGCTGCTTTGGCGGCTGCCGCGGCGTCGAGCGGAGCCTGCTTGGAATCTGCCATTATGTGCCTCCTGTGTCATAGAACGCCTTGCTTTCTGACAGCTCTATATTCGCACAAACACGCGCTTCTGTGCGCGTTTTTGCGTATCTCACCGCTAAACGGTCATTTTTATCCCGTAAACGGCGCATCTATACGCATATTCACGCAATCCCACGCACGCAAATGCGCACAAATGCGAACCGGTCATTGCTCAGAGACAGGGGCTTATGCTTAGAACTCAAAAGACAGGATGATCCGCTTCGCCTCGTCGCTCATGGCGCGCTGCAGCTCTAAGGACCGTCCCAAACTGCCGACAGAAAAGGAACGTTCCAAACTGCAGACAGAAAAAGAACGTCCCCAGGCGCCGGCATTTCAAGAGCACTCATTTAAGTCTGTCCCCAATGAGTGGGAGTAATCAGAGACCCTTTGCGAGGGAGGCCGGACGTGGCCTTCCTCGTTTTTATTCATGGACTTTAGTCCGTGCCGCGCGGCACGCGCGGCATAGAAAGCCACCCGCTCAGCGGGTGGAGGCCAATTTCCGCTACGCGACAAAAACCTTCCCCCTAGCATGAGGATTGTTCAGGTCATCATACTAGGGGGAAGGTGATTGCTGTGGCCCAGAAAGCCAACAGCCTCGCGCACACGAAATGGCTGTGCAAGTACCGCATCGCACCGAGGCCAAGCTCATCGCCGCCATCGTCGAGAAGCACCCCGAGGTGCGCTTTGCCGCGAGCCGCACCTCGGCCCACGCCGACCTCTACGACCGCATGGAGCAGGCCCTGTGCGAGCGCGTGGCCAACGCGGTGGATGTCGTCCGCTCCGACATCAGCCCCGCGCTTCTTGTCCACACCGGTCCAAACCTCGTGGGTGTGGCGGTCCAGGGACTCTAGTGGAGGCGGGGCGTCCTGCCCCAAAAACAAATGCAAAAGACGAGCACTTCTTGCCGCTCAATTGGCAAGAAGCGCTCGTCTTTTCTTAACGCGTTGTATGGCGGAGAGAGCGCAAGTTACGCGAGCGCCCTTCTTGCCAGCTCGGCCGCGCCGAGGATTCCTTGGTCGCCGCCGCAGCCCGGGGCGCAGATGTAGCTCTCCATGTCCTTAAGCTCGGCGGTCTGGATGTAGCCACCCAGATATTCGAGGGTCTTCTTGCGGACGATGCCGTAGAGCTGCTCCTGGTGCATCACGCCGCCGCCGAGGACGATGCGGCGAGGCGAGTACATGAGCACGAGGTTCGCGCACATCTGCCCCAGATAATCCCCCTCGAGCGCCCACACCTCATCGTTGTCCGCGAGCTCGGCCGCGGGCTTTCCCCAGCGCGCGGCGATGGCGGGGCCGGAGGCGAGCCCCTCGAGACAGCTCGCGTGGCTCGGGCAGACGCAGCGTCCCTCCTCGGTGGGACGGGTCCTTACCAGCATGTGACCGGCCTCGGGGTGCAGCATGCCGTGAAGGAGTCTGCCCGCGCACATGACGCCCGCGCCCACGCCGGTGCCGATGGTCACGTAGACGGCGTCCTCGAGCCCCTTGCAGCAGCCGAAGACCACTTCGCCGAGGCAGGCAACGTTCACGTCCGTGTCGTAGGCCACCGGAATCCCGAGGGCGTCGGCGAACGCGGCGCGAAGACCATGGCCTCGCCACGCGAGCTTGGGCGTCTGGAGGATGGAGCCGTAGCGCTCGTCGTTGGGGTCGACGCAGGTCGGGCCGAAGGCGCCGATGCCCAACGCGTCCACATCGCGGGCGGTGAACCACTCGATCATCTGCGGGACGGTCTTGGCGGGCGTAAGCGTCGGGGTCTCCATACGGTCGAGGACCTCGCCGTCGCCGGACACCACGGCACAGACCATCTTGGTCCCGCCGGCTTCGAGGGCGCCGAGCCTCATTTGCTTTTCGCTCATGTGATCCTCCTTACAAAGGGACGCCCGCAGTCATGGTCAACCGCGGGCGCCCATAACGTTGGCTTGTTTCGAGGCGACCCTACCTGGGCACGCGGTCCTGCCTTGCGGCAAACGGGGCGAGCACGGCGTGCGGCTCGCTTTGGTACCAGTAGGCGACGGTGGAGATGTCGTCCTCGCGCTCGTAGAGCTTGATGTCGTCGTTGCCGAGGTCCTGGAACGTCACGCGCAGGTCCTCCTTGAACGAGATCGGGTCGGGAAGGTGCCACCTGTAGAGGCCGTGCCTGGGCAGCGCGTCGTCGTTAGTCGCGAGCATCGGATTCGGGTTCGGCTTGCCCGCGCTGAAGCGGTCGCGCGTGGCGTCGCGCGTCGAGCGGTACGGGTAGCCGGCGAACAGCGTGTTGAAGCACTGCGCCTCGGGCAGCGCGTGGGGCGGCCTGTCGAGGAAGGCCCAGGCACCGCCGAAGTAGTCCTCGGCTCCCGTCGAGGTGACCGTGGGGAACTCCTCGTCGCCGTCGAGGAAGAACTTCATCTCGCCCTCGCCCCACCAATAGCGCTCCAGGGCGCACAGGGCCATGTAGGTGCCGACGTAGTAGCCCTTGCCGCGCACGCCGTCGAGCACGGTGTAGTCGACGCCCCTGCGGGTGCTGCGTTCGCGGTTAAAGCGGGCGTGGAAGTACATGGCGTCGTCCGGCACGTCGGTGAGCGCGTAGTTGAACGTGTAGAAGATGTACTTAATGAACCCGGGGTGCTCGCTCGTAAGCGTGACCTTGGCGTGCTTCCTGAAGGGCATCTCGAAGTAGCAGTTCATGCCGCCCGTCGGGTTCACGCAGATGGGCATCGAGTTGACGATGGCGCGCTCACCGAAGCCGTTGCAGAAGAAGTCGCCGACAGGGCACTCGACCGAGGGGGTCTCCTCGTCGTCCCAGTAGAAGCGCAGCACGAGGTCACGCATGACGAAGCTGCCGGCGGCGGTCTTGTCGGGGACGGTCATCCAGATGTGGCGGATGATGCCGGGGCCCTCGATGTCCGCGAGCGTGATGGTCTCGCCGGACTCAAGGGGCACGCAGCACGAGCCCTTGCGGCCGACGCCGAGGTGGCTGGCCGACATGGCGGCGCGGCCCTTCTCGCCCGTGATGTTCTCGGGGGTGATGGCGCGGCTTTCCTCACCGCCGTGCATCCACACGTCCTTAAGGAACTCTCTCATCGTCGACCTCCTCTATTCGTCGTCGTCGCACTCGGCGGAACTGGCACCGTTCACGTAGATGATCTGCTGGCGCGCCTCGTTGACGAGGGCGTCGAAGTCGAGTTTCTCGTCGGGGCGCGCGAGCGCGACCGTCATGGCGAGCGGGAGGTTGACACCCGCGATCACGTGGATCCGGTCGGAGGCGAAGCGGGAAAAGCGCTGGTTCACGCTGCCGCCGTACGCGTCGGTGAGGACGACGACCTCGTCAGTGCCCGAAAGAGCCGCCTCGACCGCCGCGTCGAGCCCCTCGCCGTTGTCGTTCACGTAGGCGCACACGGCGTTGACGGCGTCGCCCTTACCCGTAAGGAACTCGAGGGTGTCCTTGAAGCCCTGGGCGAGAAGGGAATGGCTCGCCACAACTATCTTTCTCATTGATTCACCAATCTCTTGGGTCGAAGCTAGGCGAGGATGCCGGCGGCGGAGGCGACCATCGCGAGGACGATCACCACGAGGATGAGGGCCGTCATGCTCGCGTTCTTCTTGGTAAGAAGGTAATACGCGCTTCCCGTGATGGCGGCGGGGATCATGGCAGGCAGGATCTTGTCGAGCAGCGGCTGAATCTCCATCGCGACGTCGCCGAAGCTGAAGCTAATCGGGCAGGTGACGCCGATGACCGAGGCGATGAGGCAGCCGACCACGGTGAGGCCGAGCACGGAGGCGGCGGCAGTGAGGTTGGGAAGCTTCTCGCTGAAGTCGGTGACGAGCTTCACGCCCTGCTTGTAGCCGAACTCGAGGGCGTGCATGCGGACCCAGAAGATGGCCAGGATGAGCGCGAACCAGATGCCGGCTCCCACGGGGTTGCCCTCGATGGCCATGTAGGCGGCGATGGAGCCCATGATGGTCGGGATCATGGTCATGAGCAGGGAGTCGCCGACGCCGGCGAGCGGTCCCATGGTGCCGATCTTCAGGTCTTGGACGGCGTCCGCCGCCGCTAGGCCGTCGCGCTCCTCCATGGCCACGCAGGCGCCAAGGATGATGGCGGCGAGCCAAGGCTGGGTGTTGTAGTAGCGGAAGTGGTTGTTGAGCGCTTGCTTATAGTCCTCGTCGTTCGTGTAGATCTTCCTCAGGACCGGCGAGAGGGCGTAGGCGACTGAGGCGCCCTGCTGGGTCTGGTAGTTGAAGGTGCACACGCTCATGAGCCAGCGCCAGTTCGCGTTGCGCAGGTCCTTCTTGGTGACCTTGTAGCCGGAGGGCTTGCCCTCGGCGACGGCGGTGATGTTCTCGTTTTCCATGGTTACTCATCCTCTCCGATGAAGGCGTCTGCGGAAGCGTGGGCGGCGAGCTCGGTGTCCCTCTCGGCACGCTGGTAGAACGCAATCGCGAGGGCAACGCCGACGATGGCGGCGCCGATGATGGGCACGTTCAGGAAGGCCGAGAGGAAGAAGCCGGCGAGCAGGTACTGGAAGTACTTGGCGGTTGGCATGTAGCGGAGCAGCATGGCGATACCGACGGCCGGGAGCATCTTGCCGGCGAGGGTGAGGCCGGAGAGGAACCACTGGGGCATGACCTCGAGGAGCCAGTTGACGGCGGGCTGGCCGAGCGTCACGGAGACAAAGACGGGCAGGGCGGCGCACAGGCCGAAGAGCGCGGGGCAGACCCACAGGATGGCGTTCATCTGATTGAACTTACCCTCGTTGCAGAACTTCTGGGACTTCTCGACGACAAAGCCGTTGAGGATCTTGGCGACGACGTCGAGCTGGATGCCGAGCATGCCGACCGGCAGGCCGATGGCGAGGCCCGTGTCGGAGCCCAGGGTCACGCCGTAGGCGGTGGCGATGATGGCCATCGTGCCGTAGTCGGGAATGGAGGAGCCGCCGAAGCCCGCGACGCCGAGCTGCATGAGCTGAATGGTGCCGCCGATGACAAGGCCGGTCTTCCAGTCGCCCATGACGACTCCGGTGATGAGGCCCCAGAAAACGGCGTAATTGACGAAGATCATCGGGATGCCGTAGTAGCCCACGTGCTTGATGAAGGCCAGCAGGGTCAAAAGGACGACCTGCAGGATAGTGAAGTTGACCATATTTCCCCCTTAGATGAGGTCTGCGACGGAGACGGGCTTGTCGGCGGGCACGAACTGGGCCGTCACCTTGACGCCACGGGCGATGAGCGCCTTGTAGCTCTGGACGTTCTCGGCGGAGGCGTAGGCGCGCTGGGTGAGCTGGATGCCGTCCTCCTTGACGAGCGAGCCGCCGACGACCAGCGACGGGAGCTCGACGCCCGACTCGACCAGGCGAAGCATCGTCTCGGGCTCCTTGGCGATGACGAAGACCTTCTCGCGGTCGTACTTGCCCGCGGCGAAGTTCTTGAGCGCGGTCTGCTCGGAGATGATCGAAACGGCCATGCCCGCGGGGCGCGCCATCCTCATGGTGGACTTCAGGACCTCGTCGCCGGCGACCTTGTCGTCGATGACCATGACTCGGGTCGCGCCCGACACCGGGGCCCACTGCGTCACGATGATGCCGTGAAGCAGGCGATTGTCGATTCGTGCCATAACAACACTCATGTTTGCTCCTATCAAATGAAGTTTTACGTTCGGTACTGCCTCGGCGCTATCCGGATTCGCGCCGGGCAAGGGGTTATCGGATTATTGAGGACGCGCGGTCAGCTTGCGGCGGCGCGGGGAAGGTCACTCGTCGAGCAGGAGGTCCGAGGAGCCGAGGCGCTCTTCTCGCGCCGGGGCGGCGCTCACGCTTATGTAGTCGAAGACATATGCGATCTCGCTTACGGGAACCTCTACGCGATAGCGCGTCGAGATGCTCGAGAAGCTCTGCCTGAAGGACTCGATGAAATCGGCGCGTTCCTCCTCGAAGCGGTCCTGGCCAACGTAGGTCTCAATGGGGTTTCTGGTAACAAGGCGCTCGACGAGACAGCAGAGGTGAACGTAGAGCCCAATGATGGCGTTGCTGCCGATCTTCTCGCCTGTCCTGCGCTGAAGCTCGTGCACGGCGCTCTCGATCTCATGGAATAGCCGCTCCGGGTCGAGGATGGTGATGGAGCGGATGACGTTCTGCAGCGTCATGTTCGAGAGCAGCTTCTCGTGGAAAGAAGAGAGCTCGGAAGCGTCAAGCCACCTGCCGAACACGGCATCAACCTTAGAGGCGGACGCCGTCGACATGATGTCCTCGAGGGCGACGAAGGGGACGGAGGCGACCCCGGGGTCTCCCGTGCCGATGACGGCGCAGACGCGGTGCTCGGAGAAAACGGCGTCGTTCGACCCGTTCGCGACGAGCTGCTTGAAGGGCCTCGTGAGCAGGCGCGCGCCTATGGTGCGCGGGAGGCTCTGCGAGACGAGCTGGCGTATCCTCTCCGCGGCGTCGACCCCGGACTCGGAGCAGAAGACGATGGCGTCCTCACGGTTGACGCGCTCGATCACCTTGCAGTGCGTCACGCACGCGGCGGTCGCATCGCCAAGAACCTCGGCGATGGACTTGCCGCCGAGCAGCCCGACCCCGATCTCGAGCGCAAGACCGGTAGAGACGTTGTTCACCACGCCGATAGTGGAGTCGGTAACGTTCTCGAGGGCCTTATAGGCCTCCTCCAAGGAGCCCATGTCGACGAGGAACACGACCCCGGTGCAGTAGGAATGGCGGTCGACGAGGCGCTGGAGCGGACCGACGATGTCCTTCAGCTGCTGGTCGTAGGGCATGTCGACAGCCTCGTACACATGCATGCCGAGCATACGGTTCGCCGCGTCGGCGATGCTCGTCGCCGTTGAGTAGCCGTGGGACAGGATGACGCAGAGCGTCCGAAGGGCCTTCGCATCGCGAGACTCCGATGCGACGCACAGCGTCAGAAGCGTCTTCGTGAAGTGATCGAGCGAGATTCCCAGCGCCCCTTCCACGTCTGCGGCGACCTGATCGGAGACACTCGAGGCAAACGGCAATTCGGAGGTCACGGCACCGAGGAGATGGGAGATTTGCTCCGCACAGGCAGACTTTCGCTTAGCCAGGCCGATACCCGGCCACAACTGCAGGCAAATCTCCTGGGCCAGTAGAAAAGCGACCTTCCTCGAAAGCTCGATGCCATAAGAAGAGCCTGCGTCGGCAAGGACCGCGCCCACGACGCGCTCGAAGGCGCGCGACCTCGAGGAGGCGACGCCGTGGTCGAAGATCAAGTGATCCTCAACGCCGCGCACAGCGGAGACAGCTTGCGAGACAAGCTCGGAGACAGAGAGCTCCCCGGCGCAGAATCGCTCATCGAGGGAGCACAGGGCATCGAGCGCCTGCTCGACCGGCCCTGTGCTCTCGGCGGCATCCAGAGACGCGTCGATCAGAACGCCATCGTCGGGCTGTTGATCGATCTGCGCGGAGGAGAGGAGCCCGCTGGGAAGAAGATACGGGCGAACGACGACGTAGTCGCCCTCGCGATTGAGGAACGCTTTGGCGCAGCAGTTCGTCACGCAGGCGCGCAAGCCGGCGATGTTATCGGAAAAGTCCGCGTTCACGAGGCAACGGTATGCGCCGCGGCTGATCTTCACATCAGAACCGATTCGGCACCCCTCGCTGCGCAGGAAGCTCAAGATGAGATCCTCGCGCTCCTCGGGGGTCCGCTCCTTGAGTGAGGGGACGCGGGCACAGATGGGCATTTTGCTGTAGGCCGAGGAAACCTTCAGGTCATCGGCGGATAGCGTCGTCGAAAGAACGAGGCGAGCGCGCGGCGCATCCTGGGAGGCATCGAGCCCGAGGGCCGTCGCAAGGCAGTGCTCCATCGCAGAGGGAGAGAGTGCCTCGATGCCGTTGACAAAGACCACACCCCCGCGCGCATTCGCGATCGACTCGTCAAGAAGCCCGTTGAACGAGGCGGCGTCCGGGACCCCGGCGCAGTCGATGCGCACATAGGAGGAGTCGCGGGACAGCAAGCCCTGGTTCTTGCCGTACTCGTACACAAGGCGAGAAAGGAAAGACTTACCGACACCCACGCCGCCGCTCAAGAGGATGGGCAGGCCAAACGGAGGGTACTGAACCGCAGCCTTGCACTGCTCGACAACGGAGCTGAGGCTCATGTCGAAGCCCACGGCACGCGCGAAGTCGCGGTGATCGGCGATTCCCGTCGCCTGGATGAGGTCGGCGAGCGAGGCGTACTCGCTTGCAGAGAGCTTTACCTGAAAACGCTTCTGGAACGCGCGGCGATGAAAATAACGGACAGGCCTGCCCGCCACCTTAACCACAAGACCGGCGCGAACAAGGTCGTTGAGGTACTGGCTCGCCAGGCTCCTGGAGATGATGAGTGTCTCGGCGATGTCGGAGGTGGACAGACGGGCAAGGTCGTCGAGCGAGACGGCAGAGGTGAGGGCCTCGAGATGCTCGAGAATCCTGTCCCTCATGTCGACGGGTTTCTTTGCCAAGCTGTCCTGTGTGGTCTTGTCCATGACTTCTTACCTCCTCGTACAAGGAGTATAAGGGGAGAACAGAGAACGGAAGGGGGCGCGTGGGGGAATCAACAGCTCCGAGGAAAAGTCCACCACTTGAGGGGCAGAAAACAACGGCCATTGAACATTCAGGGCCGACGCTCAACACTTCGGCTCGACACTTCGCTTTGGAAAGGGCCCCGGCGCGCCGGGGTCCCAACATAAAGAAGGGCCCCGGCGCGCAGGGCCTAAAGCTTAACCATGCGCGCGGCGATGCGGGCGCAGTCGCAGGCGGCCTTCTTCTCGAAGGTGTTGTAGTCGACGACCCGGCCCTCGGCGCAGGGCTTGTCGCTGATGGCGCGCACGACGACGAGGGGCACGCCGTTGAGATAGGCGGCCTGCGCGATGGTGCAGCCCTCCATCTCGCAGCACAGGTCGCCGAAGATCGCGAGGATTCGCTCCTTCTGTTCCGCGGGCGAGACAAACTGGTCGCCGGAGACGACGCGGCCCTTGAGGACCTTAATGTCGGGGGCGACGGCGGCCGCGGCGGCGCACGCCGCCAGCAAGGGCCGGAACGGATCGCGCAAGATCAAGGCGTCGCCCGGGAGGTCGGGCGTTACCGTCAGCCGGCGCCGCGTCTGCCGCATCATGAGGGAGAACGGCCTGGCCGGCGCATACGGCAGGAAAAGGTTCAAGGTGCAACCCGGGGCGATCAACGAGGCCGACGTGTCGAACGTCGTCGCGCGCGGCTTCGGCGGCAGGGCGCCGTACACCCATATATGCAGCGACTTGGCCTGCGTGCGCGTCGGGGCGTCGTGAAACTACGTCTGCCTGCTCGTCGACCTCTGCAACGGGGAAATCGTCGGCCACTCCGAAGGATCGAGGAGGGACGCGCGAGCTCCGAGCCAAGCTCTTGGATTACGTGCACTGGTACAACAACTTCAGGATCCACTCGACGCTGGGCTTCATGTCGCCGGTCGAGTTCAGGGAGGCGGGGCCGTCCCTCCCGGAATCGTCCAAATAAGTGTTGCCAATCCATAGCCAATCCAGCCATCATCTCCGCGAAGGAGGACGTCAGGAAAAGCTCGGCTTGAGCTCGGTCGGACGCGGTCTGTGGGGCATCATTCAGGCTCAGGGGGTCTCCTTGTCTTCTTCGGTCGCAACCTGAATGATAGGGACGGCCCCTTCTCTCTTTCCCCTTCGTTTTCGACGCGTCACCCTCTCGGCGGGCTTAAGGCCCGCGCTCGCGGGTGCAGGGGCTACGCCCAAACCCCAAAAACGTAACGCCGTGCTCGAAGCGTTTCCGGACGTCAGCGTAATCTCAAATCCCGTTCGTCAACTCATGGGCAAGCCACCTGAGACTACTCATTTCTCCTACTGGCAATGAAGACCTGCGACCTGCAGTTTTGCAAACTGCTTGAAAGCCACCTGCGTTGATTCACTTCCTATTGCAGCTGGCGGCTTGCACGCGAAAAGGCATTTAAGTTTCAAAACGGGCGTTTTCGGCGCTATCGAGCCTCCAAAGGCATCCCGCCGCGCCCTTTGGGACAAAAACAAAAACTCAAAGCCCTGAGTTCGAAAATAGTTTTTGGAGTTGTCCCGACTTTTGTCCCCGAAGCCGACGAAACGCGACAGGGTGTCACCTGGCGGCACTCGATTCGAGACGGCACCGAAAACTGGATGCAACCGGAATGACGGGACGGCAGAACCGAAGTCATCGAGTGGGGATAGAAAAAGGCCCGGGTGCCGTGGCATCCGGGCCTTTGCTAGCAACTTGATGTTGCGGGCAGCTTAGAACTTGTGGCCGCACTTCTTGCAGACGCGCAGCTTGTTCTTGCCGTCCTTCTCGTGACCGACGCGGGTAACCTTACCGCACTCGGGGCAGACGAGATTGACGTTGGAGGCGTCGATGGGAGCCTCCTGCGAGACGATGCCGCCCTGCTGGTTGGCAGCGTTGGGCTTGACGGCCTTCTTGACGACCGAAACGCCCTCGACAACGACCTTGTTCTCGGCGGGGAGAGCACGCAGGATAACGCCCTGCTTGCCGCGATCCTTACCAGAGAGAACCTGGACCTTATCGCCCTTCTTGATATACATATATCTCCCCTAACTACAGGGTCTCGGGAGCGAGCGAGACGATCTTCATGTACTTCTTGTCACGAAGCTCGCGAGCGACGGGCCCGAAGATACGGGTGCCGACGGGCGAACCATCGTTGTTGATGACAACGCAGGCGTTCTCATCAAAGCGAATGTAGGAGCCATCCTTGCGGCGGATCTCCTTAACGGTGCGAACGACGACGCAACGGACAACGTCCTTCTTCTTGACGTTGGCGCCAGGGGTAGCCTCCTGGACAGCACCGATGAACACATCGCCGATGCCTGCATAACGACGCTTGGAACCGCCAAGCACCTTGATGCAGCGAATCTTGCGAGCGCCGGAGTTGTCGGCGACGTTCAGCATGGTTTGCATCTGAATCATGGTAGATGTTCCTCCGAACTAAGAACCGAAGAGAGGTGCGCAGCCTTTATACGGCCCGTGGTATGCAAGCCAGGCATACGCACATCTTCGGAAACGTACAAGTCGTAAGAGCGACTGCTTATTTAGCGCGCTCGACGACCTCGATGAGGCGCCAACGCTTCATCTTGGACATAGGACGGGTCTCCATAACGCGGACGGTGTCGCCCACGCCAGCCGTGCACTCCTCGTCGTGAGCGTGCAGCTTCTTGGAGCTGGTCATCATCTTGCCGTACTTGGGGTGACGCTTGCGCTCGGTGATGGTGACAACAATGGTCTTGGCACCGGAGACGGAGGTAACGACACCCGTACGGACCTTACGCGAGTTACGCGAATCAGTCATGTTCTCTCCTTAGGTCCTACTCGGCGACAGCGGACTTCTCCGCTGCGATCTCGCGGGCGCGCTGCTCCGTGAGGACGCGAGCGATGTCCTTCTTCACGGTGTTGACGCGAGCGGTGTTGTCCAGCTGGCTGGTGGCCATCTGGAAACGAAGGTTAAAGAGCTCGGCGCGCATTTCCTTCAGCTTCTCAACGAGCTGAGCGTCCGAGAGCTCACGAATCTCTGCGGGCTTCATTAGTTCTCCTCCTTGGCGGCGGCGGCGTCCTCAGCAGCCCACTTGGCCTCGAGAGCGGCCTCCTCAGCCATCTCCTTCTCGATGCGCTGCTCAGCGTTCTTGGCAGCAACAATCTTGGTCTTGATGGGAAGCTTGTGCTGTGCAAGACGCAGAGCCTCGCGAGCGACCTCCTCGGGCACGCCCTTGACCTCGAACATGATGCGGCCGGGCTTGACGACGGCCACCCACTCCTCGGGGTTACCCTTACCAGAACCCATGCGAGTCTCTGCAGGCTTCTTGGTGATGGGCTTATCGGGGAAGATCGTGATGTAGACACGACCGCCACGCTTCATGTAGCGGGTCATGGCGATACGAGCGGCCTCGATCTGACGGTTGGTGATCCAATGGGCCTCGAGAGCCTGGATACCAAACTCGCCGAAATGCAGCTCGGTATTACCCTTGGCCTGGCCCTTCATGGAGCCACGCTGCACCTTGCGGTGAAGAATACGCTTAGGGGCAAGCACTACTGACCCCTCCTCTCGGAGTTACGACGACGAGGACGGGAAGAGCCCTCGAGTGCAGGGTTGGGAACAGGCTGGCCCGGGAGCTTCTCGCCCAGGTAGATCCAGACCTTCACGCCGCAAGCACCCATGGTGGTGCTGGCGACAGCCGTGCCGTAGTCGATCTTGGCACGGAGGGTGTGCAGAGGCACGCGACCCTCGCGGTACCACTCACGACGACCCATCTCGGCGCCGCCGAGACGACCGGAGCACTGGATACGGATGCCCTTAGCGCCGGCCTTGCGGGCAGACTGGACAGCCTTGCGCATAGCGCGACGGAAGGCAACGCGGCCCTCGAGCTGCTCGGCGATAGACTGAGCAACGAGGTTGGCGTCGAGCTCGGGGCGCTTAATCTCGACAACGTCGACGGAGAGCTGGCCCTTGGAGACGCCAGCGACCTTCTCGAGCTCAGTGCGGAGGGTATCGATCTCGGCACCCTTCTTACCGATGACAACGCCGGGGCGAGCGGTGAGGATGATGACCTTCACCTTGTCGCCAGCGCGCTCGATCTCGACGCGGGAGACAGCTGCGCGGGAAAGACGCTTCTCAAGGTACTTGCGGATCTCGAGATCGTTACCGAGGGTCTTAGCGTAATCCTTCTCTGCGAACCAGCGGGAGCGCCAGTTCTCGGTGATGCCAAGACGGAAGCCGGTGGGGTAGACTTTCTGACCCATACAGCTTTACGCCTCCTTTCGAGGAGCAACGACGACGGTGATGTGGGAAGTACGCTTCAGAATGCGAGAAGCGGAACCCTTGGCGCGGGGACGGATGCGCTTAAGCGTCGGACCCTCGTCAACATAGGCAGCGGCGACAACCAGGTTGTCGGCACGCAGACCGTTGTTGTTCTCGGCGTTCGCAACGGCGGAACGGAGAACCTTCTCGACATCCACGGCGACGGCGCGGTCGCAGAAGTGGAGGATGTCGAAGGCCTGAGCGACAGGCTTGCGGCGGATCAGATCGACCACCAGGCGGGCCTTGCTGGGGGAAACACGCACGTACTTAGCGACGGCGCGAACCTCGGTGGCCTCAGTTTCAATAGACTTAGTTGCCATTTACGGTTAACCCCCTATTTGGCCTTGTGGCCACGGAACGTACGAGTCGGCGCGAACTCGCCGAGCTTGTGACCAACCATGGACTCGGTAACATACACGGGCACATGCTTGCGGCCGTCGTGGACGGCGATGGTGTGACCAACCATCTCGGGGAAGATGGTGGACGCGCGGG
>CAJLJQ010000011.1:0-34912 GCA_905207015.1 uncultured Collinsella sp. | reverse complement strand
TGGGTGCCCTTACAAGAAAGCGTGACTTGGGGATGGGATGGGCACTTTGCTTTTTAGTGCCCTGAGATGGGGGCGAGACTTTGGAATGAGAGGCTAACTTAGGTGAAGAGGGGCTGTATGGCTGATAGGTAGTCTTTGGCTACGTCGGCTTTGTCTGCTTGGAAGTTGTGCCAGGCCCACCATTGGACCATTCCTACGAAGCTTGAGGCTATGTGGTGTAGTAGGAAGCTTCGGTCCATGGTGGCGGCGGGGCCGTTTGGGTCGGTGGGGACGGTTTCGGCTGCTCGTGACATGATGGTCTTGCGTAAGCAGTCGGCGAAGACGCGTGAGCCGGCGCCGGCTACGAGGGCTCGTACGCCCTGGCGGCGTTCCCAGAGGTTGTTGAGGATATGCTCGACTTGTACGAGCGGATCATCGAGCGGTGTGCCATCGTCGTCGAGGGCGTGGGTGCAGATGTCGCTCACGAGTTCGGACAGTAGGTCATCTTTGCTCTTGAAGAGGCCATAGAACGTGGCCCGACCCACATGGGCGCGAGCGATGATGTCGCCGACGGTGATCTTGCCGTAGTCCTCTTCGCGCAGCAGTTCGGAGAACGCCGCGACGATGGCGGCGCGGCTTTTTGCCTTGCGGGCATCCATGGCTATGCGTCCGTGTGAACGAGCAGGCAGCGGAGCGTACCGGAGCAACCCTCGTAGGGGCGCTTACCGGCGCCGTAGCCGACGGCCTCGATGCGGTAGCGGGCCGGCAGGTGCTCGGACGTGCGCAGTGCGGCGACGATGGCGGCGCCCGTGGGCGTCACGAGCTCGCCGGCGACCGGCGCGGGCGTGAGGGCGATATTGCCCGCTTGGCACAGGTTGACGACAGCGGGGACAGGAATGGGCATAAGGCCGTGGGCACAGCGGATGGTGCCGCGACCCTCGGAGAGCGACTCGACCACGATGTCCTCAATACCTAGGTCATCGAGGCAGATGGCGACAGAGCAGACGTCGACGATGGAGTCGATGGCGCCCACCTCGTGGAACATGACGGTCTCGGTCGTTTTGCCGTGGGCCATGGCCTCGGCGGCGGCGAGCGCGGTAAAGATGGCGAGCGCGCGACGCTTGGCGCCATCGCTTAGCTGCGAGTCATCGATGATGGCGGTGACGTCCGCCAAGGAACGGTGGTGATGGTGGTGGGCGTGATGGTGACCCTCGTGGCCATGACCGTGGGCCTCATGGTCATGCTCGTGGCAGTGCTCGTGTTCGTGCTCGCCATGATCATGATGGTAGTGCTCATGCTCATGTGTGTGCTCGGTGCCCGCTTCGTTGCCGTAGAGCCAGACCATGTCGTGGTCGTGGTTCTCGAGCTCCTCAGCCAGCTGAACATCAAAGTCGCAGGCGTCGATACCATGCTTGCTTACGCGTGTGACGGCGATCGTAAAGCCGTCGACCGGCAGCGTGGCGAGCTGCTCGCGCAGGTGCTCCTCGCTGGCGCCTAGGTCGAGCAGGGCCGCGACGGTCATATCGCCGCTGATGCCCGAGGTGCCGTCGATGATAAGCGTGTGCTGATGATTGGACATGGAATGCTCCTTAACGGGCGCAGGGCGTGCCGGCGCTCAGATGATTGATAAGACTTGCCTGGTAGGCGGCACCAAAGCCGTTGTCGATATTGACGACCGAAACGCCGCTGGCGCAGGAGTTGAGCATGGCGAGCAGCGCGGCTACGCCACCAAAGCTCGCGCCGTAACCCACGCTGGTGGGAACGGCTATGACCGGACAGCTTACCAGGCCGCCGACAACGCTCGCCAGTGCGCCCTCCATGCCGGCGATGGCGATGACCACCTGCGCCTGAGCAAGCTCCTCGGCATGCGCGAGTAGGCGGTGCAGGCCGGCGACACCTACGTCGTAGAGGCGGTCGACCTCGTTGCCATAGAACTCGGCCGTCAACGCGGCTTCCTCGGCGACGGGCAGGTCGCTCGTGCCGGCGCAGGCGACGACGATGCGTCCGTTGCCGGTAGGGGAGGGCTTGCCGCCCACGAGGGCGAGCTGTGCGTCCGGGACATATCCCAGGTCGATGCCGTTGCCGAGAAGCTCAGCGGTGCGCGCGGCTTTTTCGGCATCCAGGCGCGTGACCAGGATGCGCTCCTGGCCGGCATCGCGCAGTGCTTCGATAATGGCGGCAATCTGATCGGCGATTTTACCGGCCCCGTAGACAACCTCGCCGGCTCCCTGGCGCACCCCGCGCGAAAGATCAAGCTGCGCAAAGCCCAAATCGGCGGTCGGAGCCGTCTGGATGCGCGTGAGGGCGTCGGCAGGGGTGACTGCTCCGCCGGCAACATCGCTCAGCAGCTGCTCTAGATCTCGCTTATCCATATATGTTCCCTTCGACGGCGCAAAGTTTAGCACTCAAAGGGTATGTTTCCGAACACTAAGACAGAATTGTTCGGAAACTATAGGACAGACTGATTCAATTGCTAGACGGATTGGCTAGTCGCGCAGGATGATGTCCATGGCGAGCATCAGATTGCGCTCGTCGATGGCAAACGGGGCGGCCTCGCGCGTCTTGGGCTTGGCACAAAACGCGATGCCCGTGCCCGCGGCCTGAATCATGGGGATGTCGTTGGCACCGTCGCCGATCGCGACGGTGTGGGCCATATCGACGCCGCACTCAACTGCCCAGTCCAGCAGCTGGATGAGCTTGGACTCCTTGGTCACAATGTCGGCAGCCAACTTACCGGTGAGCTTGCCGTCCACGACCTCCAGACGATTGGCCAGGCAAAAGTCGATGGCCGCGGCGGCCACGATCTTATCGGCGACTTCGTGAAAGCCGCCACTCACGACGCCGACCTTCCAACCCTTGCTGTGTGCCGAGCGCACAAGCTCCAACGCGCCGGGGGTAAATGTCACGCGCTCAAAGGTGCGCTCGAACACGCTCTCGTCCAGGTCGGCGAGCAGCCCCACGCGCTCCTCGAGCGCCTGCTTAAAGTCAAGCTCGCCGCGCATGGCGCGTTCGGTGATCTGTGCCACCTGCTCGCCCACGCCGGCCTCTTCGCCCAACAGGTCGATGACCTCCTGGTTGATGAGCGTGGAGTCGATATCCATAACGATGAGGCGTGCAGTCATGGCGGGCCTTTCCGAGTGCTGTTTTATTGGGGCATATTGTCGCACGTGACGAGCGCGGGCGGGTGTCACGGCGCGTCAATTGTTTCGTCTCCGTCAAGTCTTTGGGCAGGAGCCACTTTTTCGCGGCACATCGACGCGAGTGCGATAAGATAGAACGCCATGTCTGGCTGCGCGGTTTACGCAGGCTGGGCAAATCTGTACGACGCCGCCCGGAACGACACGGGGCGGCACAGATCCATAAAGGAGGATCACTGGTATGAGCCAGACCCGTCCCATCGATGAGCATTCCATGCACACCCGTACCTGCGGCGAGCTTCGCTTCGAGAACGTGGGCGAAGAGGTCACCCTCACCGGTTGGGTGAGCCGTCGCCGCGACCACGGCGGCCTTATCTTCTGCGACCTTCGCGACCGTGAGGGCATCACGCAGCTTACCTTCGACCCCGAGCACTCCGACGGCGACGCCTTTAAGATCGCCGAGACCATGCGTCCCGAGTGGCCCATCAAGATTCACGGCGTCGTGCGCGCCCGTGGCGAGGAGACCACCAACACCAAGCTCGCCACCGGCGAGATCGAGGTCCTGACCGACCACGCCGAGGTGCTCAATACGTCCGTCACCCCGCCGTTCCAGATCGAGGACGGCATCGAGACCAGCGAGGACACCCGTCTGCGCTATCGCTATCTGGACCTCCGTCGTCCCGAGATGATGGCCAACCTCAAGCTGCGCTCCGACTTTACCTTTGCCATTCGCGAGGCGCTGCACAACCGTGAGTTCATGGAGGTCGAGACGCCCTCCCTGTTCAAGTCCACGCCCGAGGGCGCCCGCGACTTCATCGTCCCCAGCCGCATCCAGCCGGGCAACTTCTACGCCCTGCCGCAGTCCCCGCAGCTCCTGAAGCAGCTGCTTATGGTCGGTGGCGTCGAGCGCTACTATCAGGTTGCCAAGTGCTTCCGCGACGAGGACTTGCGTGCCGACCGTCAGCCCGAGTTCACCCAGGTCGATATCGAGATGTCCTTCGTGGACCAGAACGACGTTATGAGCGCGCTCGAAGAGGTTCTTGCCGATGCCTTCGGCCGTATGGGTGTCGAGATGCCCACGCCGCTGCGTCGCATGAACTACTGGGAGGCCATGGACACCTATGGCTCCGACAAGCCCGATACCCGCTATGGCATGCACTTGGTCGACCTGACCGACATCTTCGCCAACTCTAAGTTCAAGGTCTTTGCGACTGCCGCGAACGAGGAGGGCTCTGTCATTAAGGCCATCAACGCCAAGGGCGCCGGTGCCTGGGCTCGCGCCAAGATCGATAAGCTTGCCGGCGTGGCTTCCACGTTTGGCGCCAAGGGCCTGGCCTGGATCGCATTCCGCGAGGACGGTTCCATCAACAGCCCCATCGTCAAGTTCTTCTCGGACGAGGAGATGACCGCCCTGCGCGAGCGCATGGACGTCGAGCCCGGCGACCTTGTGATGTTCGCCGCCGGCCCGCGCCTGCTCTCCGACGAGATCCTGGGCGGCATGCGTTCCCACATGGCTAACGCGCTCGAGATCAAGCGCGAGGGCCACGACTTCCTGTGGGTCGTCAACTTCCCGCTGTTCCACTGGGACGAGGACCGCAAGGCTTACGCTGCCGAGCACCAGCCCTTCACCCTGCCGACCGAGACCGACATCGCCAAGATCGAGGCCAATCCGTTGGCAGCCGGTTCTTGCACCTACGACTTTGTCATGGACGGCTTTGAGGCCGGTGGCGGCGGTATGCGTATCCACAACGCCGAGATGCAGATGTCCATGCTCAAGCTCCTGGGCTTTACCGAGGAGCGCGCCGAGTCGCAGTTTGGCTTCCTCATGGAGGCGCTCAAGTTTGGTGCACCCCCGATGGGCGGTTTCGCTCTGGGTCTGGATCGCGTGTGCATGCTGCTCACCGGTTCCGACTCCATCCGCGACGTCATGGCGTTCCCCAAGACGGCCAGCGGCTCCGACCTTATGTCGGGCGCTCCGAGTGCCGTTTCCGGCGCCCAGCTCAAGGATGTCAGCCTGCGCCTGATGTAAGCGAGCGGCTACATATTGCCCGCAACGAGGGAAGGACGCGTGCCTTCCCTCGTTTTTTATGCGCCGAGATTGTGAGGGCATGGGATGACCGGGCGTCGCGGAAAGTGCGTCCCGGAATCTGCGTCCAGAACGGGTCGCGCTTTCCCAAAGGGGGTCCTCTGGGAAAGCGCGACCCAGAATTCGGCAAAATAATGGGACACAGTTTCCGGTTGAGCTGTCTAACGGAAACTGTGCCCCAGAATGAGCGCTCAAAACGGGCCGGGCTTTCCACAGCAACTGTCTGGCGGAAAGCCCGGCCCAGTTTCCTACAGCGAGTCTCTCTGAACGAGCTGCATGTGCATGACGGTGGTGGTGGGCTCGGCACCCTTGATCATGTCGAGCGCAATGTTGGCGGCCATGTGGCCTTCTTCGCGCAGGGGCTGGCGGACGGTCGTGAGTGCGGGGACGCAGCGCGTCGCAATCTCGTGATCGTCGAAGCCGACGACAGAAACTTCCGCCGGAACAGATAGGCCTGCCTCGTTGAGTGCGGTGATGACGCCAGCCGCGATACGGTCCGATCCGCAGAGCACGCCATCGAAAGCAATCTTGCGCGCGAGGATCTGGCGCATGGCCTGATAGCCGTCTCCGCTGTTCCAGCCGGTATAGATAACGTTTGCGTCTGGGAGGTCTTCGCCCAAGACGGCGCGGTAGCCGCGCAGGCGGTCGACAACAGCGGGGTTGTCTTGCGGTCCCAACACGGCGACGATATCTTTGCGCCCGCGCTCCTTCATGGCGTGTGCCGCAAAGCGTCCGCCCTCTTCGTCGTCAGAGTAGACCGTCGAGAACACATCGCGATAGGGGTGGCCCTCGAGCTGGCCGCACAACACGGTGGGTACGCCCAGCTCGCGCAGCACCTCGAGCAGCTCGCTGCCCTTGTAGGGGGAGACGTCGATCACGGCGTCGAACGAGCGGCGCTCAAAGTGCTCGCGTGCGCGGTTGCGCTCATGCGTAGAAGACGCCTGCAAGATAACGGGCAGATAGGACGACTCCGACAGTTCCTCGGTAATACCGCTCAAAAACTCGCTATAGGTGGGGTCGCTGAAGAGTTCACTCAGGGGCTCGGTCACGAGCACGGCGATGATTTCCGTGCGCCCGACAGCGAGCGCTCGGCCACGGGCATTGGGGACAAAATTGACTTTCTTGGCCGCCGCACGGACGCGCTTTTTGGTTTCCTCGCTAATGCGGGGCGAATCGTTGAGGGCGCGCGATGCCGTGGAGCGCGACACGCCGGCAGCTGCGGCAACCTCGGCAAGCGTAGGTGCGGTGCGAACTGGTTGGGTCATGGCGTCTCCTGGAAAATGCGGTCGATGTTGTCACTGATACGGGCTGGTGCGGATACAGCTTACTATAGTGCACCTGAACAGCGTTCATGATATCCGGTGACAGGTGTCGTTTTGCAACCAAGCCGCAATCGAATACGTCTCGTGTGGGTGAGATATCAGCGGGCGTGGCGGTTGCCTACGAGCTTAAGAACGATGTTTTGCGTTGAGTTTCGATATTCAGGGTGACATAAGTGTCGCAGCTGTACAACCGGTTGCACCGTTAATCCGACCAAATCGACCGTTCAGCGGACAACCGGTTGCACAATTTTTTGCATCGCCCGTAAGATAAGGACAACCGGTTGCACAAGAATCACTACGATGACGAAGGAGCATCACCATGGACGCCATTAACGATTGGGAAAACCAAGCGCTCACCCACAGGAACCGCCTGGCACCCCATGCGTACTTTATGGGTTACGAGACCGCCGATCTCGCCGCTACGTACAGCCGCGAGCTGTCGCGCGGGTTTGTCCAGCTGTCCGGCTCGTGGCAGTTCCGCCTCTTTGAGGGGCCTGCTGCCGTTTCCAACGAGGAGCTCTCCACGTACGAGCCCGAGTGGGATCACGTGGAGGTTCCGCACCTGTGGCAGGTGGATGGCTATGGCAACCTTGCCTACACCGACGAGGGTTTCCCGTTCCCGGTGGATCAGCCGTTCGTTCCCTCCGACGACCCCACGGGCGTCTACCAGCGCATCGTCAACCTTCCCGCCGTGCCTGCCGGCGCTCGCGAGATCATTCGCTTTGACGGCATCGAGAGCTATGGTGAGCTGTACGTCAACGGTCAGTTTATCGGCATGACCAAGGGTTCGCGCCTGTCTGCCGAGTTTGACGTGACCGACGCGCTCGTCGAGGGCGACAACCTGTTTGCGGTCAAGGCTCTGCAGTACAGTGATGGCAGCTATATCGAGGATCAGGACATGTGGTGGGCCTCGGGCATCTTCCGCGATGTGTACCTTATGCAGCGTCCCGCCGCGCACCTGGTCGACTTTAGGTTCCGCACGCACCGCGAGGGCGATGCCGCTCTGATCACGCTCGATACGGTGGCCGAGGGCGCTACCCGCGTTGTGTATACGCTCAGCGATGGCGGAAACGTGGTGGCTACGGGTGAGTGCGTCGACGGCCATGCCGAGTGCAGCGTTGCCGATGCCCACTTCTGGAATCCCGAGGACCCCTTCCTCTATGACCTTACGTTTGAGGTCTACGATGGCGACGAGGCCAGCGAGTACGTTCCGCATCGCCAGGGTCTTGCCGAGGTGACGGTCGAGGGCAATCATATCTACCTCAACGGCACCTACTTTAAGATGCATGGCGTCAACCGCCACGATCACGACGATCACAAGGGCCGCGCCGTGGGCCTCGATCGCATGCGCCGCGACCTGGAGCTCATGAAGCGGCACAACATCAACGCGGTGCGCACCTCTCACTATGCCAATGACCCGCGCTTCTACGAGCTGTGTGATGAGTATGGCATCATGCTGGTCGCCGAGACCGATATGGAGAGCCACGGCTTCGAGAATATCGGCAACATCGCCCTGGTCACCGACGATCCGGCATGGGAGCCGGCCTACGTCGACCGCATTGAGCGCCTGGTGATGCAGGAGCGCAACCACGCCTGCATCATTATGTGGTCGATGGGCAACGAGAGCGGCTATGGCTGCAACATCCGCGCGATGTACGCCAAGGCTCACGAGCTCGATGATCGTCCGGTCCATTATGAGGAGGATCGCAACGCCGATACCGTCGACGTTATCTCCACGATGTACTCCCGTGTTTCGCAGATGAACGACTTTGGCGAGCACCCATTCCCCAAGCCGCGCATCAACTGTGAGTACGGTCACTCCATGGGCAATGGTCCCGGAGGCCTGTCCGAGTACCAGGAGGTCTTCGATCGTTGGGATTGCATCCAGGGCCAGTTCATTTGGGAATGGTGCGACCACGGTTTGGCTGCTGTGACCGAGGACGGCGTTGCCTACGATATGTATGGTGGCGACAACGGCGATTACCCCAACAACAGCAACTTCTGCATCGATGGCATGGTGTTCCCCTGGCAGCAGCCGAGTCCGGGCCTTACCGAGTACGGCCAGGTTATCTGCCCGGTCCGCATGGCTTATGACGCCGAGGCAGGCGAGCTGACCGTCACCAACAAGCGTTGGTTCACCACCCTCGAGGATGTCTGCCTGTCGGCCGAGACCCTGGTGGACGGCGACGTGGTCTGCCGCAAGACGCTCATGCCCGGCGCGGTTGCCCCCGGCGAGTCCGTCCAGCTGCCACTGGTGATTCGCGAGGCCGCAGTGGGCGAGACCCTGCTGACCGTGCGCGCCTACACCATGGCCGCTCACGTCTGGTGCGAGCCGATGTTCCAGCTGGGCGCTAGCCAGTTTGCCATCGCAAACCATCCGGCGCCGACCATCGTGGCCCCCGCTCGTCCTGAGCTTACGGTTGAGGAGACCGAGCAGGAGATCCGCATCCACTCCCTCAACGGCGAGCTGACCTTCAGCAAAGTCAACGGTACCGTGAGCGAGTGGAAGGCATCCGGCCGCGACGTCATGGCCTCTGGTCCCCAGGTTGGTTTTTGGCATCCGCTCGTCGATAACCATGCCCAGGAGTATGACTCACTGTGGAAGGACAACTTCATCGATGTGATGCAGACGTCTACCCGCAAGGTTTCTTGGAAGCAGGATGGCAATGCGGTCGTCGTTACCGTGAGCCAGCGTATCGCTCCTCCCGTCCGCGCGTTCGGCATGCGCGTCGAGCTCGTCTACACCGTGCTTCCGAGCGGTCGAGTCGACCTCAAGGTTTCCGGCGAGCCCTACGGCGATTACTCGGATATCATCCCGCGCATCGGCATCTCCTTCGAGGTCCCCGGTTGCGATCGTGCCGTCGAGTGGTATGGCCACGGCCCGGGCGAGAACTATCCGGACTCGCTGCGCGCCAACCCGGTCGGTCATTACCGCACTACGGTCGACGACATGTTCACGCCCTACGTTATGCCTCAGGATTGTGCTAACCGCGAGGGCACCCGTTGGGTCGCCCTGCGCTCTAGCCACGGTGACGGTCTGGTCGTGACGCGTCCGAGCGACGCCGCCTCCAACCCGTTCTCGTTCTCGGCATGGCCCTATAGCTGCGAGGCTATAGATAACGCCAAGCACGTCTACGACCTTGTCAAGGGCGACACGGTTACGGTCAATATCAACGACCAGCTGCTCGGCCTTGGTTCGAACTCTTGGGGTTCCGAGGTGCTCGATTCCTACCGCACCCGTTTTGAGAGCTTCAGCTTTGAGGTGTCCCTGCGACCGCTGACGTATGCCGATCTGGCTCAGGCGCTGGCACCCATTAAGGAGGCATAAGTCATGCATGTCTTTAACTCGCGCGCCGATTTCGACGCTCAGATGAAGTCCGTCAAGAAGTGGATGCGCACCGGTCAGGCGCTCGATGGCGTTGCCGACCTGCAGCACGACGTGGCTTACTCCATCGGCGACTCGTTGGTGTACTGGTGGGTCTATGCCGCGAGGCCGCAACCGCCGATCGGGTCGGTCACCGTCGCTACCATGCCGTGCTCGCTCCGCTCGACGGCGACCTGACCGTCGAGGTTGCCCCCAAGGCAGACCTCACCTGCATCCGTGCTTACAGCGATATCGATGATCGCGAGCGCTTTGAGGGTGCGGGGGAGACCGTGACGATTCCCGCCGGCGGCGTTGCCGTCGTCGAAATTGACGAGGCCTACCGTGTCGTGGCCGATGCCGCGGATTCCCGCGTCGTGGTACTGCACGTGACGGTTGAAGGTTATTCCTTCCCCAACAAGTAGTATTCGTCCGTTTGGACGTTTGCTTCGCGCCGTTAAGGGGGATGGCTTTGTTGACTCCCTTTTCCCCATTCCCCTTAGCAGGTGCGCCGTCCACGATTGCGCTTGCAGTCCGGACGGTTTTAGATGAGATATAACGGATGATTGGGAGGGCTTATGAGCTCTGAAAAACGAGGAACGATTGGTTCGTTCGCTCTGCTGGGCATGACGGTCGCCGCCGTGTTCGGTATCAAGAACATCATCAACAACAACGCGGCCATCGGCTTGGCAGCTGCGCCGTCGTTCTTTTTCGCTACGCTTTTGTACTTTGTCCCCTATACCCTGGTTACCGCCGAATTCGTCGGCCTTAACAAGGACTCCGAGTCGGGCGTGTACGCCTGGGTCAAGACCTCGATGGGCGGTCGCTGGGCATTCCTGACGGCATTTAGCTACTGGTTCGTTAACCTGTTCTACTTTGCGTCCGTCCTGCCTAACGTCATCATCTACGCGAGCTACGTGTTCTTTGGTGCCAATGCCGAGCTCTCGCAGCTGTGGATCACCATTATCGAGATCGTCGTCTTTGCTATCGCCACGTGGGTTTCGACCAAGGGTGCTAAGTGGATCGGCTCCATTTCCTCCTTCGGCTCGACCGCGGCTCTCGGCCTGACTGCCGTGTTCATCTTGCTGTCCCTGGCTGCTGCCTTTGGCGGCGTCGAGTTCGCTACGGCTCCTACCCCCGCTAACATGGCTCCCGACACGAGCAACTTCGCAACTATGTGGGGCTTCTTCGGTACGCTTGCCTGGATCATCCAGGGCGTTGGCGGCGCTGAGTCTGTCGGCGTGTTCCTTAACGACCTTAAGGGTGGCGTCAAGGCCTTCGTGCGCACCGTCGTTATCGCCGGCCTGACCATCGGCCTTCTGTATGCAGGCGCTTCGCTGCTGGTCAACCTGTTCATTCCCGAGGGCGGCGTTGCCATCTCCACCGGTATCTTCGACGTATTCGGCGCTGTCTTTGCCCACTTTGGCATTCCCATGGAAGTGTCCACGCGCGTCATTGGCCTGATCCTTCTTGCCGCCACGCTGGGCTCCCTCATGATGTGGACCTCTGCTCCCATCAAGGTCTTCTTCACCGAGATCCCCAAGGGCGTCTTTGGTAGCAAGATCGTCGAGCTCAACGAGCACGGCATTCCTGCCCGCGCTGCCCGGCTGCAGTTCGCCATCGTCGTCCCCATCCTGATCATCCCGGCCCTGGGCTCCGGCAACCTAGACGACCTGCTCATGATCGTCACCAACATGACGGCTGCCACCGCTCTGCTCCCGCCGCTGCTGATTCTGCTTGCCTACTTTATGCTGCGCAAGAACTTCGACGCTGCGCCCCGCGACTTCCGTATGGGTTCGCGCACCTTCGGTCTGGTCATTGCCGCCTTCCTGCTCGTTGTCTTCTGCTTCGTGCTTATCTGCGGCACCATTCCGCTCGATCAGCCTCTGTGGCTGACGCTGGTCTACAACGTTGGCGGTGTAGTTGTCTTCCTGGGCCTTGCCGTGATGTGGTACAACCGCTACATCAACCGCCTGCGCGAGACCGATCCCGAGGCCGCCGAGAACGAGCTTCGCCCCTCCGTCCTCGACATGATGGAGTAGCGGCTAGGATTAATCTACGGCTGTGGAATAAATCGATTCCCTTTCCTAAGGAGGGGCCTTACGAGGCCCCTCCTTTTGTGTTTTGGGGCATGGTTTTGGACCCCGTGGTCAAAAAATGCCAAATATGAGTACTGTTGCAAAAGAGGTGTCATATTTTTCGGCCTGTTCTGAGCAAAAACGGGCTCAAAATCAATTTATCTAACCCCCTTTAAAGGGCGTTTGACGGCTTTCAACCTCTTCGAATCGCTCAAAGCAGGCACTTTGCTCGCGATTTTGCTGCTACTAAATCGGTGACAGTACTCATATTTGCCACTTTTTGCCCACGAGGTGTTCAGAGGAGCTCTCGACAAGCATCTAACGCTACAATAACTACCACGTGGTTGGGTTTGCCGGCCGAATGTGCGATGCCGCGGGAGGGGACATGGTCGAGTTTACAAAGACGATTAAAGATCCGTTGGGACTACATGCCCGCCCGGTTGCGCTGCTCTATGACATTATTGCCAAGCATCGTAGCGACGTATCGGTCAGCATCGGCGATCGTCATACCGACGGCCGCGATGTGATGGGGCTCATGGCTCTCTACGGCGAATGTGGCGAAGACATCGTGTTCCGCGTTTCGGGCGTGGATGAGGCCTCCTGCGTCACATCGATCAGAAACCTCTCGCTCTAACCTCAACAATGTGACAAGGGGACAGGCCCCTTTGTTGCATAAATTGGTATGACAAGGCACCGCAAAGAGATGGTCTTTGCGGTGCCTCTTTTGTTTCGTATAGGAAACTTTTTCGAAAACTGAATGGGGACCCTTCCAAAAAAGTTAACCACGTGCTAGTTTACTAAAGCGAACATAGACGTGGCTAACTTTTGCCATGTCGATGTTGGGGACGAACCGATGTTAGGAGCTCACTCATGTCTTGCGGACCGCAGATGCCGGCTATGCCGCTTTCGATGGTAAAGGCGGGCGAAACCGTGCGCGTGTCTCGTGTAAAGGGCAATGAGGACATGAAGCACCACCTCAAGGACCTCGGCTTTGTCGAGGGCAGCGAGATCCACGTGGTGAGCTCGAGTGGCGCCAACATCATCGTCACGGTGCTGGGCGCACGCTTTGGCATCGATTCCAAGGTCGCCATGCATATCATGACCGTCGGTTAGTCCGCAGCATTCTGTAAAAACTGAAAGGGGGACAAGTAAATGAAGACGTTGGGTGACGTTAAGGTGGGCGAGAGCTCTACCATCGTCAAGCTTCACGGTGAGGGCGCGCTGCGCCGCCACCTCATGGACCTGGGGCTCATCAAGGGCACTTCGTTCAAGGTCGTAAAGGTTGCACCGCTCGGTGATCCGGTCGAGATCAACGTGCGCGGCTACGAGCTTTCCATCCGCAAGGAGGAGGCTGCCGTCGTCGAGGTCCAGTAAGGGCCGACGGCGAATATTTCTGCAGATAAAGTTAGGATTTTCTAACTTAAACTTGCAACGTTGAAGCACATTATCCAGCCCGCGCGGAGAAAGCAGCGCAGGCACATAAGGAAGAAGGATTGAATGGCGGATTCTCAGATCCATGTCGCGCTGGCGGGTAACCCCAACTGCGGCAAGACCACGCTTTTCAACCTGATCACCGGCGCCAACGGCTACGTTGGCAACTGGCCCGGTGTCACGGTTGAGAAAAAGGAAGCCAAGCTCCTGAGCGACAAGAACGTTACCATCACGGACCTCCCCGGCATCTACTCGCTTTCCCCCTATAGCCCCGAGGAGCAGTGCTCGCGCGATTACCTCATGAGCGGCGAGCCCGATGTCGTCGTCCAGGTGGTCGACGCCACCAACCTCGAGCGCAACCTGTACCTAGCGCTTCAGGTTATCGAGACCGGCCTGCCCGTGGTCGTCGCCCTCAACATGGCCGACTTGGTCGAGAAGAACGGCGACAAGATCGACACGGACAAGCTCTCCAAGAAGCTCGGCTGCCCGGTCATGATGATCTCGGCCCTTAAGAACAAGGGCATCAACGAGCTGTTCGAGCAGGTCAAGAAGTCCGCTGCTTCCAAGGCCGACGTGCCGGCGCATAAGTTTGATTCCGCCATCGAGGACGTTCTGACCCACATCGAGAACAACCTGCCGGCGAGCGTTCCCGCCAACAAGCGTCGCTACTACGCCGTCAAGCTGTTTGAGCGCGATGCGGACGCCTGTAAGCTCATCAACCTTACCAAGGAGAAGGCCGATCGCGTTGAGCAGCTGGTCGCCCAGTGCGAGCAGGATTGCGACGACGATGCCGAGTCCATCATCACCGGCGAGCGCTATGGCGTGATCGCCCACATCATCGACGAGTGCCTCACCAAGGCTCCGGCCAAGATGAGCACCTCCGAGAAGATCGACCGCGTGGTTACCAACCGTATCTTGGGCCTGCCGATCTTTGTGGTCATCATGTTCTGCGTGTACTACATCGCCGTTTCTACCCTGGGCGGCACGGTGACCGACTTCACCAACGACCAGCTCTTCGGCACCGACGGTTGGTACGTGCTCGGTCAGGGTCGTGACGCCTATGACGCAGCTGTTGAGGCTGCGGGCGACAACGCCGACTCGGTCGACCCAGCACAGTACGGCCCCTATGTCCCCGGCATCACCACCGTGGTGCACGACGCCCTTGTGGCGGGTGGTACCGAGGACGGCGGCCTGGTCGATTCGCTGGTCTGTGACGGTATCGTCGGCGGCCTGGGCGCCATCTTCGGTTTCGTCCCGCAGATGTTCCTGCTCTTTGTGATGCTGTCTTTCCTGGAGGACTGCGGCTATATGGCCCGCGTCGCCTTCATCATGGACCGCGTGTTCCGCCGCTTTGGCCTGTCCGGTAAGTCCTTTATCCCCATGCTCGTGTCCTCGGGCTGCGGCGTCCCCGGCGTCATGGCCACCAAGACCATCGAGAACGAGAAGGACCGCCGCATGACGGTCATGACCACCACGTTCATCCCCTGCGGCGCCAAGCTGCCGATCATCGCCCTGCTTATGGGTTCCATCATTGGCGACTCTTCTACCACTGCTGCGTGGATCAGCCCGCTCTTCTACTTCCTGGGCGTCTTTGCCGTCATTGCCTCGGGCCTCATGCTCAAGAAGACCAAGCTCTTCGCCGGCCGCCCGACGCCGTTTGTTATGGAGCTTCCTGCCTACCACTTCCCGGCGATCCGCTCTTGGGCGCTGCACGTGTGGGAGCGCTGCTTCGCCTTTATCAAGAAGGCCGGCACGGTCATCTTTGCGTCCACCGTCGTCGTTTGGTTCCTCTCCAACTTTGGTAGCTACAACGGCGCCTTTGGCTACCTGCCTTCCATGGAGGGCATCCCCGAGGAGTTCATGGATTACTCCGTGCTTGCCATGTTCGGCAACCTGGTCGCTTGGATCTTCGCCCCGCTCGGCTTTAGCACCTGGCAGGCCACCGCACTAACCGTCTCTGGCCTCGTTGCCAAGGAGAACGTTGTCGCCACTGCCGGCTCGCTGCTGTCCGTTGCCGACGCCGGCGAGACCGACCCGAGCCTGTGGACCGCGTTTGCGGCTATGTTCCCGACCATGGGCGCTTGCGTCGCCTTTGGTGCCTTCAACCTGCTGTGCGCTCCGTGCTTTGCCGCTATCGGCACCATCCGTAACCAGATGAACTCCGGTAAGTGGACCGCGATTGCCATCGGCTACGAGTGTGCCTTTGCTTGGGTCATCGGCCTGTTCATCAACCAGTTCTATAACCTGCTTGTTCTTGGGCAGTTTGGTATCTGGACGGTTGTGGCCATCGTGCTGCTGGCTGCGATGCTCTTCCAGATCTTCCGTCCCATGCCCAAGCATGCATGGACCGACGAGGACGAGACCAACACTGCTTCCGCCGCAGTTTCCGCTTAAGTCCAAATAAGGATTAGCCCCTTTCCACGAGCCCGGGTGTCCCAGTGACACTCGGGCTTTTTGGTGGGGGAGATGTGACGTTTCCGCAGATAAAACCGACCAAAATAAACCTGTCCCTTTTTGGTAGGTTGAGAATGGGGTAAAGTAAGTGATGGTTAACTAGAGGAGGCTTGCTGTGGCACCTATCGATATTGTTGTACTGGCTGTTATCGGCATTGCGTTTGTCGCCGTGTGCGTGCGCATTTATCGCAAGGGCACCTGCGCCGACTGCGCTCAAGGTGGCGTTTGCACAGGACATTGCTCCAACAAAAAGACCTGCGCCGCACTTAAGGGCGTAGACAAAATCGCCGAAGACTTGGGCCGCGGTATCAAGTAAGGTCCGTCATCCAAGCGCCTCGCGAGCATCCGTTTGCGGGGCGCTTTGCACATTTGGGGGCGAGCGCGGCGAGTTGAAGAGTGATTTTGGGGTATCGTTACCTGTACTGTTAATTGGCAACTTATCTATAACGGAGTAACCCCATGAGCGCTCGCGTAACCATGAAGGACATAGCCGCCGAGCTTGGCGTTTCCATCAATACCGTGCACAAGGCCCTGACGGGTAAGGCCGGCGTGAGCGAATCCGTGCGCTCCAAGGTGAATGCCAAGGCCGAGGCCATGGGCTACCATCGCAACACAAGTGCTTCGAGCCTGCGCCGCAAGGATATCAACTTGGTGTTTTGCCTGCCCCGCGCATCGCGCGAGGGGGCGTACTTTTTCCGTTACCTTTGGGAAGGCTGCAACCGCTTTGAGCAGGAGGTCATCGATCAGGGCATTACGGTTGAGCGCGTTGAATTTGGCGTGGGCGGCTACGCCGATGCGCTCGAGCAGATTGATGAGCGTCTGCAGATAGGGGAGAAGATTGATGGCCTGCTTGCCTATGTTCCGGGCGATGATCGCGCGACCGAACTCTTGAGGCAGATTGCCGAGGCGGGCGTGACAATCGAGCTCGTAGACGGCGACCGCCCGCACCTCGATCGCCTGGGTGCCAGTCTGGCGGACTATTCCGCGGCGGGCAGTCTTATGGCAGAGCAGGCGGCAAATCTGGTCCACGCTTCTGGGGCTGACGCCCGCGTGCTCCTGTTGGCGGGCGACCCCTATACCGATTCACACTACCTGACCGCCCGCGCCTTTCATAATTACCTGCGCGAACACGATATTCCATGGCAGGTTGAGGACCTTGCCGGCGCCCATGCGCAAGTCAAACAGCTCGAGCGCGAGCTTGAGCAGCGCTTGAGTGCGCCGGATGCCCCCGAGCTCATCTGTAGCGTTTTTGCCGTTGGTTCCGAGGTGGTCGCCGACGCGCTTGTTTCAAGCGGCAAGGCCGGCAAGGTCATGGTAATCGGCAACGACCTGTTCCCCGAGAGCGCCTTGGCCTTGCGCCGTGGCATCTTTACCAATATTGTCTATAAGGACCCGGTGAGCCTGGCTTACCGTGGCGCCAAGACCTTGGGCGAGTATCTGCTGTGGGGTAAAACTCCGGCGGAGCCCGTGCAGAAGGGTGCTGTGGAGATGGTGTTTGCCAGCAACGTCGACCGCTACTGCGAGCTTGCGGGAATTTAGCCGTTTGGTCAGGTACCCCCTCTCGCGACGTGCATTTTTTGGAGTATTCAGCAATGGCGTGTCCCGAAAGAGGCTAGGACGACTGTTTTAAGTGCCCCCGATGGCGTAATTCGCCATCGGGGGCACTTATTTATGCCGATTGGGCGCAATATGAGCATCAGATAGGGCTTCGAAGACGGTGCGCGGTGCGCTCCGATGCTGAATACTCCCAAAAATGCACGGCGGAACATGACCCACCTGGCCAAAGCGCTCAAGTTCGGTATTCGGGGACGCCTGCCAATTCGCAATACATACAAGTCACGGCTCCAGTAACCGTTGAACGGGCAAAATCAACCGTTCACCCCATGGTGGTTAGGTGAACGTTCACCTTTTAAGTCGCAATGAATTAGTATAGTGAACGTTCACCTAGAGGATAACGAGCGCATCGTGCGCCCGCTCCGCCAACAAAGGGGTTGTTTGATGAAAAACTTCATGGACGATCAGGATTTCCTGCTGAGCACCAAAACCGGTGAGGAGCTGTTCCACAACTTTGCCGAGGGCATGCCCATCGTTGACTACCACTGCCACATTTCTCCCAAGGAGATCTGGGACGACAAGCGTTTTGAGAACATCACCGAGGTTTGGCTGGGCGGTGACCACTACAAGTGGCGCCTGATGCGTGCCAACGGCGTCGACGAGCGCTTCATTACCGGCGATGCCCCTGCTCGCGAGAAGTTCCAGAAGTGGGCCGAGACCCTGGGCCGTTGCGTGGGCAACCCCGTCTTTGAGTGGAGCCACCTGGAGCTTAAGCGTTACTTTGGCTACGAGGGTGTCCTGAACGGCAAAACCGCTCAGGAGGTCTGGGACCTTGCCAACGCCAAGCTCGCTGAGGCTAGCTTTACCTGCCGCAACCTGATCAAGCAGTCCAACGTCCGCATGATCTGCACTACCGACGACCCCGCCGACAGCTTTGAGTGGCACAAGAAGATTGCCGCCGACGACAGTTTTGACGTTCAGGTCGTTCCCGCCATGCGCCCCGATGCCGCCCTGCGCATCGAGCGTGGCCAGGAGTTCGCCGACTACTGCAAGCATCTCTCCGAGGTTGCCGGCATTGAGATCAGCGACTTCGAGGGCATGAAGGCCGCCATCTCCAAGCGCTACGACGTTGCCCACGAGCTGGGCTGCCGCGCTTCCGACCACGCGCTCGACTACGTTATGTACGCTCCGGCTACCGCCGACGAGATCGAGGCCATCTTTGCCAAGGGCCTTGCCGCCGAGCCGCTTACCGAGGACGAGGTCCTCAAGTACAAGACGGCCTTTATGCAGTTCGTCGCCGGCGAGTATGTCCGCCTTGGCTGGGCCATGCAGCTGCACTTTGGCTGCAAGCGTGACAACAACCGCGCTATGTTCGCCAAGCTCGGTCCCGATACCGGCTACGACTGCATCTCCAACTACACGCCGTCCGACCAGCTGGCCGATTTCCTCAACTCCATCCAGGAGTCCACGGGTCTGCCCAAGACCATCCTGTACAGCCTGAACCCCATCGACAACACCATGATCGATACCGTGATGGGCTGCTTCCAGGAGGCTCCGACCGCCGGCAAGATCCAGAACGGCTCTGCCTGGTGGTTCAACGACAACGAGATCGGTATGCGCGAGCAGCTTACGGCTCTGGCTAACGAGGGCGTGCTGGGCAACTTTGTGGGCATGCTTACCGATTCCCGCTCCTTCCTGTCCTACCCGCGTCACGAGTACTTCCGTCGCGTGCTGTGCGGCGTGATCGGCGAGTGGGTCGAGCAGGGCAAGTATCCGGCCGACATGGAGCTGCTGGGAGCCATCGTGCGCGACATCAGCTACAACAACGCGGTCCGCTACTTTGGCTTTGACCTGGATACCGTCGAGGCCTAAACCCGCATCGAATCACACCGAACTCGGGAGCGCCGTTGCCACACGCGGCGCCCCCGTTTTGCCTGCACGCTAACAGCAATCTAAGGAGAGACATCGATGGAGAACATCAGCTACGAGACGCTCGAGAAGATCGGCTACAAGGGCTACCTGCTGCCCAAGGACGCGCCCGAGAAGGTTCTGCAGTTTGGCGAGGGCAATTTCCTGCGCGCCTTTGTCGACCGCTTCTTTGACATGGGCAACGAGGCAACCGGCTGGAACGGCAAGGTTGTCATGGTGCAGCCCATCAGCGGCGCCTTTGGCTTTGCCGACGGCATCAATGCCCAGGACGACCTGTACACCGTGCTGGTGCGCGGCAAGGAGAGCGGCAACACGGTCGACGAGTCCCGTGTGATCAGCGCCTGCAGCCGCTGCCTCAATCCGTATCGTGAGGACGACTACCGCGCCATGATGGAGGTCGCCGTCTCCGACGATTTGGAGATTATCGTCTCCAACACCACCGAGGCTGGCATTGCCTACGATCCGTCCTGCAAGGCCGACGACATGCCGCCCGCGAGCTTCCCCGCTAAGCTTGCCCAGGTGCTCCACACCCGCTGGGCCGCCGGCAAGCCGGGCGTCATCGTGCTCGCCTGCGAACTCATCGATCACAACGGCGAGGAGCTGCTGCGCATCATGAACCAGTACGTGAGCGACTGGGGCTGGGAGGACGAGTTCTCGCAGTGGATGGCCAACGACTGCACCGTCTGCACCACGCTCGTCGACACTATCGTCCCCGGCCGCATCCGCGACCCCAAGGAGGCCGCTGCCGTGGCCGAGCGCCTGGGCTACGAGGATCCCTTCCTGGCCGTGCGCGAGCCCTTCCAGATGTGGGGTATCCAGGGCGACGAGTCACTTGCCGAGAAGCTTCCCTTCGTGAAGGCCGGCCTGCCGGGCGTCTTTGTGACCCCCGATGTCACCCCGTACAAGAAGCGCAAGGTCCGCATCCTCAACGGCGCCCACACTGCCTTTGTTCCGGGCTCCTGGGTTGCCGGCTTTGACATCGTGCGCGATTGCATGCACGACGAGACCGTCCGTGGCTTCATGAACACCATGCTCTACGACGAGGTCATCCCGACGCTTGCCGCCGATCTGGATGTCGAGGACTGCAAGGCCTTTGCCGCCGCCGTCGAGAACCGCTTCGACAACCCGTTTATCGACCACGCGCTGCTCTCCATTTGCCTCAACTCAACCGCCAAATGGCGTGCTCGCGACCTGCCCACGCTCAAGGACTATGTTGCCGAGACCGGCAGCCTGCCCAAGTGCCTGGCGACGAGCCTCGCTACGCTCATTGCCTTCTATACGCAGGAGCTCGTTGCTCGCGAGGGTGACGGCCTGCACCTGCGCCGCGCCGACGGCACCGAGTACACCGCTCAGGACGATGCCTTCGTGCTCGATTTCTACGCCGCCCACGCCGGTGCAGACGATGCCGAGCTGGTGCACGATGTGCTCAGCAACGAGCAGATGTGGGGCGAGGACCTTACGCAGATCGCCGGCCTTGAGGAGTTTGTCGTCAACGCGCTTGCCGTTGTGCGCGCCGAGGGCGCCAAGCAGGCATTTGCCAACGCCCAGGCCTAAATTCTTCTGTGCGCCCGCCGGGCAACTGACGGGCGCCCGCTGACTTCTGCTCAACCTGTAGGGTTAGGACTCTTTGTAATGAATACTATCCAGATCAATCCGGCCGACAACGTGATCGTCGCGCTGTCGCCGCTTGCCAAGGGCACCGCCGTCGCGGTTCCCGGGGTGGGCGAGGTCGTTGCCGCGGAGGATATTCCGCAGGGCCACAAGATGGCCGTGCGCGCCATTACGGCGGGGGAGGACGTCGTCAAGTACGGTCTTCCTATCGGCCACGTGACGGGCGACATCCAGCCCGGTCAGTGGCTTCATACGCATAACGTCAAGACCAACCTTTCGGGCGAGGTCGAGTACGCTTACAACCCGACGCATCCGGTCGTTGAGCCGGTTGAGCCCGAGACCTTTATGGGTTTCCGCCGCGCTGACGGCCGCGCCGCCACGCGCAACGAGCTGTGGATCATCCCCACGGTCGGCTGCGTCAACGAGGTCGCACGTGCCATGTGCGAGCAGGCTCAGGATCTGGTCGAGGGCTCGCTGGAGGGCGTTTACTACTTCCCGCATCCCTTTGGCTGCTCGCAGACCGGTGCCGACCATGCCCAGACGCGCCGTCTGCTGGTGGCGCTCTCGCGTCACGCAAACGCTGCGGGTGTGCTGTTCCTGTCCCTCGGTTGCGAAAACTGCACGCACCAGCAGGTACTCGACGAGCTCGGTGACTTCGATCGCGAGCGCGTTCGATTCCTCGCCTGCCAAGATGTAGCCGACGAGCAGGTCGAGGGCCACAAGATTCTGTCCGAGCTTGCCGACCTGGCCAAGCAGGCCAAGCGTGAGCCCATTCCTGCCTCCGAGCTGGTCATTGGCCTTAAGTGCGGCGGCTCTGACGGTCTTTCGGGCATTACCGCCAACCCCACGATCGGTCGCGTGAGCGATATGGTTGTCGCCCGCGGCGGCACGTCGGTGCTCACCGAGGTTCCCGAGATGTTTGGCGCGGAGAGCATTCTGCTCGATCGCTGTGAGAGCCAGGACGTCTTTAACGCAGCTGCCGACATGCTCAACGGCTTTAAGGACTACTTTATCAGCCACGGCGAGGTCGTCTATGAGAACCCGAGCCCCGGCAACAAGGACGGCGGCATTACCACGCTCGAGGACAAGAGCTGCGGCTGCGTGCAAAAGGGCGGATCTGCCCCCATCGTCGACGTGCTGCCGTATGCCGGTCAGGCTACCAAGCATGGCCTGAACATGCTGTGCGGCCCGGGTAACGACATGGTATCCACCACGGCCCTGACGGCTGCCGGCTGCCACGTAATCCTGTTCTCGACCGGCCGCGGCACGCCGTTTGGCGCACCGGCGCCTACGCTCAAGGTGTTCACCAACCAGCGTCTGTGCGACCACAAGGCCAACTGGATGGACTTTAACGCCGGCGTGGTGGCTACGGGCGAGCGCACGCTCGATGAGGCTGCCGACGACCTGTATCAGATGGTGCTGGACACGGCGAGCGGCAAGCTTACGAGTGCCGAGCGTCGCGGCTGCCACGAGATCAGCATTTGGAAGGATGGCGTCTGCCTGTAGCGGTAAATGGGTTCGCATAGGGCGCTATTGACCATGGCCCCGTCGGGAGTGTTCCCGGCGGGGCCATGTTTGTTCTGTCTGTTCGGGCGTGTCTTCCTGAGGGTACGGGAGCGGCGAAAACAATAAACGTTCACCTAATCGACCTCAAATTTAAACCCACTCAATACCCATGTAATCGTGATTTTTTTCAAGTCAGATATCCGTTTAACGGCAAAAAACGACCGTTCAAGGATAATATACAAGTGAACGTTCACCTATCATATGCAATCGCGCATAATCTAGCTAAACGTTCACCCTACGAGTGGGCGATATGCAGACAGACATCGGTATGGACTCCAATGTCTTGTTACAAGACAATCGAGAAAAGAGAGGGAGCTCGATGACTAACAAGATCGGTAAAAAGCGCAAGATCACATTTTGGACGCGCTTGGGCTTTGGTATGGGCGGCATGCTCAACTCCGGTGCCCTGAGCTTTACGCACAGCTACATGGTGCTGTTCCTGTCCACGGAGTGCGGTCTGTCCGCAGGCGAGGCTGCGCTGATCAGCTCGTTCGCCATCTATCTCAACGCCATTCTGTGCCCGCTCATGGGCTTTGTGGCCGATAACTTCTACGCTACCAAGATCGGCCGCATCTTTGGCCGCCGCCGTTTCTGGATCTTGCTGGCTATCCCGATGATGGTCGCCGAGCCGCTCATCTTTGTGGCTACGCCGTTTGGTTTCCCGTACTACTTTGTGTTGTACCTGATCTACAACGTCGCGTACACGTTCTGCACCGCCAACCTGTCGCCGCTTACCATCGAGATGACCGATGACTTCAAGGAGCGTACGTACCTCACCGGCTACAAGCACCTCTTTGGTAACGCCGCCGGCTTCCTGATGGCAGCACTCGTCGGCTTTGGCTTTGGCACCTTCGGCGAGACCAACCCGTTCAGCTACTTCATTATTGCTACGATTAACGCTTCGGTCATGGCAATCTCGCTGCTCTGCGTGTACCTGTCCACGTGGGAGCACACCCCCGAGGAGGTCGCTCAGGAGAAGATCGAGAGCGTCGGCGAGGGTATCAAGAAGTTTTTCATCGACGTTATCTCTACCTTCCGCAACAAGTCCTTCCGCAAGGTCCTGTATGCGCAGGTCTCCACGAAGCTCGCCGCTGCCTGCTGGTCTGCGTGCCTGTCCTTCTTCATCGTCTACTGTCTGCAGATTCCTAAGTCCTACGAGTCCGTGATGGAGATGCCCGGCAAGGTCGTCGCTATCGTCTGCACCGCCATCTGGGTCGCCCTCATGGCCAAGAAGGGCTTCCACAAGTCTTGGTACCTGGCAAACGTCGGTTGCGCCGCGTGCATCATCGCCTACAACTACTTCGCCTTTGGTCAGATCAACGGCACCTCCACGGTCGCCATCGCCATGATCGCCTACCCCATCATCTTCGCCATCTGGAAGTTCTTCTACGTTGGCTTCCAGTATCTGCCCGATGTTCTGCTCAACTACATCCCCGATGTCGATGAGCTCATCACCCTGCGTCGTCGCGAGGGCATCTACAGCTCCGCACAGCAGCTCTGCCAGCAGATCGCCCAGGCTGTTGCCGTCAACGTATGGGCTATCGTCCTTGCTGCCTCCGGCTTCATTCAGACCGCCGGCAACAGCGACGCCGTGACCCAGCCCGCCACCGTGCCTCTGTACATTTGCGGCTACATGCTCATCGGCTGCGCCGGCTTCTTCCTGCTCGCGGCCGTCCTTGCCCGCGGCATCAAGATTGACAAGGAGCAGTGCGACATCCTTTGCGACGAGATCCACCGTGTCAAGGAGGGTGGCAAGATGGCCGACGTCAAGCCCGAGGTCAAGGCGCTTTGCGAGGAGCTCTCCGGCTTTAAGTACGAGGACTGCTTCGCCCACAACAATGTTGGCTTCCAGGACGGCAGCGTAATTCCCGCCGAGTAGGGCAGGCGCATCGTCCAAACCACAGGGCCGTGCCACCGGAGATCCACCGGCGGGTACGGCCCTTTTTTAAAAACGACTAGTATGAACTTCTGATTACATTTGAGGGAGAGACCCATGGAGACGAACGTTATCTGGCGCAATGCCCGCGCGGCCGTTATCGAGCTCGACGATGGCGGCTACTTTACCTGTGCCGATACGTGGGAGATCTTTGTCAACGATGAGCCCGCCGGTACCACGAATACGGTCGAGACCTATGTCGATGGCCTGACTCCCGGCAAGCGCAACCTGATCCGCTTTGTCTGCGGCGAGCGCGAGTTGAGCGTAGGCGTCACCACGCCGGCGGAGCCCTTTACCATCAACGTTCGCGACTGCGGAGCCAAGGGCGATGCCGAGCACGATGACACCACCAACATTCAGGCTGCCATCATGGCCTGCCCCAAGGGCGGGCGCGTGCTGATCCCCGCCGGCAACTACCGCATCAAGTCCCTCTTCCTTAAGAGCAATATCAACATCGAGCTCGCCGAGGGCGCGGTGCTGCTGGCCCGCCACGACCGCGCCGCGCTTGCCTACATTCCGGGCACGGTCACGGGTGACGAGGGGGCTGGGTACGCCGGCACCGATATGCTGCCCCTGGGCCGTTGGGAGGGCGAGAGCTTCTCGACCTACTGTTCGACCTTTACGGGCCTGAGCGTGCACGACGTGTGCATCTATGGCCGCGGCGCCATCGACGGCCAGACCGATTTTGCCGAGGACAACTGGTGGAACAAGGACTTTAAGAACATCTTCCGTCCCGAGGAGGGCCGCGAGATCGCCCGCCCGCGCATGATCTTCCTGTCCGAGTGCGAAAACGTGAGTCTTGCCGGCTTTACCGTGCGCAACAGCCCGGCGTGGAATATCCATCCCATTCTGTGCGAGCACGTCGATGCCCTGTGCCTGTCCATCGAGGGTCCCAAGAACTCCCACAACACCGACGGTTTCGATCCCGAGAGCTGCGGTTTTGTTCGCATCCTTGGCTGTCAGTTCTCGGTGGGCGACGACTGCATCGCCATCAAGAGCGGCAAACTGGGCATTGAACCCGAGCTCCGTCCCGCCACGCACGACGTGCTGATCTCGCACTGCTACATGCACGACGGCCACGGCGCCGTGGTGCTGGGATCCGAGGCCGCCGGCGGCATCAAGGACCTCACCGTGAGCAAGTGCCTCTTTGAGCGCACCGACCGCGGCCTGCGCGTCAAGACACGCCGCGGACGCGGCAAGGACGCCGTCAACGAGGGCATCACCTTCGAGCACATTCGCATGGATAAGGTGCTTACGCCCTTCGTGGTCAACTCGTTCTACTTCTGCGACAAGGACGGCAAGACCGACTACGTGCAGTCTCGCGAGGCGCTGCCCGTCGACGACCGTACGCCCGGCTTTGGCGCCACGACGTTTTGCGATATCGAGGCCACCAACTGCCATGCGGCCGCGGCCTATATCACGGGCCTTCCCGAGAGCAAGGTGACGCGCCTGACGTTCCAGGATGTCCATGTGACCTTTGCCGCCGATGCCGAGCCCTTTGTGCCGGCCATGGCCTGCGGCGTGGAGCCCATGGTGCGCCAGGGCATCATCGCGCAGAACGTGAAAGTCCTCGACCTGCAGAACGTGCGCATCGAGGGTCAGGATGGCGACGAGCTGCAGCTGCAAAACGTCGACAAGGTTATCCGCGCGTAGGGTAGTGCTCCTGCACAAGTGAATACGGCATGTTGAGGCGTGCGACGGTCGGGTCTGCCCGGCTGTCGCACGCAATCTATAGGTGCCGGCATTGCATGGTGGGTGTTCTGTGACAGAAAGCGTAATGACAGATGAGTGGTAAAGAGCAGCTCTTTGAGGTATCGCTCGAACGCGAAGGCGCGTATCGCAGCATTTCGGCGGCGCTCGAGGCGGCGGAGCGGTGTGTGCCCGATGTGACCGTGCCGGTGCGCGTGCTGGTGGCGCCGGGTGAGTACCGCGAACGGGTCGAAATTCGTCGTCCGCATGTGACGCTCGAGGGCGAGACGGCCGACAGCGTGCGTATCGTGGGAGGCCTGGGTGCCAAGATGCCTTCGGAAGATGGTAGCGGCCAGGATGGAAGACTCGGCACCTTCCGTACGTACACGGTGCTGGTCGATGCCGACGACGTGACGCTTGCGGGTCTAACAATCGAAAACAACGCCGGTGATGGGCGCGAGGTCGGTCAGGCGATTGCCCTGTATGCCGATGGTGACCGCCTGGTTGTCGATGCCTGCTGCATTAAGGGACACCAGGACACGCTCTTTTTGGGGCCGCTGCCGCTGCGCGAGGCCAAGCCGGGCGGCTTTATAGGCCCCAAGCAGTTCGCCCCGCGCCGCGTGGGGCGGCAGTATTTTCGACGTTGCCGGATCGAGGGCGATGTCGACTTTATCTTTGGCGGCGCGCGTGCCTACTTTGAGGGGTGTGAGATTCGCTCGCTCAACCGCGATATGGATGTCAACGGGTATGTAACGGCAGTCTCCACGCCTCAGGGCGAGCCGTACGGATTTGTGTTTCATGGCTGTTCGTTTACAGCCGATGAGGGCATTGCCCCCGGATCGGTCTATCTGGGTCGTCCATGGCGCGAGTGGGCCCAGACCGTTTTGCTCGAATGCTGGCTGGGCCCCCATATTTCACTCGAGGGCTGGTGGGATTGGAATAAGCCAGCGGCACATGACGGCACCCTGTATGCCGGCGGTGCCCTGTTTGGCCCGGCGGGTGATACTGCCGCTTGGGTGCCGTGGGCGCATTGCCTGACCGGTCAGGATTCCGAACGCTATGCGCGTGACCGAGTGCTTGCCGGCACGGATGGTTGGGATCCCGAGGGCGGCGACGGTGATGCGGTAGAGACGGCCGGGCTATCTGCCAATGGCCGCACCGTGCACATCGAGACGTACTACGAGGACGAACCTGCGCTGCGCGCCCGACTGAAGCGCGAGGGGCGCTCGGCCGCATTTACGGGCAAGACTCCCACAGACTTTGAGGCATGGAAGGCTGCGACCAGGACTCGTCTGTACGATATTTTGGGTCTTTCGCTTATGGACCGCGCCCCGATTGAGATTCGTGAGCTCAATCGCGTGCGGGTTGCCGGCAGCATCGTGCGTACTCATGCGGTGTTGCAGGTTGAGCACGATGTGTGGATGCCGTTTTACCTGTTGGAGCCGTCCCGCCCCAAGCTTGACGAGCGGGGACTCAAGCGCTGCTATATCTGCCCGCATGGTCACCAGGGGGCGGGTGCTGCAAGCATAGCCGGCGTTGCGGGCGTGCCGGCGGTCGACGATGCCGTGCGTAAGTTCAATTACGACTACGGTCTGCGTTTGGCGCGCATGGGTTATGTGACCGTCTGCCCCGATGCGCGTGGTTGGGGATACCGTCGTGACTGGAAGGGTCAGGGCGACGACGAGAACAGCTATCTGCGCGGTACGTGTCTGAACCAAGCACGTATGGCCGAGCCGCTGGGTCTTACGGTCGCGGGCCTCAACGCCTGGGACAACATGCGCTTGATTGATTACTTGGAGACACGCGGTGACATTGCCATGGACGACCTGGGCTGCTTTGGTTTTTCGGGCGGCGGTTACATGACGTTGTACCTGTCCGCGCTCGACCCGCGCGTGCGCAAGGCGTTTGTCTCGGGCTATCTGTACGGCGTTGATGATTCGCTACTGCACCTCAACGGCAATTGCAGCTGCAATTACACGTCTGGACTCTGGCGTCTGCTCGACATGGGCGACATTGCATCGCTTGTCGCGCCACGGCCGCTCTTGGTTCAGAGCTGCGAGAAAGACCATCTCAACGGCGCCCGCGGGCTTGCGAACGTAGACGAGCAGCTCGATATCGTTCGCGACGCCTACGCGCTGCTGGGCAAGGACGAAAACCTTCTGCACGAGGTCTGCCCGGGTGGACACCACCTGGGCGTGGCGCATCTTGCCGAGGATATCGAATGGCTCGATTCGCAAGTTGCGGAATGCGCCCACGCATAGCCCCTCGGATGTTGCGAATGAACGGTATGTACCTGTATGACCGCCGGTGTGCGGGTGAGGAGAAGAATATGGAAACGAAAAACTTGAGCGAATCGACCATCTGCTGCTTTGGCGATTCGACCACCTGGGGCGATAACGGATGCGGCGGGGGAGGCAACGATATCTCCTGGACTTCGCACCTGGGTGCGCTGCTGGGCGGCGCTACGATCGAGAACTTTGGTATTAAGGGTTCGCGTATTGCCGTCAAGGCCGACCGTAGCGATTCGTTTGTCGAGCGCTTGGACGGCATCGATCACACGGCAGATATCTGCATCGTCTTTGGCGGCGTTAACGACTTTAGCCGTAACGTGCCGCTGGGAGAGCTGGGCAGCACGGACGTGCACGAGTTCTACGGTGCGCTCGACTACCTGATCCGCACCATCACGGCGCGCTCGCCTCAGGCAAAGCTGGTGTTTATGACGCCGTGCAAGACGAGCGGCAAACACGAGAAGGATATTCCGGCAAGCAACGAGGCCAACCATCTGGGCCTGACGCAAGACGCCTATGTGCAGGCGATGCTGGAGGTTTGCGACCGCTACTCGGTGCCGGTGATCGACCTCTATGCGCAAAGCGGTATCAGCCCGTTTTTGCCGGAGCACCGCGAGCTCTACATGCCGGACGGTCTGCATTACAGCCCTGCCGGCTATGAGCGCCTGGCGCATCGCATCGCTGCGGGCCTCACCGCCGTTTGCCGTTAAAAGTTTGCCGTTCACGGGGATTATAGGGTTAACGTTCACCCTATAATCCCCGTTCGCGTTACACTAGGGGAAACGTTCACCCATCAATAACGTCAGAGGGGACAGCAATGGGTTGCAATCAGATTCTGGACCGTTATATCGAGCAGTTGATCGAGACCTCTACGCCTCAGGCGCCGGCCTGGAATATCGAAAAGCTTCGCGCCGGCAAGGAGAACACCTGGAATTACATTGACGGCTGCATGATCAAGGCGCTCATCGAGCTGTACGAGATCACCGGCGAGCAGCGTTACCTGACCTTCGCCGACGACTATATCGACTTCTTTGTCCAGGATGACGGCACCATCAAGCATTACGATCCCCAGGAGTACAACCTCGACAACGTCAACGCGGGCAAAACCCTCTACAAACTCTATGACCTGGTGGGCAAGCCCAAGTACCGTGCCGCTATGGATACCATCTACCGTCAGCTCGAGACCCAGCCGCGTACCAAAGAGGGTGTGTTTTGGCACAAAGCCGTCTACCCCAACCAGATCTGGCTCGACGGCATGTACATGGCGCAGCCGTTCTACATGCAGTACGAGCTGAGCTTCCACAACCGCCGTGCCTGCTCGGATAGCTTCCATATGTTCCAGGTGGTGCACGACCTGATGCGCAACCCCCTCAACGGCCTGTACTATCACGCCTACGACGCGAGCCGCAAGCAGTTCTGGTGCGATCCCGTCACCGGCCTTTCGGCCAACTTCTGGCTGCGCGCCGAGGGCTGGTTCGCCATGGCGCTCATCGATACCTGGGAGCTCATGCCGCCCTCGATGTCGGCCGAGAAGGACGAGATCCGCAAGATGTTCCACGACCTGATCGACGCCATGCTGCCGTATCAGGACGAGAAGACCGGTATGTGGCACCAGGTCATCAACCTGCCCAATATCGCCCCCAACTATCTGGAGGAGTCGGGCAGCGCCATCTTTGCCAACGCCATCATGAAGGGCGTGCGCCTGGGCGTGCTGGGCGAGCGCTACTACCAGTACGGCCGCCGTGCGTTTGACGGCATCTGCGACACGTGCCTGTCCGAGCGCGACGGACAGCTGGCGCTCGACAACATCTGCCTGGTGGCGGGTCTTGGCAACACCGCGCACCGCGAGGGCACGTTTGGCTACTACATGAGCGAGCCCGTCGTCAAAAACGACGCGAAGGGCGTGGCGCCGCTGGTGCTCGCCTATATCGAGACTATGCATCATGACAAGTTGGCCGGTAAGCGCGATCCGCTCGCCCCTTCGGGCGTGTGCTCCATCGATGACCCGTTTGGCGGCTACACGCCGGGCATCAATGCGTGCAAGGAGGTCTAGGCATGGCGCAGTCGAAAGGCGCGCTGAGCGTCGGTGTGCGCCTGCACGACCTGCCCGAGGGTACGGTCGAGGAGCGCATTCGCATGGCAGGCAAACTGGGTTTCTCGTGCGTTCAGCTGCCGAGCAAAGTACTCTACAAGTCCTTTGGCATTAACCGTTCCGGCCTTACGCACGAACTCGCCGACCATCTGCGCGAGGTGCTCGACACCAACGGCGTGCAGGTGGCGGTGCTCGGCTGCTATAAAAACCTGGCAACGCCCGATCAGAATCAACTGGTGGATACCTATGCCGAGTACGAGGCGTGCTTGAACTTTGCTCAGATGCTCGGCGGCTGTCCGGTTGGCACCGAGACCGGTCGTCCCAATGCGCAGAACTGCGTTGCTGACGACCGTATGACCGACGAGGCACTCGATGCGTTTATGGATGGACTCGCGCGCGTCTGCGAGTGCGCCGAGGCCGTGGGTGGGCAAATACTGATCGAGCCCGGCTGGAACGAGACGGTCAACACGCCAGATCGCTGCCGTGAGGTGCTGGAGCGCGTCCCGAGCCCGGCGCTCGGCGTGATCTACGACCCGGTGTCGCTGCTGCATCCCAGCGTCGTTGGCGAGGCGCAGGAAATCACCGCGCGTATGCTCTACTTATGCGGCAGTAAGATTCGCGTGCTGCACGCCAAGGATTTTGAGGTCGTCGACAACGAGGACGAAGCCGGCTGGTGCGATGGTACGGGTTCTCGCCTGGTGTGCCGCGGCGTGGGCGAGACGGGCCGCTATGACTTTGAGCCCGTGGTGGCCTGGGCGGCTGCCGCCTGTTCGGGGATTCCTTGTGTGGTCGAGAACAGCGTGCCGGCGACGGCGGCTAGCTGCCTGGCGACACTCGAGCGCATGTCCGCTCGCTGCGGGGCTCCGCATCGCGAGATATAGCATTGGCTTTTGCCGTGGCGGCATATTGAGTTTGCTTGACTGGGGGCGGCGGTGAAGGGTTTTTATCGTCGCCTCATTGGATTACATCAAAAAGGGGAGTTGCGTGGCTATCCACATTGTCGAAGAGGCGAATCGTTGCCTAGGTTGCAAAAGGGCGTTCTGCCAGCTTAAAGGCTGCCCGGTGCAGACGCCTATTCCGCAGGTCATTGACTTGTTCAAGCAGCGTCGTCTGGAAGAGGCAGGTGAGCTGCTGTTCCAGAACAACCCCATGAGCGCGGTCTGCTCCATGATCTGCAACCATTCGGGCCAGTGCGAGGGCGCGTGCATTCAGGGCCGCAAGGGCGCACCGGTGCATTTTTCGAGTATCGAGAACTATATCTCGACGGCATATTTGGACCGTAAGGAGTGGAAGCCCGCGCCGTCGTGCGGCAAGCAGGTTGCCGTGGTCGGTTCCGGTCCTGCCGGCATTACCGTGGCCATTAAGATGGCCCAGCTGGGCTGTGCCGTCACGGTGTTTGAACAGCGCCCCGAGATCGGCGGTGTGCTGGAGTACGGCATCCCCGAGTTTCGCCTGCCCCGTGCTCTCGTGCAAAAGTACCGTCACGTGATGTGCTCGCTTGGCGTGCGCGTCCGTCCCTCGACCACCATCGGTGGTGCGCTGCATATCGACGACCTGCTGCGCGACGGCTACGATGCGGTCTTTGTCGGTACCGGTACCTGGCGCGCCCGCAAGCTGGGTATTCCCGGCGAGTCGCGTGGCAACGTACTGTTTGGTATCGATTACCTGGTCGATCCCACGAGTGTGGCGATCGGTCAGAACGTGGCGGTTATCGGCGCCGGCAACGTGGCCATGGATGTTGCCCGCACGGCTCTGCGCTCGGGCGCTCGCAAGGTTACCGTGTATGCCCGATCGCGCCATATCTCGGCCATCGATGACGAGGTGGAGCTGACCGAGCTTGACGGTGCCGAGATCGTGCGCGGCAAGGCGATCTGCGCCATCGACGATAACGGTCCGGTGTTCGAGACGGCTATCTTTGACGAGGACGACAACGTGGTGGACTACGAGGAAGAACTTGACCATGTGCCCGCCGACACGGTTGTGATTGCGGCCTCGCAAGTGCCTAAGGACAAGCTGGTGCTTACGACGGGCGGTCTGGAGACCGACCATCGCGGTCTTCTTTCGGTCGATGAGTGCGGCATGACCACCGTGCCGGGCGTCTTTGCCGCCGGCGACGTGGTCAACGGCCCGCTCACCGTGGTCCATGCCGTAGCCGGCGCCAAGCTCGCCGTCGAAGGCATGACCAGCTATCTGGGCCTCTAACCCACCCCGCCCATCAGTTGCGGTGGAATACGGACTGTTTTGGCTGTCAAAGGCCTTATCTACTCCGTATTCCACCGCAACTTTTTGTGGGCTGAGTAAAAGCCGGGGGAGCGTGTACGGTCGGGTACAGCGCAGTTGCTGATACGATAAGTACGTTAGCAACTGCCGCCGAGCGGCTCAAACGAAAGGAAACCTGCATGGAGTCCTCCGCCTACCCGATGCTCTTTAGCCCGATCAAGGTCGGTACGACCGAGGTCAAGAACCGCGTCTTTATGCCGCCGGTATCTACCAACCTGGCCGATCACGGCTATGTGACCGACGACTTGGTCGATCATTACCGTGCCCGCGCCAAGGGCGGCGTGGGTCTCATCATCACCGAGGTCGTGACGGTCGAGCCCACCTATACCTATCTGCCGGGCGATATGTGCTGCTACGACGACACGTTTATCCCCGGCTGGGAAAAGCTCGCCGCAGCCGTCCACGAGTATGGCTGCAAGATCATGCCGCAGCTCTTCCACCCCGCCTACATGGCCTTTAACATCCCGGGCACGCCGCGCCTGATCGCTCCGTCCTTTGTGGGCCCGTCCTATGCCCGCGAGGCGCCGCGCCCCATCACGGTCGATGAGATTCACGAGCTCACGCATCAGTTCGGCGACGCTGCCGTGCGCATGCAGAAGGCCGGCGTCGATGGCGTCGAGGTCCATGCGGCGCACGCCCACGGTATGCTCGGCGGCTTTTTGACTCCGCTCTATAACAAGCGAACCGACGAGTACGGCGGCTCGCTCGACGCCCGCATGCGCTTCCTGCTCGAGGTCATCGCCGAGATTCGCGAGCGCTGCGGCAAGGACTTTATCATCGACGTCCGTATCTCGGGCGACGAGTACACCGATGGCGGTCTGACCCTCAACGACATGATCTACGTCTCGCGTCGCCTGGAGAAGGCCGGTGTCGACATGATTCATGTGTCGGGCGGCACTACTATCAAGCGCGGCTCCGCGATTCCTGCTGCCGGTACCCAGCAGGCCTCGCACGCCGCCTGCTCGCGCGAGATCAAAAAGCATGTCAACATTCCCGTTGCCACCGTCGGCCGCATCAACGAGGCTTGGATCGCCGAGGAGCTGATCGAGGACGGTGCTGCCGATATCTGCATGATGGGTCGCGCCAATCTGTGTGATGCCGAGTTCTGCAACAAAGCCGCTGCCGGCAACGCCGACGACATCCGCCCCTGCATTGGCTGTCTGCGCTGCCTGAACGGCATTATGTTTGGCAAGCGCATCTCCTGCACCGTCAACCCGGACGTGGAGCGCGATGAGGCCGGCTACGAGCCTGCCGCCGAGGCCAAGAACGTACTGGTTGTGGGCGCTGGTCCTGCGGGCATGGAGGCAGCCTACATTGCCGCCAAGCGCGGCCATAACGTGGTGCTCGTGGACAAGCAGGACGAACCGGGCGGCGAGATGCGCATCGCGGCCGTTCCGCCGGCAAAGCAGGAGCTCACCCGCGTGATCAAGTATCAGTATCGTCGCCTGTCCGAGGCCGGCGTCGCGTGCGTCTTTGGTACCGAGCTTTCGGCCGAGGACATTCAGCGTGACTACGCGGGTTACGAGGTTGTCCTGGCTTATGGCGCCGAGCCCATCGCCCCGGCCTTCATGCAGGGATTTAAGCAGGTCATGACGGCCGACGACCTGCTGGGTGGCAAGGCCTTCCCGGGCAAGAAGATTGTCATCGTGGGCGGCGGCACCGTCGGTTGCGAGACGGCCGATTACCTGGCCCCGTTGGTCAACGATCTGTCGCCGGCAAACCGCGACATCACCGTTATCGAGATGACCAAGACGCTCGCCGCCAACGAGGGTGGTGCCGGTCGCGCGGTGCTCATCACGCGCATGCTCTCCAAGGGCGTCCATGTGCTAACCGAGGCCAAGGTGACCGAGATCACCGAGGATGCCATCAGCTACGAGAAGGACGGCGAGGTCCACACCATCGCCGACGCCGATACGCTGGTGCTTGCCATGGGTTACCGTCCCAACACCAAGCTGGCCGATGACCTTGCCGCTGCCGGCGTTGTCACCCACGTGCTGGGCGATGCCCAGAAGTGCGGCAACATCCGCGACGCCATCGGCGACGGCTACAAGGTCGCCTGCGAGCTGTAGGCTCTTGGCAAATAGGGGAGCGGCCGCCTTGCGGTGGCTCAAGCGATAGC
>CAJLJQ010000010.1:0-36308 GCA_905207015.1 uncultured Collinsella sp. | reverse complement strand
GCTTAGATTCGCAAGGTTGCGGCAGCCAGCGGCCTACTTTGCGTCGTACGCCTCGGCGTCCCACCAGTCGAGCTGGGCGATGTTGTCGCGGATGTGCCGGCAGCTCTTGTGGAAGCCCTCGAGCTCGTACTCGGACAGGTCGAGCGTGTAGACCTCCTCGACGCCCTCGGCACCGATCACGCACGGCAGGGAGGTAAAGATGCCCTCCTCGCCATACTGGCCGGTCATGAGCGTGGAGGCGGAAAGCACGGCGTGCTCGTTGTGCAGAACGGCAGCGCAGACGCGCGCGGCGGAGTTGGCGACGGCGTACTCGGTGCACTGCTTGCCCTGGTAGGTCACATAGCCGCCCTTACGCGCGAGCTCCTCGACCTCCATGTGGTCAAAGGCGTACTTGTCGGGGTTTTCGGTCTGAAGCTCGGTGAGACTCTTGCCGGCGATGGTTGCGGTCTTAAAGGCGGCAAGCTGGCTAAAGCCGTGCTCGCCGATCATGTAGGCGTCGATGGACTTGGGGCTCACGCCGACCTTCTTGGAGATCTCGGTGCGCAGGCGGGCGGAATCCAGACCGCAGCCCGAGCCGATGATCTTCTTGGGATCGTAGCCGGTCAGGTGCCACAGCTCGGTGCACACGACGTCGCAGGGGTTGGAGATGGAGACAAAGATGCCGTCGAAGCCGGCGTCGACGATGCGCTTGGCAAAGGTGCGCGCGGCGTCGGTGGTAAAGAACAGCTCGCCGTCGCGGTTGCCGGCGGCCAGTGCGACCTTGCCAGCGGCGTTGACGATGACGTCGCAGCAGGCCAGCTCCTCGTAGTGGTCGTAGCAGTTGACGATCTTGGTGTTGTACGGGACAAACGAAAGGGAGTCGCGCAGGTCCTGGACCTCGGACGTCACCTTGGCCTCGTTGATATCGCACAGGTACAGCTCATCGGCAATGCCCTGCATGAGCAGGCTGTTGGCGACATGTGCTCCTACGTGGCCCTGGCCGACCACACCGATCTTACGCGTCTGGTACATATCTGTATCCTTTCGGCCGAGTTTTCGCGTCGAACTATTGTAGCGTCCTGCCGTCACTTTGCTAGGCTAAAGCGCCGTAGATTTTTGGGACATGCCTTAATCTCTACTTTTGGAGTGATTTGGGCCGCTGGCGGCATCGCTGAGCGATGTGCTCGCGCGGATGGGGCCGCTCGTTGTACCATAGCTGCAACTGACTCGTAAGGAGCATCCATGCCCATTCGCATTCCCGACGCCCTCCCTGCCGCCGCGCAGCTCGAGAGCGAGAACATCTTTGTCATGACCGAGTACCGCGCGCTGCACCAGGACATCCGTCCGCTGCGTGTGCTCATCCTCAACCTCATGCCCACCAAGATCGCCACCGAGACGCAGATTATGCGCAAACTCTCCAACACGCCGTTGCAGGTGGAGGTGGACCTGCTGCGCACCAAGACGCACGAGGCCACGCACGTGAGCGCCGGCCACCTGGAGACGTTCTACCGCACGTTCGACGACATCCGCGACATCCACTACGACGGCCTGATTATCACGGGCGCGCCCGTGGAGCAGATGCCATTCGAGGAGGTCGACTACTGGCCCGAGCTCTGCCAGATCATGGATTGGTCCACCACGCACGTGCACTCTACGCTGCACATTTGTTGGGGCGCGCAGGCCGGTCTGTACCATCATTACGGTATCCAGAAGTACGATCTGCCGGCAAAGGCGAGCGGCGTGTTCGAGCATTATCTGGTGAAGCCGCAAAGCCCGCTGGTCCGCGGCTTTGACGACCGTTTCTATGCCGTGCATTCGCGCAACACCGATGTGCGCCGCGAGGACGTGGAGGCCGAGCCGCAGCTTGAGGTCGTGGCCGTGTCCGACGAGGTGGGCCTGTACATCGTCAAGTCGACCGACAGCCGTCGCTTTTTTGTCTTTGGCCATCCGGAGTACGATACCGACACGTTGCGCCTGGAGTACGAGCGAGACGTGAAGCGCGGTCTCAACCCCCAGGTGCCGGCGCATTACTTCCCGAACGACGACCCCACCGCCGAGCCGCGCAACGTCTGGCGCAGCCAGGCTCAGCTGCTCTACACCAACTGGCTCAACTACTACGTCTACCAAACCACGCCCTACGACTTAGCCCGCGCCGGCGAGGAGCACTAGGCCGCTGTCGTGGCTGTGGCTGCGGCGGTTACCGTGGCCGCTACGCGACGAGCGAGGATAATCGGACACACGAGCGCGGATAATCGGACGCATGTTGAATGAGCGTGGATAATCTCCCGTTTTTAGCTCGTAAGGGGGCCCAAAGCGGGAGATTTTCCACGCTCGATTTTTCTGCGGCTGTCGTAGGCGGCAGCACCACGCGTCGAGTGTTTACGGACAGCATCGCAAACTAGGTAGTTTCGAGCCACAGCATATTTTCTTTTAAGGAAATCGACGGCTTTTGAGGTTCAAAATGTGGAGACAGGGACCTCTCGACAACCGTTCTACCTGCAGATATAAGCCATTAACCTAAAACGTCCAAAACCGTCAAGCATTTGGTCAGCTGCTGGACAGCATTTGGTCAGACTTCGCATGAAACCGTCTGGTACGTTGGCGCCGTTCCAAGAGTTTGGAGGCGACATGGCAAACATGACGGCGAATCAAAGACTTGCAGGTCACATTAAGGCATGCGAACAGCAGATGAGCTGCGTGTACGCGCGAACTGCGGCGGAGGCAAAGCAGATTGAGCGACGGGTGGCGGCGGGAAGTCTCGAGGCGGTCATGCCAGGGCTGTATGCGCGTCCGGAATATTGGTCCGAACTCAAGTTTCGACAGCGTTATCTGCATCGGGTGCGGGCCCTTGCGCAAAAGCATCCCGACTGGACGTTTTGCTCCTATACGGCGGCTGTTATCTATGGCCTTTCGGTTTCGCATGCCAATTTGACGCACATCCATATCGCCGTGGCACCGGCACAATCAACGACGCCGGACTCTCAGGTCGTTCGCCATCGTTATGTTCGTCAAACACGGGCCACCCAGATGGACATTGCCGTGACCGATATCGATCAAACGATTACGGATTGCCTGGTCGATGCATCGTTTGTCGAGGGACTGATCATTGCGGACTCGGCGCTTCATGAGCAGCTGTTGTCGAAGGAGCATCTCGTTGAGGCAGTCAACAAGCTTGGCTTAAATCGTCGCGGTGTTGTGACGGCGCGCAGGGTTGCACGGTATGCCGATGGCCTGTCGGAAAGCGGTGGCGAGTCCAAGGCGCGCGCCCTGATGATCGAGCGCGGCTGGCAGACGCCGGAGCTGCAAATTGAGCTGTTCGACCCGGTTGAGCCGGGACGGCCGTATCGCGTCGACTACTTGTGGCGCGTGGAAGATCGGCTGATCATCGGGGAATTTGACGGATTCGTTAAAAGCGAGAAGGCAGCGGAGGAGGGCAAGCTCGCAAAGGCGCAGTTTGATGAGCGCCAGCGCGAGTCGAGGCTTTCGCTGCTTGATAACTGCAGGATCGTGCGCTTGTGCTGGGATGATCTGAGGGATCCGGCAAAGCTCGATCGCAAGCTCAAAGTTGCCGGCGTGCCGCGTGCATGTTGAGGCGGTTGCGGGGCGTTAAGCTGCACGAGCGCGGATAATCGGACACACGAGCGCGGAAATCTGGACGCGCGTTGATTGAGCGTGGATTTTCAGACATACGAGCGTGGATTATCGGACGTTTGAATAATGAGCGTGGATAATCTCCCGTTTTTTGCCCCCGAACAGTCCCAAAGTGGGAGTTTTTCCACGCTTATCTTGCGGGTGCGATACAACGACATTTAGGCGCTGACGATGTTGGGCAGCGGCAGGTCGTGGACGTCGGTGGGGACGTGGTCGATGCGCTGTTCGTCAAAGGCGATGCCGACGATTTGACATGCGGGCGAGAGCATGGACAGGTAACGGTCGTAGCAGCCGCCGCCGTAGCCCAGGCGCGCGCCGGTTTGGTCGAAGGCCACGAGCGGCACAACAATCATGTCGAGTGCTTCGGCAGGCACGATGGGGAAGCGGTTGCTGCCGATGTCCGCGGCAGCGAAGGTTCGCGTGGGATGAGTGATAAACGGAGCCGCGGACGCATCGTCGGCGGCAACTGCCCGCATGCACATACGCTGGCCACAAGCTGCGGCTTCGGCTGCCGAGAGCATGCACGGATAGGCTGCGCGCCAGCCGCGCGCGGCGGCCGCAGCGGCAAACGCGGCAGGGTCTGCCTCGGAACCCATCGCGGCATAGACGGCAACGGTGCGCGGCGCCGCGGCATCCAAGCGGCCCAGCAGCTCAACCAGCCGCGTGCAAATGACAGCAGACTTTGCCTTCCGAACATCCAAATCAATCGCATCGCGCCGAGCAATCACCGCCCGCCGCAACTCAGCCTTATCCATTTCAGCCCCCTCTCCCAAACCTACCAAAAAGGGACAGGTTTATTTTGGCAGGTTTTATCTGGGCAAATGTCGAAACCACCACAAAGGTGCCTGTCCCCTTTGTGGTGGTTTTGCTTGCTGTGGCTAGCCCAGCAGGTCGATGACGTTAAAGCCGGCGTTGCTCTTTGCGATGACGTCGCGGCCGCCAAAGACGCAGGTGGGCGACTCGGCTGCGATGCGCGTCACGTCGGCGCCGAGCGAGCGCAGCTCACCGGGCGTGGCGGCAAGCATCTGGGCGCGGCGCTCCTCGCGTGCATGCGGATCGAGTCCGGCCAGGTAGGTCGTGTTGCGGCGTTTGGTGAGCGCGTACGGCTTCACGGGCGCGTCCATGCCGCTCACGCAGCTCACGATAAAGCCCTCAAAGGCGGCCTCGTCGGGCTCAAAGCTGCCAAGCCATGCACCCGCGCGCTCCACGCGCTCAATCGAGGGGTCGATTGCCGGGTCGCGGTAGGTGTAGAACGCCACCTGGCGCTCGCCGGCCGCGCGGAATCCGCAGCCGTACGCGCCGCCCTTAACGCGGATCTCGTTCCACAGGTAGTCGTAGGAGAGCGCGTTGGCAGCCACGGCCCAAGCGCCTGTCACGTCGAGCCCCAAGCGACGCGGATCGCACGCACGCGCGGCAAAGCAGATGTCGCTGGGGATCACGAAAGCCTCGTGGCGGTCGCACGGCGTCGGCACTACGAGCGCATCGCGGCCGGCATCGGCGCCGTCGCCCGCGCCAAGCCCCAGGTCGCCCGCGGCATCCCAGTACGCGTCAAAGTCCTCATCGCTGCCGGTAAAGCTCGACATGCAGCCGTCGGCCACAAAGATGCGGCCCGCCAGCTCGGCAAGCTTGGCGCGCAGGTCGTCCAGTCGCTCGTCAAAGTGCTCGAGCAAATCGCGCAGGAACAGGTAGAAGTCCACGCCCGAAAGCTGCTCGCGCACCACGGCCGAAGGCGAACTGTAGCTCATCGCGCGACCGAGCGCCGCCGAGTGGCCGTTGTTGATAAAGCCCTGCTCAAGCCCAATGCGAATCTGCGTAAGCACGTCGCGCACGCGGTCGGCGTCGGCATCGAGCAACAGCGTGCTCGACCACACCTCGCGCGGCAGACTCGCCAGCGCGTCGATCTTTTCTGACAGGGCGCCGGCGCTCACCAGCAGGTAGGGGCGCACGCCGTCCACGTCGGGCTGCGTCATGACCTCGGTCGTAAAGCTCAAAAAGCCCAGCTTGCCGGCGAGCAGGTTGTCGAGTTCCTCGGCCGAGTGCTCGCGCGTGGGCAGCTGCTTGAGCAGGCGGCAGAGCAGCGTCACATAGGGCAGGTCCTCAAACGCGACGCAGCTCAGGTCGAAATACTGCATGGCGTAGGTCAGACGGTTGGTGGGGATGCCGTGGCGCAGACAGGGGATGGGCGCGGTCGTGTCCACGACCAGCGGCGGCTCGGGGCGCGCCTCGCCAATGTCGGACACGCGTAGGCGCGGCAGCGTGGCCTTGTCCTCGGGCGTGTCCTCGGCCTCCTGTGCGGCACGCAGTACGGCCGTGCGCTCGACCACGTCCGCCAGCTCGGCATCGGTCATGGCGTCCCGCTTGGCAGTCAGCTCGGCGGCCTCGGCACCCTCTGCGCCCTCGGCGGCGTCCACCGGCACCAGCTCGACCAGCGCCATGTGGTCGTTCTGCAGCACCAGCTCGCGCAGCAGGTCCTCAAAATAGCTGCCGTCCAGCTCGCCGCGCAGCTCCTCGTACACCGGGCCGTACTTGAGCGCCAGCGTCGCGGCGTCGTCATCGTAGAGCCAGGTGCTCAGCGCGTCGCACGCAATGGCTACGCCGTCGGCGATGCCGTAGTCGCGCTGGCGCAGGTCGTACTCGTTGCTGCTGATGATGGCCTCCAGGCGCTCGCGCGGAACGCCGTGCTCACACAGGTCGCGGCAGGCGTCTTGGAATACGCGGCGCAGCTCGCGCGCCACGCCGGGCTGCGCGTTTTGCAGCATGATGAGCTCGTAGGGCTGCAGGCTCTCGGCCGCGGTGTAGCTCACCACGTTGCCGCCCAGGCCGGCGGCCAGAATGGCCTTCTTAACCGGCGCTTCGTTGGAGCCCAGCAGCGCCTCGAACAGGATATCCGCTGCGATCGTGCGCTTGCGGTCGAGCGCGCTGCCCAGCACCAGGCCCAGGCCCACCAGGGCGTTCTCGGGCGTGGTGGCCATCTCGACGCGCTTATACTCGCAGGTCACAGGCTCTTGCACGTCCAGCGGATTGGGCGCCAGCGTGGACGGGTCCTCGCCGGCGGCAACGGCAGCGTCCATGCGGCGGCTCGCGGCACTCGGCTGCGACAGATAGCGCTCGTCCAAAAAGGCCAGCGCGCGGTCCACATCCAGGTCGCCGTAGAGCGTGATGTAGGAGTTGGAGGGGTTGTAGTGGCGCGCGTGCGTGTCCAGGAACTGCTCGTAGGTGAGCGCGGGAATCGCGCGCGGGTCGCCGCCGCTCTCGTGCGCATAGGCGGTGTCGGGATAGAGCGCGGCGTTGACGGCGTCGTCCAGCACGCTCATGGGGTCGGACAGTGCGCCCTTCATCTCGTTGAACACCACGCCGTTATAGCGCAGCGTGCCCTCGCGCAGGCTGGCGGCGCTGCCGTCGCCCTCGCCCTCGACACTCTCCGGCAGGTCCAGCTCGTAGTGCCAGCCCTCCTGCTCAAAAATGGTGGGCTTGGTATAGATGGCCGGGTTGAACACCGCGTCCAGGTACACGTCCATCAGGTTGTACAGATCCTGCTCGTTGGTGGTGGCGACGGGGTAGATGGTCTTGTCGGGGTAGGTCATGGCGTTGAGAAACGTCTGCATGGAGCTCTTGATCAGGTCGACAAACGGCTCCTTGACGGGGAACTTAGCCGATCCGCACAGCACCGAATGCTCAAGAATATGGAACACGCCGGTGGAATCGGCCGGCGGCGTCTTAAAGCCAATGGCAAAGGCCTTGTTTTCGTCGTCGCACGCCAGGTACAGCAGGCGAGCGCCCGAGGCGGCGTGGCACAGCACGTAGGCGTCCGAGTCGAGCTCGGGCACGGTCTCGCGGCGCTCGACGGCAAAGCCGTGGCAGGTAGTGCCGGGCACCAGCAGCGCGGCGGCAGCGGCGCGAGGGTCGGTTGAGGTGGTGGGCATATGCAGTCTCCTTTGACGCCCCAGCGGGGGCGAATCGAGTCGAATCCTCGAGAGTATACCCATATGGGGCCTTCGACCAATCTGCCGGATGAGCGTGGATTTTCTGGCACACGAGCGTGGAAATTCGGACGTCTGCCGCATGAGCGTGGATTTTCGGACGAAATCGGCCGCCAAAAGCCCAAAAACCGTCCAAATATCCACGCTCGCGTGTCAAGTACGTATCTCTCACCTCACATTCATCTCTACGACGAGGGATGAATGTGAGACAGGTAGAAGATAAAAATCAATCGGCTTATCGGATGCATATACCGCCATCAGATTGAAGCTGTATGCGGAAATGGATGGACTCTACACCGTTTACGCAAAATAACCCCTCGTTTGCTAAAACATTATAGGAAATGGCGTGGAGTGCTAAAAAGTTCTAATACAATATAAGTCATTTATCTATAGGCTGCTGATTCCTTGTAAAGGTATGGTTGATATGGTTGAGGCAAATAGCGTTATCCCCCTGTACAAACAGATTGTTCGTGCGCTTTCTGATTCAATCGCCAACGGCACGTACCGCCCGGGAGATAAGCTTCCGACCGAGGCGGAGCTTATCGAGCAATTTGGCGTGAGCCGAATAACGGTTCGCTCCGCAATTAAAGAAATGGAAGATGCTGGGCTTGTTGAGAGGGCCCGCGGCAAGGGCACGTTCGTTTCGTCGGACACGCAGATGTATGCCGCGGACGACCGTGAGAGCTTTACCCATTCGTGCCAGCTTGCGGGCAAACAGGCGTCTACCAGGGTTCTCGAAATGGGCTGGGACTTCCCAAGTCTGCGAGACGCGAAGTTCCTGGGCGTAGACGATACCCAAAAGGTATTGCGTAGCCGTCGTCTGCGCCTTGTGGATGGCAAGCCCACGATGCTGGAAACCAATAGCTATTCCGCTGCGCTTTCTTTTTTGGAGCATGAGTCCCTCGATGATTCGCTGATGGCGGTACTCGATCGCCAGGGGATCAAGATGGGTCCCAACACGCGTACGCTCGAGGTCTGCTATGCGAGCGAGCTCGAGGCGGCATACCTTAACGTGGAGCTGGACTCTTCGCTGCTTCTGTTTGTCGATAGACGTTATGCCCCAAGTGGCGAGCCGCTTTTCATCTCCCGTCAGGTGTACTGCACCGAGCGACTGAAGTTCTATTTGTAAATTAGCGATAGATTGGTCGATTTACCGACCAATTGTTACCGTTCGCGGATTTGGAAAATAGACACACCACGTAGGGTAGATTGCTAATATACTTTGTTATGACAATATAGTACGTCCTATTGGTATTGGAGAACTATGAATAAGATATTGCTAGCGAGTCATGGTTATCTCGCCCAAGGCATGAAAAGCTCTCTGGAGATTCTGATGGGCACCAACGACCGAATCGAGTGCCTGTGCGCCTATGTCGATGACGATTCAAGGGACGTCGCGGCGTTGATTGATGCATGGATGGAGACGAGGGGCCCTGCCGACTCTTGGTTTGTCGTGACTGACATCTTTGGCGGCTCTGTAAACAACGAATTCATTCAGAGGCAGACCGACGGATCGTTTACGTTAATCGCTGGAATGAACTTGCCGCTGCTGGTGGAAATGGTTACACAGCTGGACTCCCTGGATGCGGACAAGGCCAAAGCCGCGGTCGAGGGATCGCGTTCGTTTATTCAGCTTTGCGAGGCGGCGGGCATGCTTGCCGGCACCGAGGAAGAAGAGTTCTAGTTAGTTCTGGTTCGAGCCCTAGCTAGGGGCCACACCTGTCATTCCCTTTATCACGTGCGGAGATGATAACGATGATTAAGCTTACGAGAGTTGATTACCGACTGATTCACGGCCAAGTTGCCATGTCCTGGACTCACGCTTTGGATGTAGATTGCATCTTGCTTGCCAGCGATGCTGTGGCAAAAGACGACATGAGGAAGGCGGCCTTGAGGCTCGCCCGCCCCAACGGCGTTAAACTCGTCATCAAGGATGTTGACGCTGCTATCGAGGCGCTCAACAGCGGCGTTACCGACAAGTATTCGCTGTTTATCATCACTGAGACGATTGAAGATGTCTATCGTCTCGCTAAGGGTTGCAAAGACATCAAAGAGATCAATCTGGGCGGAACCCGAAAGACCCCTGAGACCACGCTTCATCCGACCCCTGCGATCTTTGCGACCGAGAAAGATGCCGAGCATATCCAAGAGCTCCTGGGCGATGGCGTGGCCATCGAAATCTGTCAGGTCCCCAATGACGCTAAGGTGTTTGCCAAGGACGTTTTCTAGCCGGAAACACGTTGATGCTCGGCATTTATTGAACCAATGCTCTATGCCTATGCCCGTCGATCATTTGATCGGCGGGCTTTTTATTAAAGAAAAATCAAAAAAATCTGAAATAGTTCTTGCATAGTTAGTTATATAAAGTATTATAACGTCATGGGATGAATGAAGGGTTCATCCAAGTGAGTTAGGAGTAAGGGATGTTCAATTTCGATGAGCCTCGTTACGAGAAGGTTGTGAGCGATGCCCTCGCTCTCCGTCCTCAGATTGAGGCTGCCGTGGACGAGGTCTGCGAGCAGGGTTATTCCAACATCTTCTTCATCGGCTGCGGCGGCACCTGGGCCCACACGCTCCCGATGAAGTATTGGGTCGAGACCACCACGGCCGACGTCGATGTCCACTGCGAGATCGCTGCAGAGTTCCTCGCCTGCCCAAGACCTTCAACAAGGATTCTGTCTGCGTCTTCTCCACCCGTACCGGCACCACCCCCGAGATCATTGAGGCTGCCAAGTTCTGCCAGGAGCAGGGCGCCCGCACGCTGATGTATGTCTCCAACGACAACACCCCGGCCACCGAGTACGCCGATTACAAGTTCTTCAGCTTCGCCGAGGACGACGTTCTGTGCGAGGCCATCTACACCTACCAGATCACGCTGGTCGCCCGCTTCCTCAAGAACGCCGGCGCCTTCCCCAAGTACGACACCTTCATGGAAGAGTTCGGCAACATCGCTCCGTACCTCATCAAGGCCAAGGACGCTCAGGACGAGCGCTGCGCCGCCATGGCCGAGGACTTCAAGGACACCGATTACCACATGGTGATTGGCTCCGGCATGCTCTGGGGTGAGGCCTACGACTACGCCATGTGCATCCTCGAGGAGATGCAGTGGATCAAGACCAAGTCCATCCACGCCGCCGAGTTCTTCCACGGCACCATCGAGCTGTGCGAGGAAGGCACGAGCCTCATCATGCTCTACGGCGAGGACGACACCCGTAAGCTCATGGACCGCGTGGACAACTTCACTCACATGCTCGCCGACGAGAAGGGCGTCAACGTCCGCGTGAACAAGTTTGACACCGCCGAGGTCGAGCTGCCGTTCAGCGACCCCGAGTTCCGCAAGATCGTCTCCCCGATGGTCACCTACACCATCACCGAGCGTCTGAGCTGCCATCTCGAGCACGTCCGTAACCACCCGCTCACCACGCGTCGTTACTATCACCAGATGAACTACTAATCCTCTCAAATTGCTGCGGTTGTCTGCAGGCGAGCTGCGCAGAATGCCTCGCCTGCAGACCTGTTTCTGGGGTTGATCGAAATGGTTGTCCAGTATCTTCTAGTTGCACTGGTCGCATTTATTGCGTCCATGGACGAGCAATTATTTGGCATTACGATGCTTGGTCGTCCGCTGTTTACGAGCCTGTTTGTCGGCTTGATCCTTGGCGATGTCCAGCAGGGCGTTATCGTCGGCGCTGCTTTGGAGTCCATGTTCATGGGCGCCATCATGGTCGGCGCGGCGGTTCCTCCCGAGGTCTATGCCTCCGGCGTGCTTGGCTGCGCGTTTGCCGTCATTACGGGTACGGGCACGGCAACTGCCGTCGCGCTCGCCCTTCCCGTCTCCGTCTTCCTTCAGGTGTGGCGCAACTTCTGCTACGCCGTTCCGGGTGCCTTTGCCTGCAAGAAGATTGAGACCGCTCTGGCAAATCGCGATCTTGCCAAGGCGAATCTGTACCATCTGACCATCGTGCCGCTGTCGATTGGCATTCCGTCTGCACTGCTGGTGTTTGGCTCGCTGTTCTTTGGTGCCGACCTTATCAACAATGCGCTCAGCGCGATTCCGCAGTTTGTGATGGACGGCCTCAACGTTGCGTCCGGCGTCATGGTCTGCATCGGCTTCGCTCTTCTTATCAGGACCATGGGCGATAACAAGCTCCTTCCCTGGCTGTTCCTGGGCTTCATTATGGTCATCTACCTCAAGATGGACGTGGTCGGCGTCGCCGCAGCTGCCATTTGCGTCGCGCTGCTCCTGGCCTTCCGCGAGGGCTCGTCCGGTCCGCAGACGGTTGCTGCAGATGAAGAGGAGGACTTCTAATGGCTATCCAGAACACCGACCTCAAAGAGGCCAAGAAGGACGCGATTATGACTCCCGATATGTATCGGAGCATGTTCCTTCGCCAGTTTACGAGCCAGTGCTCGCAGTCGTACGACAAGATGATGGCAATGGGCTTCATGTACACCATTCAGAAGCCCCTGCGAAAGATCTATCCCAACGACGACGATTACTATGCGGCGCTCGATCGCCATACCGAGTTCTTTAACATCACGCCTCATGTGCTTCCGTTTGTAGCCGGCCTAACGGTTTCGATGGAAGAGCAGGCGGCTGCCGATAAGAACTTCGACACGTCCTCGATTAACGCCATGAAGGTCGGCCTTATGGGACCGCTTTCCGGCATCGGTGATTCGTTCTACTGGGGTACGTTCCGCGTGGTTGCCGCCGGCATTGGTATTGGCATCGCTTCGACGGGCAACCCGCTCGGCCCCATCGTGTACGCGCTCATCTACTCCGTGATTAACTTTGCAACGCGTATCGTCGCCGCCCATCTGGGTTACGACTTGGGAACCAAGTTTTTGCAGCAGTCCGAAGAGAGCAACCTTATGTCTCGCATGACGCATGCTGCCGGTGTTCTCGGAATGACCGTTATCGGCGCCATGATTGCGGCACAGGTCTCGCTGTCCACGGCTTTGACCTTTGACGTGGGTGGTTCGGAGATTGTCCTGCAGGATCTGTTCGATTCGATCTTCCCCGGTCTGCTGCCCTTGCTGGCAACGTTCGCTTGCGTTGCCCTCTATAAAAAGGGCGTCAAGACCATTTGGATCATCTTGGGCATCTTCGCAATCTGCATCATCGGAACGGGCTTGGGAGTGTTCGCGGCGGCGTAATGTTGACTGCTATGCTCGCGCGTTGGATAACTAACTGACCGTTTGAAAACGGGGCTCGGCGTAAGGCCGGCCCCGTTTTTTATTTGAGGGATTTTCCGACCGTCCAAAAAATCACACTCGTCCATCACTCACGCATCTCTCATCTCTCATTCGTCACTAATACGAGAGATAACAGAAAGACGAGAGATAAATATGAGAGATAACAATGCTGCAAGGTGGCTAGGGGATCGAGTCAAAGTTCCCGTATACATGAGTTTACCTGCGCGAACGTGATTTGCTTGAACCGATAACGGTAATTTTGTCTCTCATCTCTCACTCATCTCTAAGCTGAGAGATAAATGAGAGACGAGAGATAATTACGAGAGATAGCTGAGAGATAGACAGACAGACGGTCTGTCGGGAACATGCATCGCTGTCAGATTGATGACGCGCGCAAAGCAGCTGCACTGGCGCCCGCACCCTTCATCCCACCATTTCGCGCGCTGCCCATGGAAACCCGCAGCAAAGCAGGTACAATAGCCCAATGTGCATCGCGCACGACGATGATATCGGCGCCCGCGACTGGGGGAGACAACATGGCAGAGCAACAGATAACGCCGGGGACCAAGCTGCAGGTGGCATTCGACGTGCCCATGGGCCAAAAAACCGACTTCAACATGCTCGCCACGTACAAAGAGAACCTGGACGACGCGTACTTTCTTATGAGCGCGCCCATGCTCGCCGGCAAGCCGCTGCTCATGGACGAAAACCAAAAGCTGCTGCTGCAATACAAAGTGGGCGAGGAGACGTTCGTGCTCGCCGGCTATCCCGAGGCAGTCGAGAAAAAGGGCATCCGCACTTACTGGAAAATGCGCAAAGTCGCCGAGCAGCGCACCTTTGTCAAGCGCCGCGACGAGCGTTTTAAGGTCGCCATGCGCCTGACCTACCAGCGCGACAACGAGTCGACCCCCGAGCCCGAGGACGCCATGACCATCGACGTCTCGGCTGGCGGCCTGGCCGTCTACCTCAACGATTATCCCGACGTGGGCGAGGCCCTGTCCGTGCAAATGCCCACGATCCGCCTGCAGGGCGAGCGTCACGAGCTGCCCGAGCAGCTGGGCATCGTGTGCTGGGTGCGCCGCGCGCCCAAGGGCAGCCTGTACCGCAACGTCTGCGGCCTGCAGTTCCGCTACGCCGACGACATGGAGCGCGAGCTCGTCAAAGAATACGTCGGCTACATTCGCACCAAATATAAGATCTGATCGCCATGGCTCTGTTCAAGCGTAACAACAAAGATCAAGCTGCCGAGGATTTGGCCGAGGATTTGGCGCAGGACCAAGCCGAGGACGCGACCGATAATTTGGCCGAGGACCAAGCCGAGCGCCAGACCGAGGACACGCCGGCAGACGCGCCCGGCGCCAATGCCGAGGACGCACCCGGCGAGGATCCCGCGCCCGAGCAAGCCTCCGCCTCCCGCAAGCGCTTCGGCAAGCCCAAGCCCAAACCCAAACGCAAACCCAAGCGCGACCTGCGCGGCGTGGTGCGCATCGAGGAGCTGGAGCAGGCGCTGGCCGACCAAGACCTCGACGACATCGACCCCGATGCGGTCGTGTCCATGTACATGCCCAAGCGCCGCATGGAACGCATCGGCGCGGCGCTGCTGCGCATGGACAAGCTGCAAAAGGCCCTCGTGGTGCTGGCGCTTGCCTTTGGCGTGCTGTTTGCCCTGTCGTTTATGCAGGAAAACATGGGCAACTTCACCATCAACCTCAACCGTCTGGAGCTGTTCCGCCGCGGCGTGGCCATTGCCGACAACGGCGACTTTAACAACGCCACCGCGCGCCTGGCGGCCGACGCCTTGGACAACGGCACCAATATCGCTGCCGAGGACCTGCCCGACAATCTGGACGACATCGACGGCAGCCACAACGGCAAAAATTACGTGGCGTACACCTTTTATATCCGCAATGCCGGCAAGACCGATCTGGGTTACAGCGCCAAGCTCAAGGTGGTCAGCGCCAGCAAGGGCGTGGAGAAGGCCGCGCGCGTGCGCGTGTATCGCAATGGCGAGCCTACGACCTATGCGGCGGCTGCGACCGATGGCAACCCCGAGCCCAACACCGAGCCGTTTGCGTCCAAAGACGTGGTAACGACCATCAGCCACGCGAACTTCCGCGTGGGCGATGTGGACAAGTACACCGTGGTCATCTGGCTGGACGGCGACGATCCGGAGTGCGTGGACAAGATCATCGGCGGCGCGGTGGAGTTTGGCTTCGACTTTGATTCGTCCGAGACCGACGACTCGAGCCTGTTCATTAAGTTCGTGCAGGATATTGCCGACACCCTGACCCCATTAGTGCGAGCGGCAACGAGGCGCCCGATTACTACAAGGAGCACAACGTGACGTGGAGTAACCGTCGCAACCAAAAGAACTCGCCCGCAGGGGACGGGGACAAGTAGAACGAACAAGCGCCGGGCCGGGATTGTTTCCCGGCCCGGCGCTTTTGCTATGCCGAGGCGTTGTCTGTGGAAGTGGCGCCGTTGCCTGCGGCGGCATCCAGCAAGAACAGCCGCAGCGCGAGCTTGATCGCGTAGCCTGGTTTGACCTGCGCTGCGTCTCCCATGCGTTCGCCCAGGTAGCTACAGTAGGCGTAAACATCGCGGATGAGGTCCGCGCCCGAGAGGGTGAACATGTAGCCCGCGTCCGAAAGCGCGTTGGGCGCTGTGGGCAGCCCCGCGGCCGCACAAAAGCTTGCGAGGTCGGGACCCATGACGGCCTCATAGTCAATCGCGTGTCCGCCATCCTGGGCGGCCTGCTCTTGCTCGCGGGTGTACGACAGCGCCGCCGCCAGCACAAAGCTGGGCGTGGGCGCGTTGACGTCGTCGGTGGTGGCGACGAGCTTGCCGGCCGCCTGCGTGACCAACCAGGCGACTTCGCGCTGGCAGCGAACGGCCTTGCGCGTCACCGGTTTGATCGATCCGGCAGAAACGCTTCCCTTGGGTTGATTGGCGGCAGCCATGGGGCCCTCCCAGCAAATAGCCCGCAAGCAGGCAAAAATGACACGTTCTGCACCAGTATAGCGAGTGGGGAAGGGCTAAGGGCGAAGCTCGGCGGGGTGTAAATGTGCGATGGCATGGCGCTGCGGTCGCAAACCTTAAGAGAGGCTTATGACTTTGCGGAAGCGCGTGGCTAGATAAGGTAAACAGCGTTTGCACAGTTCCGTACCCAGCCCAAGGTAGACCCATGAATCTGCCGGAATGCAAGCCCTCGAAAACTCATAAGGAAATCGTAAGAAATATGGTATTCTCAAATCCAAATTTTAAGGATGGGCAAGCAACATCCAACACGAAAGCGCGGGTTCCCCTTCCGGGCTTCTCGAGGGTCATCTGGGATGAATGGGGAAAGAAAGGGGTCCGCATGGATACCAAGGCATTAAAGAAACAGATGGGCGCCGCCATCGCCATGGTGCTGGTAGCAGCCGTAGCCCTCGGTTCCGCCACCTTCGCATGGTTTGTCAGCAACAACTCGGTTAAGGCGACGACGTCTAACATCGCCGCCCAGTCCAACTCTGCATACCTCGTGATTGATAAGGCGAAGACGTCTAAGACCTCCACTAGTGCTGTTACTTCTGGGGTCGAAAAGAAGGAGCTCTATCCTGCTAAGACTGAGAAGAGCCAGGATGGCAAGGCCGTTTGGAAGTCTGCCTATGCGTCTACCGCTGACGCTTCGACGATGAAGGAGGGTACCGAGTTCAAGATTGGTGACGGAACTGCCGCCAAAGCCGTGGAAGCTAAATATGCGGTTGAGAATACTTTCTATGTGGGTACCGGCACCTACGATGGTGAGTTCACGAACCTGCATATCACGGGCGTGACTGTTACTACCCCTACAACGACGGAAAATAAGAACCTTGGCAATGCCCTTCGCGTTCTTGTTGTTTGCGGTGAGAAGTGGGAGGTCTGGAGTAAGGACGGTATTCAACTCAGCTCCTCTAATGATGACAGGACGGCTAGCGATCTGCTTGCAACTGATCAGGTAATCAAATCTGATGCTGACGCTACGATTAAGGTCTACCTGTACTACGATGGTGACGACGCTAACGTCTATTCCAACAACCTTGAGAAGATCAAGACCACTGCTGGCGACAATGGCGTGACGATCACCTTTGAGGCTACGCCCAAGGAGTACAAGGGTACTTCTAACTAGCTATCGCCGACTTCGTCGTTTTTGAGATTTCAGAATGCCGGGGGCCGAACCGTCGGCCCCCGGCATTTCTACTAGATAGGTCTATCGAATGAGCCAGAGCGTAAAACAGCTTAAAAAACAGCTCATGGGTGCTGCCTGTGCGGTGCTTATGTCCGCTGTTGCTCTCTCGTCTGCAACCTATGCTTGGTATGTCGCAAATAACACGGTGAAGGCGACATCTTCAACCATTAGCGCAACGACTAATGGTTTCATCCTTCAGATCGATGAGCTCAAGAACGGTGCCCAGCACGGTGGCGAACAGACGTCGCTCGCGGCTGCAATACAGGGCGGAAAGATAACGCCGTCTTCTACGGACGATCTTAAGAACTGGTTTGTCTGCCAAGGCTGGGGATCAGACGGTAGAGTGACCTCTTACTCGCAGATTAAGTTTAAACAGGATGGAAAGCCCGGAGAATACGAGGCCGGTGGCGAGACCCACTACGCCTATCTCAAGAGCGAGTTTATTGTCTACACCATTACAGAGTCAGGTATAGCCGACGTGTATCTTGAAGGATCTGACGGAGAGCCCGTAGTTGTTACCGCCCATGGGGCACCAACGACCGATACCATCCCGAATTCTTTACGAGTCGGTATCACTACTCAGGCAATTGATGCTAATGGAAACCCGACCGGTGATGAAACTCTAAAGGTCGTGTACGCTCCCGCTGCAGTTTCTACTACCGAGAAGGGTAACGATAAAAACGCCATTGCTGGATGGTCTTGTGTAAAGGACGCGGTTAGCGGACCTCAAGTGCCTTCCTACCAACATATTGAAGCAGGCAATTGCGCCGGCTGGCTTGCAAACAAGGTTGGAGACGATTATCAGGTTGACGCCGGTACGCACCAGATCGCAAGTCGCGTTGGCTATGATGGCATAGCGGTCCGAATTTATATTTGGATGGAAGGAACCGATGCTGACTGCGTTAACAACGCCGCAGCTGAGGACCTTGCAACATACGATGTGACAGTCAAGCTCGCCGGTGTTGCAACGTCGTAATGCCGATGTTCGCTTAAATGCAGATGGTCAAGGGCCTGCTTCGAAGGAAGTGGGTCCTTTTTCGTTTAGCGTCATCATTTCGTAGGCGATAATGTGAGGAACTGTTCTTCCTGGAGGTTCCTTATGGACGGCATCGCTTCTAGTGTTCCGCTGATTGCTCGGCCGAGTTTCGACCGCGCTTGCAGCTTTGTGCCGTCCGAATATGTCCAGGCTTGGGAGTGGTTCTTGCGCGAGGAGCAGCGTGGCGGCTTGTGGGACAAGCTTCCGCATCGCACCAATGCCGATAGCCCTCAATATCCCTTTCGTCTGACGATTGATTCCGAACTCTTTCCGGTGTCGCGCGACTCGGGCATCTTTTGGCCTGGTCGCCGGCGCGTTAAGCATCCGCGTGAGAAGACCTTCGCCCTTTCGGTGCACAACTCAAAGCGCGGCGCCTACCCCGATGTTCCGCCGCTCTATCTTGAGGATGGCACCTGGGTGCTCAAGTACTCGTCGCAAAGTGCTTCGGTCGAAAACTGGCGCGACCAGGACTACAACCAAAAGATGATCAACTGCATGGAGTGCGGCGTTCCCGTTGGCGTGTTCTTTGCAACGAGCGCTGGCTACAAGGTGCTGGGCCTAGCGTTCGTTGAGCGTTACGAGCCGGAGAACAGCTGGTTTGTGCTGCATGGCCCCGTTCACAAGGGTGGACCCGACGCGCGTTTCTTCCCCGATATGAGCTACATGAAGGACGCTCCGATTGCGGCGGAGTTTTCCGGCGCTCCGGCGAGCGACGATGAAAAGGTTCGCTATGCGCTGCGTCGCGAGCGAATCGGCCAGCAGCGTTTCCGCACGCAGCTCTTTGAGGCCTATACCGGTCGATGCGCCGTCTCGGGTTGCAATGTCGACGAAGCGCTCGAAGCTGCGCATATCGAGAACTACTCGGGTCCCAAGTCGCAGGTTGTCAGCAACGGTATCCTGCTGCGCCGCGACCTGCACTCGCTGTTCGACGCTCATCTGATTTCGTTTGAGCTGGTACGCGGCGACTATCAACTTTGCGGGTCGTACCTTCTGCGACATACGGAATATGCGACGTTTGCAGGCTCGGTGCTGCGCGAGCCGGACGAGCATCGCTTGCGACCCAACGCTCGATTCCTCGAGGCGCATCGAGCCGAGTTCGATTTCTCGGAATCGCGACGTCGGGCGGAAGCCGTTGCTCCGTATTAGTTAGGTGCGGCCCGTCGCAACCCAATCATGTCGATTGATCGGATCGCGCTGCGCCGCATCGAGAGCTGCACGATCCTGCCATCCTCTCCTCAACGGTTAAAACGGGAAAGGGGAGACCATGGGATGGCGAAGCGATATCGCGCGAGGCGTGTACGGAAACCTACCGCGAGCGTTAATGGACCGGAGCTTGTTTCCGCTCGTCGAGGCTAGTTGCAGCCAAATCTGTTTGCCCTGTTCCCGCTGCGGTGCAGACCTCCCATGCCTAGACATCAGCTTCATCGACACCCGCGACAAGCACGCTGCCGACCCGCGGGCTCGGACGGGCCTACGTCTTCCGGTCTATCCTCAGCAATGCCCAACCTGCGGATGCACCATTACCTATGACGAGGCGGATGTCTAGTTGCCTGCTGATGAGCGAGGATTGTTGGACGATTGAAAATTGAGCGTGGATTATCGGACGATTTTGGGCTGAAAAGCTGTCAAAAACGGGAGATTTTCCACGCTCGGGCGTTTCTGCCTTATAAGATGCCCCACAGGTAAATCCCCTCGCACAGGGTTTTGTGGAACTGGGTGTGGTGGTCACGTGCCCAGGTGAAGAGCGCCTGGTCAAAGTTGTCCTGACTGTCGGGGATGCCGTAGACGCCGGCGACTTCCACGCGCACGAACTCCAGCGCGGGCAGCTTGTTGATGGCCGTGAGTGCAAACGGCGACGTGGGCTCCTCGAACAGGTAATGGCTGCCTTGCAGCGCGCCGCAGGCGGTGCAGGTGCTAGCGAGCGATACGGTCTTGGTGGTGCGCGACGTTACGGGCTTGTAGCCGCAGCGCTCGCGCAGGTAGTCGCGAATTTCGGCCGGCACGCAGCCCAGCGCGGGGACGATGGCTATGGCGTTGGCGCGGGCGGTGTCGATCGCGATGTGGCCCGCGTCGTCCACAGCGGGTATTGCGCCGGGCGCAGCCTTGCTGCCCGAGTCCTCGGCCACCCGATACGGAATGCCAAAGGCTGCGACCGTCGTCTGCTCGTGACACTTCCAACATTCGCGCTTGCCCAGCACCAGGTAGATGTAGGGCGCGCTGGGGTCGGAGCGATCAACGCCGGGCAGCCACGCGGCAAAGGGCTCGGGGTTGATGCCGTCGGGCACGTACCAGATCTTCTTGACCCGGTCCCACTTGGCGCCCAGGGCCTTGGCCTGGTCTTTGTGCGAAAAGGGAACATCGAGCTCGGTGCGCATGGCGGCTCCTTTGTGCGACTTGCGGTGCATGTGCTCCAAGGATACCCCAGCGCTGGGTGTGTGGTCGCTAAACGAGCATTTCGACCGTCCGAGAAGTCGCGGAGCATTTTGGCGAGGTCGTGCCGTCAAGTAAATGGGCAAGTAAATGGTCAGCTTTTGGTCAGTTGAGCGGCAACCTTGCCAAAAGCTTGACGGATTTGCAGCTAGACGTCGACGAATGAACACTTTGGACGCGCTGCGGCAAAAAACCGCCGGTCGTTTGCCGAAAACTTACCAGGACCGCCGGCGGCCGCCGACGCGCGTGTTATCTTCGCGCCATGAGCTACTTTATCGTTTCACATAACGCTGCGTTGGCGCTTTTGGCGCACATTCCGAACCCTCGATTTGGGGATTCGGAACCAGAGGTCGTGTCGATTGCGGGCGCCTGCGCGCTCTTGGACCAAGAGGCGCAGGAGTTTATCGATCGCTATGATTTAGGGGTCGAAACGCTGGATTTGCTGGTGCCGTCGCGCGCCGACCGTCGGCGGAGCAAACATGTTAAGACGCATCTCTGCACCAACGAGCTCCCGGCGGGTTCGTTTATCTCGCTGGGCCACTGGATGGGCGGCCTGGATGCGTACGTGTGCGCTCCCGAGCTGGCGTTTGTGCAGGCTGCGCACGACGGCTCTGCAGCCGAGGCCATCTATGCCGGCTATGCCATGACATCGGACTATCGGCTGGACAACCTTGCTCCCGGCGGGGTGACAAGCAGGGATGGGGGCATGCGCGATGGCAGGCTCACGACGAAGGAGCTCATTGCGGCGTATATCGAGGCGTCCCCAAAGGTAAGGGGTCTCGCGAAGGCAAAGGCGCTGCTTGCGTATGTGATCGAGGGATCGCGCTCTCCGAGGGAGTCGGGGCTGTGCATGTTTATGTCGCTGCCTGCGCGCTACGGCGGGTATGCATTGGGCAAGGCCGAGCTCAACAAGAAGGCTTTCATTCGCGATGGACTCAACGATGGGCGCGAGCGCAAACTGCGCGTGTTGGAGCGCACGCCCGACATTACGCTTACGGCTAAAGTCGAGGTGGGCAGGGATAAAGTAAAGGCCGGGCTGCTGCCAGAGGTGCTGACCGCGATGGTCGACTACGACAGCGATGCCATTCATGACGGCCGCGAGAAGATCCACAAGGATGCCGAGCGCCGCAACGAGTTGGAACTGCTTGAGGGAGTAGCGTATTTTACGGTGACAACCGACCAAGCAATTGACTACGACAAGCTCGTTCGGCTGTGCGAACGCATCCGACGGAAGCTGCATCGGAATAAGCGCCCCATCTTTAACAAGGCGATGAGTGCAGAGCAGCGATATTTTGCCCATGCGCGTGCCGAAACGAAGCGATTTTGGCTCTGGCAAGCCGTTATCGATGCGCATCAGTATTGGTAGGGGCGGTAACAGGGGGTTAGAATTAGCGGCCATATATCCAGGTTTAATACTTTTCCCGAGAAGTGAACGAGTCAGAATGGACCCCCGAAACATCGACACTTTTAGGGGCTTGTTTCCTGCGGTTTTGCTGCTGGAATCCTGCGGTTTTAACGTCAAAAAGTGTGGATGCTCCGGGGGTCCAAATAAGCTCGTTCACTTCTGGGAAAAGTATTAAACCTCACTTTATAGGGGGTTATTTATATATGGCTGCGAGACCCAACCGCGCCTGATCGGGGCAATCACCGGGGCTGTTTGGGCGGTTTGGCTGCAGCGGCGTTCTTTTGTCTTGGCGGCGTAAAACAAAACAGCTCAGAGGCGAAGCCTCTGAGCTGCGAACATTTGGTGGGCGTTAGAAGATTTGAACTTCTGACCTCTTCCGTGTCAGGGAAGCGCTCTCCCCCTGAGCTAAACGCCCGATCAAGGGTGCGCGAGTGCGCAGGGAATAATATAACGGAGCTCCCGCCCACTGGCAAGAACTATTTTTTAAAAAGTGGCAACTTGCGACCCTATCGGCCCCCGATCCGGTGCGAGCAGTACGCGAAAAGTCGCGTTTGTACCCCCGATGAACTGCACATTCGCGTAAAATATTCCCATTATGGGCAAATGGTGTCCAGGTAGTTTACGATGCGGCATCTGGGGGAGGGGCATGTCGGACGCGCGCTCACTGCGAAAACAGTTCAATCGCATGCTCGCCACGTTGCTGGTGGCCCTTGCTGCTGCCGGAGCCGTAACATATGCCTGGTACATCTACAACGCCAACCGCCACATCACCGATGTCAAGATGGCCGCGGGCACGGGCGTGACCTTCCTCATCTCCAACGAGTACGACGGCGAATACAAGACCAACGCCGGCCTGAGCTTTTCGGGCCTGCTCGATCCCGTCTCGACCGACAACGTGCTCAACGGCTTCCAAAAGGTAACGGGCTTTACCGGCGGAACCACCCAGGACTCGCTCTTTGCCAGCATGTTTGGCGCCGCCGAGCACTCCGACTACTACAAGACCTCCCTGTACCTGGCTACCAATTCGGCCGCGACCGACGTGTACCTGTCGGGCATCGACTTTACCGAGCAGGACCCGGCAAACCCCATCTCCACCGCCCTGCGCGTGGGACTGGTTACCTATGCGTCAGGGCAGGGCGATACCGTGACGGGCCAGTACGTCTTTGAGGTCTCGGGCGAGCACAATCCCCAGACGCGCTACAACACGCTCGACGGCAAGGATGCCGGCGAGAGCGAGCAGAACCACCTGGTGCTCGACAGCACCCGCTCCGATGGCGCCACGGTTCATTTTGACCAGCTGACCAGCGCTAACTTCTGCGACTACAACGAAGACACCGGCATCGTGAGTCTCAAGGAGGCCACGACCAAGATTTGCAGCCTACCCGCTGCCGCCAAGGGCGCCAATCGCAGCACGCCCGTGCGCGTGGACGTGTACGTGTGGCTGGAGGGCTGCGACCCCGACTGTACCAACAACCTGGCCGCAACCAGCCTGCAATCGCTGGCGCTGCGCTTTGCCGGCAAACGTTCGTAGGGGGACCAGGGATGAGTGCATCGAACATCAAAGACATCCTGGGCTCGCGCCGCCGCATGGTTGCTGCGGCCGCATGGATGCTGGTGCTGGTAGCCGCCCTGAGTGCCGCCACCTATGCCTGGTTTAGTAACTCGCGCTACACCAACGTGACCCCCGTGGCGCACACGGTAAGCGACGAGAGCTCCGACCTGCAGATTGGCCTTTCGGCCAACGGGCCCTGGGACACAACGGCCACACTTGCCGCCGCCGACAAGACGCTCTATCCCATCTCGACGTCAGACCTTTCCCGCTTTTGGCGCGGCACGTTCCAAAACGCCGCGGGTATCACGACCGACTACGCCGACTGCACCGCGCAGCTGGACGACTACGCTCTCTCGGGCACGCTGTACCTCAAGGGTAGCGATAGCGCGCTCAACGTGTACCTGTATCAGGGCCAGATGAGCGTGACGAGCGACCCGCAACTGCTGGCCGCACTGCGCCTGGGCCTGGTCATCACGACCCAATCGGGCACGCAAACGCATATCTTTACCTGCGACGACCTGGGCAATACCGCGGGCGCCACCAGTAGGCGCACCACCGCGCAGGACGGCGTGGTCGTGGCGGCCGGCGCTTTGGGCTGGACCTACACCGCCGACCCCGCGCGTGCCATAAGCGCCTACAGCATGGACGGCACCGGCGACACGCCCACGGCGCGTGCAGGCGCCACACCCATCTGCACGCTGGCCGCCAATGAAGTGGCAAGCGTTCGCTACGTTGTGTACATGGAAGGCTGCGACGCCAACTGCATCGACGAGGCTCAGGCCCGCGATGTGGTGCTGCAGCTTGCCTTTGCTGCGGCCAAGGCGTAAGGGGGCGAAGCGACATGGAAGACAAGAAGCACATGCCAGCAGATAGCTGCAAGGCCAACGCCGAGAGCGCGACCCCCGCGGTCCCCTCCAACGCAGCCGCCGAGCGCGAACGCCTCGAGCCCGCCGCCGCCCGCCGTCACTCCCGTTGCGCGCGTGCTTACATCGCACTCGTTATGGTGGTGCTCGCCGCCACTTTGGGCGCCGCCACCTACGCGTGGTTCACGAACAACATGAAGGTCAACACCAACTCGGTGAGCGTGCACAGTGACACGTCCAAGCTGGTGCTGGAGCTAGGCGATGCCGATCGCGGCAGCTGGTCGCAGCAGGGCGACGTTTCCCTGACTTCCAACGCGACCGGCGCCGTGACGCTCTACCCGGTCTCGACCTTTGACCTCAACGGCTTTGCTGCCTGCGCACAAAACAACTCTGTCGGCGATGCCACGGTGTTTGAGCAGGCAAAAGACAACGGCTCCACGTTTTATCACGGCTGGATCGACCTGCGCCCCATCATTACCGGAACGGGCGCCGGCAAAGCCAAGGGTAAGGTCAGCTTGTATCTGGCCGAATCGCTGGTTCCGCAGGGGGCCGATGCCGAGCTGCTGCGCGCAGCTCGCGTGGGCATTAAGATCTCGAGCGGCAATCAGGTGCTTGCCGCCAACATCTTTGAGCTCGACAGCTCCGACGGCGGCCATCGCAACGAGCATCCCGCAACCGTCCCCGCAGGCCTGGCGGGCTACACCGAGGGCATGCTTCTAGGCTGGCAAAACGGTCAGCTCGCTTGCGGTACCAACGTGACGCAGGACCCTGCTGCCTTTACGCTGGACACGAGCGAGACGGCCACGCGCCCGCAAAACACGCTTGCCACGCTGGCGCTGGGCCAGACCTATCGCCTCGACATCTATTACTACATCGAGGGCACCGACCCCGATAGCGCCGACTACCTGCATCAAGACCCGGGTACCCTGCACCTGGCCCTCTTTGCGACCTTGGACGGCGAGTAGCCATGACGCGTAAGCAACCCGCCGCCAACTGCACGCCCGCCACCGGCAAGCCCGCCAGCGCCGCCGCGCCTGCCGATCCCAACCTGCGCCGCAAGCTCACTACCACCGTGGTGCTGGTGCTGTTTGCGCTGGTGGCGATAGCCATGGCAACGTTCGCCTGGTTCTCCATCGCCGATAGCGCCAAGACCCGCATGCTCATGATCGACGCCAACGCCGACGGTTCGCTGCGCTTTGACCTGGACGAGCACGCCACCTTCGAAGAGTACGTGCACAGCCTGGGCTTCGACCAGATCTCGGCGCGCATCGCCAGTGAAAAGGGCGTGGACATCGACGCGTCCAGGCTCAAGCCCGTCACCACGAGCGACTACCAGACCTTCACCTTCGAGGACGGCTCCACCGCCGATCCCGCCACCGGCGCCTACCTGGAGTTTACGCTGCACTTTATGAGCAGTACGGACCTACGCGTTCGCCTGACCGGGCAGGATGGCGACGGCGGCGTGTCCGGCACGCGGTTTAGCTCCGATACACAGGGCATGGCCAGTGCCATGCGTATGAGCTTTACCGCCGATGGTCGAACGTGGGTCTACAGCCCTAACGGGGGCGGCGGTTCATCTGGCTCGGCCACCGTCTTTGGGCTCGACTCGGGTGCTGCCACCGCGGCCAGCGACATGTTCGACCTGATAACAGAAACGGACAAGCCGGTAACCGTTCGCATATGGCTCGAGGGAACGGACCCAAATTGCACTAATATGCTAAAGGGAGCTAACTATTCGGTATCGATGCGCTTCGAGGGCATCGAGGAACAGTAGATATGCACGGCGGCCACCGGGTCGCGCACGACCTAGACAGACACGGTAGTAAGGGACATCATGCAATCTGTTAAAAAAGTCGCATCCATCGCGCTGAGCGTTGTCATGTGGATCATCATCCTGGTGGCGGCCCTGTATGCGTTTACCACGCTCGCCACGCACGAGGACGGCAGCGTCTCTGACATCGCCGGCTTCACCCCGCTCGCCGTGCAGTCCGACTCCATGGCTCCCACGTTTAACAAGGGCGACCTCATCTTCATCAAAAAGTGCGACACCTCCAAGCTCGAGGTGGGCGACATCGTGACGTTCCATACCATCATCGACAACGAGTACGCGCTCAACACGCACCGCATCGCCGCCATCGACGAGGTCAACGGCATGCGCAGCTTTACCACCAAGGGCGATAACAACGACGTGGCCGATACGCACATCATCAGCGACGGCGATATCGTGGGCAAGTACGTGTTCGCGCTGCCGCAGATGGGCAAGGTCATGGACTTCCTGTCCAGCTCCATGGGCTTCCTCATTGTGATCGTGCTGCCCATGCTGCTGTTCTTTATCTACCAGGTGTATCACCTCATCGTGGTGGGCATGAACCTTAAGCGCGCTATGGCCGAGGAGGACCGCCTGGCCGCCGCGGCTGCCATCGTGGACGCCGAGGGCAAGGGTGACACTACCGTCACGGCCGATAACGCCGCCGAGCAGCTTGCCCAGGCCGAGGCCAAGCTCGAGGAAGCTCGTCGTTTAAAGGCCGAGGCCGAGGCGGCGATGAACGCGACCAAGCAGGAGGGTACCGACGGTGAGTGAGTTTCTGGGATTTGCCTGGGAGCTGCTGGCAAAGGTTGTCTACAACGTCGTTGCCGTTGTGAGCTCCATCCTTAACCTGCTGGTGTTTGGCTGGGTTGAGTACTTCAACATCTTTATGACCTACTTCACCACGTTTGACCTGGTGGGCAAGATCGGCGCGGTCATCCTGTTTGCCATGCTCATCGCAGTCCCCGTGCTGATTGTGGCCATTCTGATCCACCACTACCGCATCAACCGTCGCCTGCATCGCGACGACACGTCCAACAAGGCGCTCTATCGCGAGATCGGCCGCCTGAACAAGCAGGTGCTCGACCTCATGGACGAGAAGAACAAGCTGCTGGTGCTCAAGGTCAATGCCATGGGCGGCACCAAGCAGATTCCGTACGTGGGTGCCTCGGCCCTGGCCGACGACCACCTGCCCACGGTGGGCAACGTGGTGGGCGCCGCTGCGGGCGCCGGTGCGGCTGCTGGCGAGGGCGCTGCGGCGACGGCCGTCATGTCGGGCAACGCGTCGCTCGCGCTCGATGGCGAGGGCGTCAAGGATGCCGCGGCCGCCATGGCCAAGGCCACCGTTGAGGCCAAGACCCTTGCCGAGGAAAAAGAGATCGCCCAGGCCAACCGCTTCCCCAAGCTGTCCCTTGTGGACCTTAAGTACCGCGACTGGGAATCGCCGGCCTACGACGATGCCATCTCGCTGGAGGACTTTGTCGACAGCTTCCGCGCGTTCGCCTGCAGCCAGATGAAGCTCTACTACACGCCTGAGGTCATCCGCCGCTTTGTGGCCGGCATGGCCGCCTCCAAGCTGCTGATCCTGGAGGGCATTTCGGGTACCGGTAAGACGTCGCTGCCCTACAGCTTTAGCCGTTACCTGGACAACCCTGCGACCATCGTGTCGGTGCAGCCGAGTTTTCGCGACCGCACCGAGGTGCTGGGTTACTTTAACGAGTTTTCCAAACGCTTTAACGAGACCGAGTTCCTCCGCGCCGTGTACGAGGCCGGCCTTCGCCAGGACCCGTCCATGATCGTGCTCGACGAGATGAACCTCGCCCGCGTGGAGTACTACTTTGCCGAGATCCTGTCGGTGCTCGAGATGCCCAGCCATGACGAGTGGGTGCTCGATCTGGTGCCCACCCAGTGGGCCGCCGACCCCAAGGCTCTGCACGACGGCAAGATCACCATCCCCGACAGCCTGTGGTTTATCGGCACGGCCAACAACGACGACTCCACCTTTACCATCACGGACAAGGTGTACGACCGCGCGATCCCCATCGAGCTCAACGAGCGCGCCGACGCCTTTGAGTGCGAGCCGCACGAGCGCGTGCACGTGACGGCCGAGCATCTGCAGTATCTGTTCCAAAAGGCCAAGGTCGAGTACGTGATCGACGAGGAGCTGCTCCAGAAGATGCACAAGCTGGACCAGTACCTGCAGACCCGCTTTAAGCTGGCGTTTGGCAACCGTATCATCAAACAGATGTACGACTTTATCCCCGTGTACGTGGCGTGCGGCGGCACCGAGCTGGGCGGCATGGACTACATCATCGCCCGCAAGGTGCTCAAGAAGTTTGAGTCCATGAACGTGAGCTTTGTGCGCGACGAGATGAAGGGCCTGGTCGAGTACATCGAGAAGACCTTTGGCGAGGGCGGCCTGCCCGATTCCGTCATGTACCTGCAGCGGATCCAGAACTTCTACTAATGCTGTAAGTGCGGGGCGGCGTGATGTCGCCCCGCCCCTTACCAATCGATCCAACCTATGGAGTAACCCATGTCCGAGACCATTCAGGACCTCTATACCAGCTTCTCCGAGCAGATGGAGCCCATCCAGGAGGACAGCCGCTACTTCCGCTATCTGTTTGAGATGGCGCAGGCCTCGGGCACCACGATCGAGCAGCAGCGTGAGGAGCTCGTCAAGGTGGTGGACGAGGAATGGATCAGCATGATCGAGGACTCGCTCGACGCCATCAACACCATTATCGAAAAGCCGCGCCGCTTTATCACCACCGAGGAAGAGGTGGTGCCGGTCTCGCTCGCTAAAAAGATCAGCGCCGACAGCGTCCGTCACCTGAGCCAGAACACGCAGTTCCTGGCGCCGAGCGACGATGGCGGCGTCCATCCCACGCGCATCCTCAACGTCAATACCGTCGAGACCTACGACCTGTACGAGAACCGCTTTATCTACCACCTGATTCAGCGCCTGCTGACGTTTGTGGATAAGCGTACCGACGTGATCTTTTGGTCGACGGGCAACGAGGTCCGCAACCGCTTTAAGATGCACAGTAAGATCGACGACGCGTACGAGCAGATCGAGTACAGCGTGGAGATGACGGTCAAAAACCGCCAGAGCTTTGCCGAGAACGACGCCGACAACATGGACGTCTTTATGCGCATCGACCGCGTGCGTCGCCTGGTCATGGCGCTGCGCGGCGCGTCGTTCTGCCAGATCATGAACGGCTGCAGTGCGGTCCGCAGCCCCATCCAGCGCACCAACCTCATCATGAAGGACCCCAACTACCGCAAGTGCTACCAGCTGTGGCAGTTTATGGAGCGCTACGACAAGGTCGGCTACAACATCGACGTGCAGCAGCAGGCGCTGGCGTTCGATGACGAGTACATGGTGCAGATGTACACCAACCTCATCAACAACTACACCGTCTTTAAGAGCCTGACCGATGACGAGCGCAACCTGCAGGAGCTCGAGAGCGTGCAACACGCGCCGGTGGCGCCTAAGTTTATTAAGGAGATCAAGGAGGTGCAGGTCGATAGCCCCGACCTGCCCGATGTCGAGGTCCGCCGCGTGTTTGTGGAGGAGGTCACGCAGGCCCAGCTCGACGCCGAGCAGGCGCTGGCCGAGGCGCGCGAGCAGATCGAGGAACTGCAGGGGCAGGTCAAGTCTTGGAAGGTGCAGGCGCACGCGTTGACCGACGAGCGCGATGATCTGGCCGACGAGCTGGACGAGGCCGAGACGCGCGAGCTGGCGCTGACGCAACGCGCACAGATTGCCGAGGCCGATGTCGAGGAACTGCGCGCCTCGCTGGAGGATGTCGAGGCCGGTAAAAAGGCTGCCGAGGATGCCGCTGCAGAAGCACGTGAGACCGCGGCGGCTCAGCTTGAGCGGATGCGCGCCGAGGCCGATGCCGAGGTCTCAGTCGCCCGCGCCGACGCAGATGCTAGGGTCGCGGCTGCCGAGCAGACTGCTGCCGAGCAAGTCGCGCGGGTCAAGAGTGAGTCTGCCGCAGCCTTGGCTGCCAAGACGGCTGCCGACGCTGCCGAGCTGCAGGCCGCCAAGGACGCCGCCGCAGCCGAGCTTGCCGGCGTGCGCGAGGCGTCTGCCAAGGAGCTCGCCGAGGTGCATGCCAAGCTGGATGCCGCCAAGTTGCAGATTGAGGAAGTGCGGCTGGCGGCCGAGCGCGATGCCCGTGCCGCGCAGGAGACTGCCGACGTCGCCGCGGCCGAGGCGGAGCAGAAGCTCGCCGACACCGTTGCCGCGGCCGAGGAGAAGGTTTCCGCTGCTCAGCAGGCAGCCGATGCCGCGATCGACGCCGCGCGTGCGGCCGCCGATTCTGCCGTCGAGCAGGCTACGGTGGACGCCAGCGAGAAGGTCGCCGCAGCCGCTGCCGAGCGCGATGCCGCCGTGCGTGCCGCCGAGGAGGCTCGTGCCGACGCCGACGCGCGTGCCGCCGCAGCCGAGCTCGAGGCAGGGGAGCGTATTGAGCAGGAACTCGCCGCCGCCAAGGCCGCGCACGAGCGCGAGCTCGAGGCCGCCCGCGCGGAGATGCAGCAGCGCTTGGCCTCGTTGGCGCACGAGCTGGAACAGGCCGAGCGCGATCGCGCCCGCGCCGAGCGCCGTGCCGAGGGCAACAGCCTGTCGCGCTATCTGCTGGCTCGCTTGCGCGGAGAGGCCGCCGAGGGCGATGTCGCCACGACCGTTGAGGGAGATGAGACCGACGTTTCGGCATCTGACGCCACTGACGTCGAGCCTTCCGCAAAGGACGCCGACAAGTGATGAAGCACGTGCTCCGCGTGATCAACGTGTTGGCGACCGTGGTGATCCTGGTCGCCTTTGTGGTGTTGCTGCGCACGGTGTTCACGCCCGCTGGTGAGATCCCCACCATCATGGGCTATGGCTTTATGCGTACGCTGACCGGCTCGATGGAGCCGGCGATTCCCGTGCATTCGTTTATCGTCGTCGATACCGACAACAGCCAGGTCTATCAGGTGGGCGACATCATCACCTTCCATTCGTCCGATGACGCGCTGGAGGGTTCGCTCAACACGCATCGCATCGTTGCCGTGGAGGATGCGGCCGACGGCACGCCGGTTTACCGCACCAAGGGCGATGCCAATCCGGTCGAGGACGCCGCGCCCGTGCCCGCCGCCGACGTGGTGGGGCGCGTGGTCTTTGTCTCGGTGGGGCTGGGCGTGGTGGTCTCGCTGCTCACCAATCCGCTGCTGTTCTTTCCGCTCATCGTGGTGCCGCTGATCGTGCTGCTGGTGCTCGAGATTCGCCATATGGTCAAGACCACGCAAGAGGTGGCACGCGCCGAGGACGAGGCCGCCCTGCGCGCGGCCGTGGAGCAGATTCGCGAAAAGCGCCGCCGCGAGCAGGAGGAGCAGGACAGCGCCAAGGATCCAGACGATGGCGATCGTGCCCAGGATAGTGCGGAAGCCGACCCCGACGTCCTCGACGATTCCAACCGCTCAGCATAGCGCGTCTGTGCCTTTCGTCCCTGCAATTTGGACGCCTATAGATGTTCCGAATCGTCTGCTTTTTCATGCCGATATTCGTGCTACAGTTTGAGCGCTTTGTTGCCAATTGATTTCGGGGGAGTGGGATGGAACAGGAGCGCTCGGCGCAGCGTGCACGTGAAAGGGCTTCGGTACCGATGACGGCGGCGTCCGATTTTATCGTGCCCGAGGGCACCGACGAGCTCAGCCGCAACACCCGTCGCGCATGGCGCGACCGCCTGAACAGCGCTTCGACGCGCAAGATGATCACGGGCGTCTTGGCTACGCTGGTGGGCGGTTCGTTTTGGGGCTTCTCGGGCACCAGCGCGAGCTTTCTGTTCGATACCTACCACGTCGACACCTTGTGGCTTATGAGCGTGCGTCAGATTCTCGCCGGTCTACTCTTTATGGCCGTGGTTGTTACGCGCGACCGCGAGCGCCTGATTAAGCTCTGGACCACACCCGCCGATCGTAAGCAGCTGCTGCTCTTTACCGCCTTTGGCCTGCTGTTCAATCAGTTTTGCTATCTTTCGGCCGTGCGTCTGACGAACGCCGGAACCGCGACGGTGCTCCAGTGCCTGCAGCTCGTTATCATCATGGGCTACACCTGCGTGACCGATCGCCGCATGCCGCGTGCTCGCGAAGTCATCGGCATCGGTCTGGCTTTGGGTGGCACCTTTTTAATCGCCACCGGTGGCGACCCCACCAGCCTGAATATCTCGCCGCTCGGCCTGATCGCGGGTCTCATGTGTGCAGTCAGCGCTACATGCATGGCGGTGATTCCCGCCAAGATCCTGCCCGAATACGGCAGCCCCATCGTTACGGGCTCGGCAATGCTCACGGCGGGCGTGGTCTCGTGTGTCTTCGTGCAGCCCTGGACGCATATGCCGGCGCTCGACGCTGCCGGCGTCGAGGCGCTCGCGGTGTTCGTGGTTATCGGCTCGTTTCTTGCTTACATGCTCTATATGCAGGGCGTTAAGGACATCGGCTCGGTGCGTGCGAGCCTCATCGGAACTGTGGAGCCGGTTTCGGCGACCATCACCAGCGCCGTGATGCTGGGCACAGTGTTTTTGCCGACCGACCTTATCGGCTTTGCCATGATCATCGTGATGATGTTCCTCACGGTGTAGCTGGCGCCGCCGCCAGGACGGAAAAGGTGTTGTGCCGCATTTTCGCCAATTGATGTCCGTGTCTGGAGTTTAGCTGTCGATGCTCAAAATGCCATAAACTAGTAACGTTATGGACTTTTTCATTGCGACTCAATTGCGAGGATTTCTTTATGGCTGGTAATCACTTTAAGGGCAGCGATAGCGGTCGTCCTGCAGTTCCGCCGCGTCCGAACGGGGCTGGTAAGGCCGGCACGCCGGGCGGCGCTGGACAGGGCGGTTCCGGTAAGCGCGTGTCCCCGGGCGAGACGGCGATGTTTACCGCTCTGTACGAGCAGTCTCAAAAGGCAAAAAAGACCGGCCGTGCAAGAGGGAATGTCTTTGCGGGCGGTGCAACCTCCGCGTCGCAGCCGAGCGGGGCTCCTTCGGTACCTGCGAACAACGCAGGTGCTGCCAACGCCGCAAATGCCGCCGGCAACGTTAATGCCGGCAAGGCCGCCAACAATACTCCCTCTGCCGGTGGCGCGGGGCTTACGGGTAACCTTGGCACGATTTACACCGGTGCCTCCGAGACTGGCACGTTCGCCCGCCTGGATGATAGCGGTGCCCAGTTTGCGGGCTCGGGTTCCAAGGAAGATTATTACGATTTTGGCTTGAACTACGGTAGCGACGCTTCGTCGAGTTCGACCTCTGACGGTCTGGTCCGTCATCGCCATCGCAAGGGCGAACGCAAAAAGCGTCACACCGGCGCCATTATTGCCGCTGTAGTCGCGGTGCTTCTCGTTACGCTTGGCGCAAGCGGCTTTATGCTGCTTAACTCGGCAAAGACCGTAAAGAGCGAAGCGAAGGAGGCTGTCGAGATCGTCGGTGGCCTTAAGGACAAGGTCACGTCGGGCGATTTTTCGACGCTGCCTGACGACGCGAAGAAGATTGATGAGCTTTGCGACAGCATGAAGGCGGAGACCTCGAGCCCGCTGTGGACGGCGGCTTCGTTTATCCCGGTGTATGGCAGCGACATCAATGCGGCCCGCACCATGATCGACGCCCTGTCCGATGTCTCGAGCAATGCGCTGGTTCCCATGGCCGATAACCTTTCGCAGGCCACGCCCGGCAAGCTGTTTCAGGACGGCATGATTAACGTGTCCGCGCTGCAGGCGGTCGCCGATTCGCTTTCCAGCAGCTCGAAGGTGTTCAAGAGCGCCAACGAGAAGATCCAGGGCATTGGCGATACTCATATTTCCCAGGTGACCGAGCTGGTCGATAAGGCCAAGGACGGCTTTGCCACCCTCAACGGCGCGGTTGACGCGGCGGAGAAGGTCGCCCCCGTCCTTCCCCAGATGCTCGGCGCCAACGGCCAGACGCGCAACTACCTTATGTACGCCATGAACAACGTCGAGATTCGTGCCTGCGGCGGCTTTGGCGGTTCGCAGGGCCTGATTTCGGTCACCGACGGCCAGATGTCGATTGGCGAGTTTGTTCCATGTATTGCGCTTGGCAAAGACGAGGCGGTTGAGAGCGTCGACGAAGAGGACGAGGCACTGTTTGGCGACCACAGTAACCTGTACAACTCTGGTAACGCGTATTCGCCCGATTGGCCCCGCAACTCGCAGCGTGTCGCCGCGCTGTGGAAGTCCCAGTATGGGCAGGACGTTGACGGCGTCGTGGGTATCGACCCGGTGTTCCTGCAGTATCTGCTGGGCCTCGTCGGTAATGTCTCGCTGCCCGACGGAACGGTTGTCGACGGCACCAACGCGGCGAAGGTCCTCATGCACGATGTGTACTGGAACTATCCGGTCGAGGAGTCGGACGGCATCTTTGCATCCGTCGCCAGCGCTGCCTTCGACAAGATTCTCGGTGGCATCGGCGACGTCGACGTTACAAAGCTTGTCGGTGCATTCGAGCGCGGTGCCGAAGAGGGTCGTCTGATTGCTTGGATGAGAAACGATGATGAGCAGAATGCCATCAAAGAGACGGGCATTGACGCTTCGCTGCCCGATCCGGATGATCCGAGTGCCGATCCCGTTGCCGGCGTTTACTTTAACAACCTGAGCTTCTCCAAGCTCGACTGGTATCTGAACGCCGACACGCAGATTGGCCAGGGCGTCAAGAACGGCGACGGCACGTGCTCCTATCGCATCACCGTTACCCTGACGAACATCATGACGCAGGAGGAGGCTGGCAAGCTGCCCAACTACGTTGCGGCGAGCGCACCCGATGCCGCGCGTGACGACGAACGCCTGAATGTCTCGTTGTTTGCACCGACGGGCGGCAACATTACTGATCTGACCGTCGAGGGCACCCAGTTTGGTCTTGGCGCCGCTACGTGGCATGGAATCCCCTTCTATTCGGGCACCGTTGACCTGCATGCTGGCGAGACGACGACGATCACGTATACGCTGACCACGTCGGCCGAGGCGGGGGACAAGCCGCTTACGCTGCGCCAGACTCCTACATGCCAGGCGGCTCGCGACAGCGCGTCGGCGTAGGGTTTTTCTGGTAGCGCAGATAATCGAGTACCATTTTGGGGCGGACAGGCAATCTGTTCGCCCCTATTTTGTAAGGAGAGCGCATGAAGTACTTTGGCACCGACGGCTTTCGCGGTGAGGCTAACGTTGGGCTGACGGTAGAGCACGCTTATAAGATTGGCCGTTTTGTGGGCTGGTATTACGGCGCCAACCGCGAGCGCAAGGCGCGCGTCATCGTGGGTAAGGACACGCGTCGCTCGAGCTATATGTTCGAGGCGGCGCTGGTGAGCGGCTTGGTCGCGAGCGGCGCGGACGCCTATATGCTGCACGTTATCCCGACGCCGGGCGTGGCGCATCAGACCGTGGAGGGCTGCTTCGATTGCGGCATCATGATCAGCGCGAGCCACAACCCGTTTTGCGATAACGGCATTAAACTTGTCAACAGCGACGGCTTTAAGATGGACGAGGACGTCCTGGAGCTTATCGAGGACTACATCGATGGCAAGAGCGAGGTACCGCTGGCCACGGGCAACCACATCGGCGCTACGGTGGACTACATGCAGGGGCGCAACCGCTATATCGCCTCGCTCATTGCGAGTTCGAATTTTTCGCTACAGGGCGTCAAGATCGGTCTCGACTGCGCCAACGGCTCGGCCAGCGCCACCGCCCACAAGCTCTTCACCGCCCTGGACTGCTCCCTGGTGGAAATCAACCCCCTCGTGGTCACCACGGACGACCGCGTGTGCGCCCTGGACGCCAAATTCAACTTTGACGACAACGCCCTGTACCGCCACCCTGAAATCATGGAAATGCGGGATGAAACGGAAGAAGACCCCCGTGAAGTGGAAGCCGGCAAATATGACCTGAACTACATCGGCCTGGACGGCAACATCGGCTGCTCCGTCGTGGCGGCGCAGTTCTTCGGCGCGAAGGACCTGCGCAGCATGAAGACGACGATCTATACCACGCTCATCGCCAGCGCGGGCCTGTGCGCCATTCTGATGCTGCTCGGCCTGCTGCTGTCGCGCCAGCTCCTCGGCCTCATCAACACGCCGGATGAGATCATGAAGGACTCTCAGCTGTATCTGAACATTTACATCTGCGGCCTGCCGTTTGTGTTTTTCTATAATGTGGC
>CAJLJQ010000009.1:0-36513 GCA_905207015.1 uncultured Collinsella sp. | reverse complement strand
TGGTCATGCCCGACGATTGAACGTCAGATTGCCGCTTAGGGGCGTTTGCAGCGTCGAGCCGTTACGGCGTTTGGTAAAACGCCGTAACCCTACAGTTCAGTCACGACAACGTTGCTGTAGATCTCGTCCCAGCGGTCCATGACCAGGTGGCCGGTCTTGGGATCCATGGCGTTGAGCTTGCCACAGGTATTGGCGGTCTTGAGCACCGTGACGTCGTCGGCACCAGCAGCAATCGCATGCGCAAAGCCGGCGATGGTCGAGTCACCGGAACCCGTCGCGTTCACAGCCGCAATCGCGGGCGTCTTGGCGCGGAACGCGCGACCCTCATGGAAGCCCACCGAACCGGCAGCGCCCATCGAAACGACAACCCAGGGAATACCGGCAAAACGGCTATCGGCGGCGAGCGCCTCGCGCAGGGCATCGACATCATCGGTCGTAAAGGACGTACCCAGCAGGCCGTTAATCTCGGTCAGGTTGGGTTTTACGAGCTCAGGCTTAGCGTCGGACTTCAGCGCGGCCTCCAGCGATGCGCCCGAGGTATCGAGCAGTACCTTGGCACCCGCCCCCTCGGCGATCTTGACGAGCTCGGCATAGTAGCCGGCATCGACGCCACGCGGCAGCGAGCCCGAAAGCGTCACAACGTCCGCCTTCGCTGCAAGCTCGGCGAACTTGGCCGTAAAGGCCTCGAGCTCGGCCGGTGCGATCTGCGGGCCGCTCTCCAGCAGCTCGGTCTGATTTCCCTCGTGCAGGATATTCAGGCAGATGCGCGTCTCACCGGCGATGGGCACAAAGTCGTTCTTGACGCCGTCGGCATCCATAAGCTCGGCCATATAGGCACCCATGTGGCCGCCGAGCAGACCGGTCGCGAGCACATCGTCGCCCAACTGCAGCAGCACACGGCTCACGTTGAGGCCCTTGCCGCCAGCGGTCTTTTCGGGCGTGACGCGGTTAACGTCGTCAATGACCAGCTTGTCGAGCTGATAGCGCGTATCAATCGACGGGTTCATGGTAACGGTCAGAATCATATTGAACTCCTGTTTAGAAAACCGGCCCGCGCCCCCTCACAGAAACGCGAGCCGTCAATTAAAAAGCTGCAGAATGCCGGGTATCGCCAAAACGAAGCACACAAGCTCAGCAAGCAAACGTGTTATCGGAGCAGCTTACCGAACCGACGGCTTCGCAACAACAAGGGCAACCCCACAGGTACCCCCAACGTCAGCGAGCGGCGCCCAGGTGCCGCAGATCGCCGCGAAAGAGGAGCGACGCGTACTTCATGCACGCGAGCGACGGTTTGAGCGGCGAGATGGGGTGCCTGGGCGTCGCGCAGCGTCGACCCGTTACGCGGTTTGGTAAAACCGCGTAACCTCCTTAGTCGTGATACTCGCCGCGGTCCCACTTCTCCAGGAACTCGTCAAAGAAGTGCGGGTCAGCCTGAGCCTCGGCGTCGGCCTTGTTGCAGGCGTCGATCTTGGCAATCAGGGCGTCGTGCTCGGGAGTCTTCTCGTAGGGCTCCTCCAGGAACGCAAGCATGATATCGGCCATCAGGAACTCGCCGGTGATCTTGCCGCCAAAGCCCACGATGTTGGCGTTAAGCTCGCGACGGGCATACAGGGCAGAGGTCATGTCGCGAACCAGGGCGCAGCGGGCACCGGGAACCTTGTTGACGGCGTTGGTGATGCCGATGCCGGTGCCGCACAGGGCCACGCCAAAGTCGGCCTTGCCGCTGGCAACAGCCTCGCCCACGGCCTTACCGTAGATGGGATAGTGCGTACGGGTGTGGCTGTAGGTGCCGCAGTCGAGCACCTTGTAGCCAGCCTGCTCCAGGCGGTCGGCCAGATAGATCTTCTCGTCCGTAACGATATGGTCGCAACCGATTGCGATGGTCTTCTTCATCAGAACGTCCTTTCGTCTGAATTCACAAGTTGAGGTAGAAGTTCGAGTTCTCGGTGGCTCTCGTTAGGCCATCTTGTTGAGCATGTCGACACGGATCTGGTGACGGCCGCCGGCGTACTGGGCGCGCAGGAACTCGCGGGCGATCTTCTTGGCGACCTCGGTGCCCACAACGCCCGGGCCCATGGTGACCATGCGCGAACCGTTGTGCTCGCGGGTCATGTAAGCGGAACGCTCGTCGGAAATGTTGGCGACGACCATGCCCTTGATCTTGACGGCGGCCATATAGGAGCCGACGCCGTACTTATCGAATGCGAAGCCCTGGGAATCCTTGTGCTCCAGCAGGTCCTTGGCAACGGCGGTCGCGGAATCGACAAAGTCCGCGGCAGGGGTCTCGGAATAGTCGACGACCTCGTGACCGTCGGCGATGAGCATCTCCTTGATGGACTCCTTCATCGACATACCGTCGGCATCGGAAGCGATTACAACCCTCATGACATCCTCCTTGAGAGATACGCAGGTGCGTAGTTTCTGTTTGGAAGTGTTGAATCGCGTTCAGGTCCGGGCATCTGAATGTGCGGTTCTTCACTGTTCATGTTTATTTGAACACATTCGAACAGCGACTGCAACCATTATTTGTTTATCTTTGTTCTTTTTTGAACAAATACCGTTCACGGATGATTGGCGACCGTTTGAGCCCGGCGCAGACGTAGCGACCATGTGTTCAGCAAACAAAAGGGCGGCCGAGAACGTGTCTCGGCCGCCCTTCTTACGGTTGATCTTCCAAAGATCGCTTTGCCGCTTACTCAGACTGCCCGCTCTTCTTGGCATGTTTGGACGGAGCGCTCAGAAAACGGCCCGTCAAATAGTTCGCCGGGCCAGAGATATCGATCCCCAGTAGCGTGTGTCCCAGCCACAGAAACGCCGCGAGCACCAGCAGCGGGATAACGCACGAGGTCACGATCATCACGATGACGCCTTCGATCAGATCGGTCACCTGCCGCACGATCTCGTCGGTCATCTGCTTGGCACCACTGGTTACCGACGTGACCAGGCTCGAGGCCCCGTCAGTCAACTGCTCGAGTACGTTTTTGGACTCCGTGACCTCGGCCTTTTTCTTGCTTGCCTTGGAGTTATCGCTATCTGCCGCACTCGCAGCGCCGGCCGACTTTTGCTCGGCCACCTCGATGCTAACGCGATACGTTTCATCGACCTTCTGCGACACCCATACGCTTGCGGGCACAAGCGCCATGCTGATCACGGCAACCACCAACACGCGCGTCGCCACGCGGCGCAGGACGGCGCTCGTGCTCCAGCGCCCGTGAATGCCAAGCGACACCGCAAAGAGCACCAACGCAAACGGGATTAAGATGCCCAAGCCAACCGACCACAAAATCGTGAGCAAGTATTTCTCTAGGTATAGCACGGCAAGCACGATACCAAGGTTGCCTGAAAGCTGCGCAAGCTGCTCGGCAACCGGCGTTCCCGTATCACCCGGCAGCGCGGTAATGCCCGCAGACAGCGCCACGCACGAGGCCGTGAGCGCCAGTACGTTACCTTTCTTTTGGTCGATAACCTCGATGGTGGAGTCCCAAGTCTTGGTATCGGCAAAATGCGGACGAGCCACAAAGCCCGACAGCAAGGCCAGTACCACGAGCGCAACGATGAAGCCAATCTGCAGCTTTTTGTTTGCGCACACGACATCGGACAGGCTGGGCTGCAGCTCGGTTACCGTCGTGCGCTCGGTTATCTGGACAGAACGCCCATGAGCCACCTCGTGCGCGTCTCTTTTTTGTATTGACCCGTTATCCGGCATTTGGATACCTCCTCAGTCCGGTCTGTAATGCGGTGGAAAGTATACCCACCCATCGAAAAACCGAACGGGAGGGCGTGCAGAAGCTCCATAACGCTGCTAGTCGAATAGTGCCATTTCAAAACTATGCCGGTTTACTACGATAAAACCGATAGGACCGACCACATTTGCTATTAGTAGAAAATGACAAGCGTTCTACCTGCTGCTTTGATAACGCTGTTCTTTCCATAGTTGAAAGAATGCGATTCATCGTAGTAAACCGGCATAGTTTTGTAACCGACAGGCCGATTCGGCATCGCAGCAAACCTAATGACCCGTTTTCTTCCATCCTCAAAGGATCAAATGCATGGCAGGAGCGTCCCTAACTGCCGGCAGATAAGGAACGTCCCCAGGTGCCGGGTAAACAGAAAAAGCCCTGTCGCGGGTTTGCGGCAGAGCTTTTGGAAGGGGACTTGGTTGTGAGGATTCGTTAGGCGAGCTTAGCCTCGAGTGCGGCGATGCGCTTATAGGCATCGATGGTAAAGCGGGTCTGCTTCTCCAGGATCATGGTGGTCATGAGAGTATCCTGAGCGTGAGCCATGATGAAGGTCATCTCCATCTCGCCGCCGCCGGCCTCCTGCGAAAGCAGCTTGGTCTGCGTGTCGTGAGCGCCGATGAGCGCATCGCTGGCATCCTTGTGCAGCTGCTCGGCCTTCTCAAAATCACCCTCGCGAGCAGCATCGAGCGCTGCAAGCAGATCGGTCTGGGCGTCGCCCGCGTATGCGACAATCTCGAATCCAACCATCGAGATTTCTTCTTTGGTTGCCATATTGCGTTCCTTTCACATATGAACCAACGGAGAGCATCGCGTCCGGGCATACGCGCTGCGCTGTGTATGGCAGGAACATTAACATTCAAACAAAAAAGAACAGCGCAAAACGTAATTTCGAGCTATGAACGGTTGTTTTTCACCCGTGAACGGTTTTTAAACCAATCTGAACATTCTCGAACACAATTAGCGGCAACCCAAACAGGTCCGCACCCTAGCGTACATCGCGCACCGTATCGCCCGCTACGAGCACGCCGGGGATCAGCATGTGTTCCACGCCAGACGCACCCCCCTCGGCGCCGGCAATCTTGTCGACCGCCCACATGCCGACGCGCTTGTTGTCAAAGCGCACCGTGGTCAGGTGACGGTCGGGCACGATATCGCCCAGGCTGTCATCAACACCCACTATGCTCACATCCTCGGGCACGCGCTTCCCGCGCGACTCGAGCCCACGGATGCAGCCATATGCCATGGCATCGTTGGAAGCATAAATGGCCGTACAGGTCGGATCATCCGCCAGAGCCTGACCAGCGGCATATCCGCTCTGTGCCGTCCAATCGCCACGGACAAGTCGCGGCGGCTCAATACCATGCGCGCGCAATGTCTCGCGCCAGCCTTCCTCGCGCTGCATGCCCGAAAGCGAGCGCTCGGGGCACGAGATAAAGTGCACGGTCTTGTGCCCCTGCCCCAGCAAATACTCGACAACTTGGCGCGAGCAATCGAACTGATCGTTATCAACCGTCGAGCACAGCGGGTGCTCCAGCATGGTAACGAGCACCGTCTGCATACCGGGCAGCGGCTCGAAGGTGCCAAAGTCCGCCGGCATGCGATTCATGATCACAACCATGCCATCCACCGGCAGCGCGCTCATGCGCGACGATGCGCTCTCGAGGGTATACGGATGCCCGTCTACTTTAGTGAGGGTGATGGCATAGCCATGTTTGTCGGCCGCGGCGGCAAAGCCCTCCATGCGGTCGAGGTTGCCGGTGCCGGTAATGTTGAACATGGCGACGCCGACGGTCTTAAACTTGCCGCGGCGCAGCGATCGACCGGCAAAATTGGGGCGATACCCCAGCTCGCGCATGGCGGCACGCACGCGCTCCTTGGTCTCGGGGCGCACGCTGGGCGAATCGTGCACCGTACGCGAGACTGTCTGCTCCGAGACGCCCGCGAGACGCGCCACGTCCTTAACGGAAACCGATTTTTTAACAGCGGCCATAGGTCGATCTTTCTATGTCAACGATGCCATTGGTGGCACCCTACGCAGTCAAATGAAACGTCTTTAAGTATATCTAACGCCTCCTCCGCCATACGCTCACCACCCAAAACCTACCGTTCACCGACAATCCCGCTTCCCCGGACGGCTTTTGTCGACCAAATGTTAACGTTGCCATTGTGCAAACATAGAGCCACCGGGCGGCTCAAACGTTTACGCGTAAGGAATCGACGGTTCGCAGGCACAGGAACCACCGATTCGCGTCTTTATTTGTGCCGCAAAATGGCAACGTCAACATTTTGGCAACCGAACGCCAAAAGTTACCATCGTTGCTAACCCACCGACTCTTAGGAGCATTGCATGGAGCAACTCATCGCCATCATCGAAAAGGGCCAGCCCTTTTTCAACGCGATCGCCCGCAACAAGTACCTCAAGGCGATCCGCGACGGCTTTATCTCCGTCATCCCCATCATCATCTTCTCGTCCATCTTCTGCCTGGTAGCCTCGGTCCCCAACATCTGGGGTTTCTACTGGCCCGATGACATCAACAACGCCCTGTGGAAGTGCTACAACTACTCCATGGGCATCCTGGCCATCGCCTGCGCCGCCACCACGGCCAAGCACTTCGCCGACGCTCAGAACCGCGACCTGCCCAAGAACAACCAGATCAACTTCATCTCGTGCATGTGCGCAGCCATCATCGGCTTCTTGCTCCTTTCGAGCGACACGATCGCCACGGACGCCGCCAGCGGCTTCAACACCACCTATCTTGGTTCCAAAGGCCTGCTGACTGCCTTCATCGCTGCATTTGCGACCGGCATCATCTACAAGTTCTTTATTAAGCGCAACATCACCGTCAAGATGCCCGAGCAGGTTCCGCCCAACATCTCGCAGACCTTTAAGGACATCATCCCCTTCTCCGTCTGCATCACCGTCTTTTGGGTCTTTGACATCGTCTTCCGCGCTGCCTTTGGCTTCTGCTTTGCCCAGGGCGTCATCCAGGTGTTCCAGCCCCTGTTCACCGCCGCCGACGGCTACATCGGCCTCGCTGTGATCTACGGTGCCATGAGCCTCTTCTGGTTCGTCGGCGTCCACGGCCCCTCGATCGTCGAGCCCGCCATCGCCGCCGCTCTCGTTGCCAACATGACCGACAACCTGGCTGCGTTCCAAGCTGGCCAGCACGCTTCCGCTGTCCTGACCCAGGGTGCCCAGTACTTCGTCGTCTGCATGGGCGGCACCGGCGCCACGCTCGTCCTGGTCTTTATGTTCTGCTTCCTGGCCAAGTCTCAGGAGATGCGCGCCGTCGGTAAGGCAGCCATCGTCCCCGTGTGCTTTGCCGTCAACGAGCCGCTGCTGTTCGCCGCGCCTATCGTGCTCAACCCCGTCTTCTTTGTCCCGTTTGTTTTTGCCCCGATCGCCAACATCTGGATCCTCAAGATCTTTATCGACTTCTTGGGCATGAACGGCTTTATGTACACCCTGCCCTGGACCGTCCCCGGCCCCATCGGCACCATCATGGGCTTGGGCTTCCAGCCGCTCGCCTTTGTGATGCTCGCCCTCATCCTGGTCGTCGACTTTGTCCTGTACTACCCGTTCTTCCGTGCCTATGACGCCCAGAAGTGCGCCGAGGAGGCCGAGATCTCCCAGGAGGAGCTCGCCGCCAAGAACGCCGAGAAGGCCGCCAAGCTCAACGATGCCTTCCAGGGCAAGGCTGACGCCAAGAGCGTTGCCGCCGGCGCTGCTGCCGAGGCCGTGAAGGTCGACGCCCCTGCCGCTTCTGCAGCACCCGCTGCCGAGGCAACGACCGCCAGCGACCTCAACGGCAAGCGCGTACTCGTGCTCTGCCAGGGCGGCGGCACTTCGGGCCTGCTCGCCAACGCACTGGCCAAGGCCGCCAAGGAGCGCGGCATCGATCTTGAGACCGCCGCCGATGCCTATGGCAACCACGTGGACATGCTTCCCGACTTTGACCTGGTCGTCCTGGCCCCGCAGGCCGCCAGCTACCTGGCCGACCTGCAGAAGGACTGCGAGCGCGTGGGCAACAAGTGCGTCGCCTGCCGCGGTAAGCAATACATCGAGCTCTCCCAGAACGGCGACAAGTCTCTCGCCTTTGTGAGCGAGCAGCTGTCGAAGTAAGTAACGCTTAGGGCCAGCCGACTATCCAAGACCGGCTGGCCCTTCGATTTAAACGATTGGATCATCATGTCCGTTAACCCTGCCAGCGTCACCAACCCGCCCGCGCAGTTTCCCGAGGACTTTGTCTTTGGCGGCGCCACCGCTGCCTACCAGGTAGAAGGCGAGACCCGCACCCACGGAAAGGGCAAGGTCGCCTGGGACGACTTCCTGGAGGCCCAGGGCCGTTTCTCCCCCGACCCCGCCTCCGACTTCTACAACCAGTACCCCGTCGATCTGGAGCTGTGCGAGGAGTTCGGCATCAACGGCATCCGCCTCTCCATCGCCTGGAGCCGTATCTTCCCCGAGGGTACTGGCAAGGTAAACCCCGAGGGCGTGCAGTTCTACCACGATCTCTTTGCCGAGTGCCACAAGCACCACGTTGAGCCGTTTGTCACGCTGCATCACTTTGACACGCCGCTGCCCCTCTTTGAGAAGGGCGACTTCCTCAATCGCGAGACCATCGACGCCTTTGTGGACTTTGCCACCTTCTGCTTTAAGGAATACGCTGACCAGGTGACCTATTGGTTCACCTTTAACGAGATCTGGGCTGACGCCTCCAACACCTACATCGAGGGCACCTTCCCCGGCGGCGTCAAAGCTCATCTGGCCGAGGCCTTCCAGTGCGAGCACAACATGATGCTTGCCCACGCCAAGGCTGTGCTGGCCTTCCACAACGGCGGCTTTAAGGGCAAGATCGGCGTCATTCAGTCGTTGGAGTTCAAGTACCCGCTCAACGAGAACGACCCCGCCGACATCAAGGCCGCCAACAACGAGCACGTGCTGCAAAACCAGTTCCTGCTTGACGCCACCTTCCGCGGCGACTATGCCCCCGACACCCTCGAGTGCGCCAACCGCCTGGCTGCCGTCTCGGGCGGCACCATCGAGATCCTGGACAAGGACCTCGAGATTATGCGCGAGGCCGCGCTCTACAACGACTACCTGGGTGTCAACAACTACCAGTGCCGTTTCCTCAAGGCCTACGACGGCGAGAACGACCTGCACCACAACGGCACGGGCGAGAAGGGTACCGGCCGCTGGCGCGTCAAGGGCATTGGCGAGCATGTGAACAAGCCCGGCATCCCCACCACCGACTGGGACTGGATCATCTATCCCGAGGGTCTGTTCGATCTGCTCGTCTACATTAAACAGCGCTACCCCAACTACAAGCAGATTTTCATTACCGAAAACGGTATGGGCTACAAGGACCCCTACAAGGACGGCTTTGTGGACGACCAGCCGCGCATCGACTACATCGAGCAGCACCTGCGCTGGCTGCTTAAGGCCATGGAGGTGGGCGTCAACGTGGGCGGCTACTTCCTGTGGAGCCTGCAGGACCAGTTCTCCTGGACCAACGGCTACAACAAGCGCTACGGCTTCTTCTACGTAGACTTTGAAACCCAGAAGCGCACGCCCAAGGCAAGCGCCTACTGGTACAAGCACGTGGCGCAGACCCGTCGTCTGGACTAGTGGCTTGCAGTTGGCGTAATTGCCCTGCTCACATAACTTGTCCCCATTTCTCAGCCGGGGGCGGCACGTCACACGGCGCGCCGCCCCCGGCCTTTGTGTTTGGGCGGACCGGGAGCCGTTTGTCTCGATCTGTAACATCTGACCCGCGGTTTCGGCCCCAACTGTTACAGATCGAGATGAACACACAGGGCAATCCTCTCAGTCTCAATCTGTAACATCTAGCTAAGTTTTTGGGTCCTAGTTGTTACAGATCAAGATGAACGCACGAGCCAACCCTCTCAATCTAAATCTGTAACATCTGGCGGGTTATTTCTCCCCTACCTGTTACGGATCGAGATGAATAGATTAGACCTAGCCTAAAAATCTCAACCTGTAACACGTAGCCGAGTTTTTCAGTCCTAACTGTTACAGATCGAGACAAACAGGCCGAGCAAGCTACACCCGTAGGTCTTTCACGCTGGAGCATTCGACCAGCACGCCCGAAACAAGCGTACGGCTTCTGGAGCTCGGGGCTTCTAGGCACGCAACGACCTCGTCGGGCGCACGGACACCCAGTCCGCGGTGACGGAACTTCACCGCCATATCCCGAAAACTCGATCCCCGGCTTAGCTTGCGCGCATTATCACAATAAACCCCCAACGATACACGGTCCTGCGGTTCAATGAGCCACAGGACCGCACGCCGTCGATCAGATAAAGATCGTCATATACAGAGGTAGATATATCCTATGCCCTTCAGCCCTGAGCTGTTTTGGGTGAAGAACTATCTCTTCTCCGACTCGTCGTTCGAATCGTCTGCCGAAATCGTCGAGCGAGATTGTTGAATACGATTTGGAAGATTTAACTTCAACAGGAGTGACCCGCGGTTTTCCAGCCGCGTCTTCAAAGCCGCGCGAAACAAGAAAATCAATTTCACGCGTTCTGGGCCGACTCCCCTCTGTTTTGGAAGGCTCCTGCCAGCTGTAATAAAAAAGCGAATGCCCCAGACTCTTAAGCTGCTGCGCCACGATGTTCTCGATTAGCATTCCTTTATTAATTGAAATTCTTCCAAATTGAATGTCTCTATGAACATCCATAAGGTCCGGACCATCATCAAACGCCAAGCTCACGAGCAATCCCGTGTCCGCCATATAGCATTTAAGCGAAGACGCGTCCTCGTGCAGGCGGTAACCCACGCTCGGATCACTGCATAAATAGCAACGGTTAATCAGTCGCGCATCCTCAAGCCAGATTAACGCCGACTCATATGTCTCAAAACGGGACCCCTTCTCCAAACTGTCAAATTTGAACCGTTTATTAGCCGCAGATAATTGACCCGGAATATCGTCATAAACCGCCCGCGCACGTCTAGCGTCCGAACCTCCAAACTTGGCAATGTCCTCCCTGTACAGTGCGATAATCTGCCGTTTAACCCTGTCGCATCCTCTAAAATCATTCTCTGCCACAAAGGAGTCGACCGACTGAGGCATACCACCGACAAGCATATACTCATCAAATAATCTCATGCACGTCGCATGAACGCCGTCCGGAAGCGCGGTCCGAGATTCGCGCGCTTTACGGATCTCTTCTGCATAAAGATCTTTTCCGGTCGCCCAAAGATACTCCTCAAAATCGAGGGGCTCGAGAGGGATTCTTTCTTCCTCTGACGGTATGACAATGCTATCGACATTCTTTTTGATGGAGACAAGAGAGCCTGTCTCGATGTAATCAAATCTGCCGTCTTCTACAAGATGCTTTATGTATTCGCGCGCGATGGGAAACCGCTGCACTTCATCAAAAATGACCAGCGACTCTCTCGGTTCGAGGGCCTTACCATACTGCAGCTGAAGCATGCGTAAAAAAAGATCGACATCTTCACGATGGTTCAGAAATATATCGAGCGTGGCTTTGCTAGCAGCCGAAAAGTCAATGTACAGATAATCCTTGTATTCATTCTGCGCGAAGCACTTGACGAGCGTCGTCTTGCCAACGCGTCTTGCACCCTCAATAAGCACCGCAGTGCGCCCTTGCGATCGTTCTTTCCACTCCTGCAGACGATCATATGCCTTCCGTTTAAACATAATCTCACCTCAGCATAATTTACGTGCTAATTTACAAAAATACCGACCTTCAGATATATCTAATAATACAAAAATACCGAGCTTTAAATGAGCTTATAGCTACAAAAATACCGACCATTGCAATGGTTGAGACATACAGTAATACCGAGCTTTACGCATAACGGATGCTATGCCGAGCCGTCTCGATCTGTAACACTAAACCCGGTTTTGGGCGTCTATCTGTTACAGATCAAGACAATTCAACGATGCCGACTATTCGATACGGCGTGGTACAATTATGTCCCAATGCGAAGGAGATACTTATGCCCATCTGTGTGCCCGTCCGAGACATGAAGGACACTGCCACATTCACCGCGCTTGTTGAGTCCGAGCGCGACGTCACCGTAACCAAGAACGGCTACGAGGCCATGCACTGCATCAGCAGCGACCAGTATCGCCTCATGCAAGACGAAATCGCCAAAGCCAAGCTGCTGTCTCGCATGATGCTGGCAGAAGACGAGATATCGCAAGGCGACTACAGCGACTACGACTCCTTCGCGACCTCGATACGAGACAAATATGACCTATAACGTCGCAATACTCAAAAGCGCGCGATATGAGTACGAGAGTATTGTCGGATACCTTGCTCAAATCCTCATGAATCCACGTGCAGCAGGCAATTTTGTTGCTGAGTTTGAATATCAGCTTGATCTGCTTCGCGAGCAGCCGCTCCTACGACCTCTCTCACACATACGAGAGCTGGCGGCACGCAATTATCGATCGTTTCCCGTCAACAACTACGTGTGTCTTTACAAGTGTGAGCGCGATACGATCTATATCGCCCATGTCTTTCACCAGTCACAGGACTACGCCCGCCTGGTCTAGCCCGGCAGCACGAGCTAGCAGATGACCTGCGTGTGCTCCTCGATGGCAGTGCGGTCCTCGGCGGCGATACCCGGCTCACACACCACAGCGTCCAAATTGTCCAGGCGGCAGAAGGTGTAGAAGTCGCGCTTGCCGATCTTGCTGGAGTCGGCGATCAGATAGCGCGAGTCGGCCTTGCTAAAGGCGAGCTGCTGGATGCGGCCCTCTTCCATGTTAGACGTGGACACGTCGCCGTTCAAAATGCCGTTGGCGCCGATATAGGCTGCGTCGATTCCCAGCGCGCGCAGGGTATCCTCGGCCATGGGCCCCACAAAGGCGGCGGTGCGGCGGCGATACATGCCGCCCACGAGGCACAGGTCGCAGTCTTCGCGCGCCTCGAGCAGGTTAAACACCGAAAGCGAATTGGTCACAATGCGCAGGCGAAACGTCGGCAGCATCGAGGCCATCTGCTCAACCGTGGTGCCCGTGCCCAAAAAGATGGTCGAGCCCTCCTCGATAAGCTCCACAGCACGGCGCGCAATCTGCAGCTTTTCCTCGGCATGCTTAGTGCGCTTTTCGCTGTGCGAATACTCATGGCGCAACATAGCGTGCGGACGGCCCTGTGCACTGCGGGCTCCGCCGTGCACGCGCTCGATCTCGCCTAGGCTCGCAAGTTCTTCGAGGTCGCGGCGAATCGTCATGTCCGAAACGCCCAACGCATCCGAAATCTCTTTGACCGAGACCGTACCCTGCTCCTCGAGCAGCTGACGAACCTTATCCTGTCGCTCTGCCTTAATCACGATGAATCCTCGCCGTTCTTTGCGCGCATATCATTCAAACAGTAACGAACAAATTGTATCAGACTCGTACGCGTCAAAAATGAACGCCCGCACAGCTCCAATCATCACTTTTTTGAGAAAAATACCCCCAGCTTTAGTGGGGTGTAGTGATAATCTCGCCTGTTCGCGCTACAGTTTGTCCGAAATATCTCGATGTTAGGAACCAAATGATCACTTCCGAGCTTTTCGGCACCGCGCCGTGCGGTACCCCCGTTCATCGTTACACCCTCAACGGGCCCGAGATCTACGTTCGCATTATGGACTATGGCGCCACCGTGCTGGGTATCGATGTGCCCGACATTCCCGGCAACGTGCGCGATGTGGTGCTGGGCTTCGATAAGCTCGAGGATTACTTTGACAACCCCGCCTGCTTTGGCGCGACCATCGGCCCCGTGGCAAACCGCACCGCGGGCGCCACGATCGCCATCGACGGCACGGACTGGCATATGCCCGCCAACGAGGGCGCCAACAACCTGCACAGCGACCTTGAGCACGGCCTGCACAAACGTGTGTGGGATGTTGAGCTCGACGAGGTCCATAACGCCGTGCGCATGACCACCTCGCTTAAGGATGGCGAGCTGGGCCTGCCCGGCAACCGAACCTTTACGGCCGTGTTTACCGTTACGCGCACCGGCGTCTTCCGCATCGATTATGGCTGCGAGAGCGACCGCGCCACCTACGTGTCCATGACCAACCACACGTACTTTAACCTTGCAGGCCATAACGCCGGCATGGACTGCGAACATTTCTTTGTCGCCAACGCCGCCCACTACCTGCCCATTAACGAGCAGAACATCCCCACCGGCGAGATTGCTCCGGTCGAGGGAACACCGTTTGACTTTCGCGAGCTTCGCCCCGTCGCACCCGGCATGGAGGCCGACGACCCGCAGATCAAGCAGGCCCGTGGCTACGATCACTGCCTGTGCATCGATGGCTATCAGTACGGCCGCAACCTGCGCCGCGCGATGCACGTCGAGGAGATGTGGACCGGTCGTGAGATGGACTACTACACCACTGCCCCGGGCGTGCAGCTCTACACCGGCAACTGGCTGGGCGACGAGCACGCCAAGGACGATGCCAACTATGGCTGGGGCGCCGGCTTTGCCCTCGAGGCCGAGATGTACCCCGACACGCCGCACCAGCCTCTGTTCCCGCAGGGCATTGTGGGCCCGGGCCATCCCTACAGCAATGTGATCGAATACCACTTTATGAGGCACTAAGCCCGCAACGCGACATATCGCACAGCAGCGCCCGCCGGCACCACCGCCAGCGGGCGCTTTTTCATCTTTTAGGCTCGTTTTTTCTGTGACTGTATGAGTGACATATCAAAACTATGCCCATTTACTACGTTTAGCCCGGGATGCTCGACCATGCACCGGTTTTTGTTACATTTGTGAGCAGTATACCTGCGGTTTTGTTTATCTCAAATTCGACATGCTCGACGATAGCCAATCAAACGTAGTAAATGGGCATAGTTTTTGACAGGCGGCATCGCGCGCGTCCCTCGCAAGGGCAAAATGATCCGTTTTCCTCCGTCCCCAAGGGATCAGTTGAACAGATTGCCAATGGGGTCGGGGGCGGAACTGGGGAGATAGCGGATTTCTAGCTCTATGCCGAGCTTTTGCAACTCTTTGAAGGCGGCGATGTCCGTGTCGTCTACGGCAATGGTAGGCGTTGCAGAGCGCTTGCCCTCCCCTGCCTGCATATGGCCAATGCTGATCTTGGTTATTGGCACACCACCCTTAACCAGCGCGAGCGCATCGGCGGGTGAGGCCACTATGATCAAGATCCATTGACGCGGCGTTGCGGTATGAATGATGTCGATAGTCCTTTGCACCGAGAAAAACCGCGTCCAAACGCCTTCTGGCACCGCCACCCTCATTGGTGCCCATTGGCGCGAATCCGCCGCGATCTCATCGTTGACGATTAGGACAAGGTTGGAACCCACGGCTTCGTTCCACAGCTCAACGTCTTGCCCGTAAATGAAACGGTCATCGATACGCGTAAGAAGAATCTTGGGTTGAGCCATGGCTGCCCCATTCTGTTTGAGACCCATACGAGCGGGACGTCGACCACCAACTCAACAGCAGGTCAAGTAACAAATGGGCACTGCAGACATCACGCCTCTAATATTAGTGCATTTAAAGTGAGAAAAGCCGTCAGAACACTTGCGCGGATGAGCGATGTCCCGTATCATAAACAGCCGTTGACGCCTCAGTTGCGTCACCACATGGCCGCCAGCGTAGCTCAGTTGGTAGAGCACCGCTCTCGTAAAGCGGGGGTCACCGGTTCGAGCCCGGTCGCTGGCTCCATTGCACAAGATAGCCGCCTTCGGGCGGCTTTTTTGTTTTCGATTTTGAGTGCGTGTGTGCCAATCCAAGCATCGCCACGTCAACAGCGGCCCACTCGGTGGACTTCGGGTTTAATGCTTAGGGGCGGGTATTTACCAAAGTGAAATCTTAATGAAAAGAAACCCAGCTGCAACAATTGCCATGATGAGGGCTCGAATTGGCCATATAGATCTAAAATGGTCACAATATACAAATGTCGAGAGACATTGGGGATATAGATGAAAAGAACTAAGGGTTTTCTTTTGTTGGTATTGATGCTGCTCGGACTGTTCTGCCTGAGTGGCCCTTCTTGGGCCAAGGCTGCCTGTCCTGAAGGTGAGCCTCAGCAGTCTTATACGGGCAACCTGCTGATAACTGCTAAGGAGGGCGATGCCGACTCCCAGTCTGGGGTAAATCCCCTTGCCACTTTTGAGGGGGACGGCGGAACGGTCAAGCTTGACCATATTGGTAGCGGGATTTTGAGGTGGCAAGTTCTTCCGGACAAAATTGCGAACGATCCCTTCTCTTTTGCTGGAACGATATATCTATACAAGGTTGTGAGCGGAAAACAAAAATACGTCGATTGCTATCCGACAAACGGGTCTGGAATTGCATTCACCGGCATTTCAGAGCAGATTGATACACATGTACGAAAGGGAACCTATGTGGTGCGTTGGGTTGGAGCTGCTGCAGGTCCGATATGGATTGCGGTCTTGCGCCCCGATGTCCAAATAGGTTTCTCTCTCTAGACGGGAAGTTGCTCATGGACGCCATATATGACGGGGATGACTGGGTCGATCATTATACTTGGCGCCTGGTCGGCTCGAACGACAATGGGGATGTGGTGTTTGATGGACTATGTCCAAAGCATCTCCATCCTTTTGTCTCGTCGTTAATTGAGAGTTCCGCTCGTGTTGCCCCCTACAGCTCGGCATCGCTTCATGATACGGACGTTTTGAAGACCATAAGGGAATCAATTGACGATGGCACGATGAGCGGCCCGCTGTTTTCTCGGCTTGTGGGGCTAGATGAGATTGGCTCGAAACGACTGCTTGCGGGCGAAAAAGTGGAACTCACTTATCGGTCGATGATTTCAATCCTGCGGCTAGCCGATGTTCTTCGCAAATAAATGAGGCTTCCCTATTCAAAAACAGAAAACCCCGCCAAACGTGATTCCCCTAGGGAAAACCCGTTTGGCGGGGTCCTAGCGTGATTTCCCTAGGGGAATCACGCCATCAGACGAACAACTCAGCCGAGCAGCTCGCTACTCCTCCCAGTAGGCGTCGGCAAGCAGCTTAAAGCAGATCTTCTTGATCGGTTGTGCGCCATCGCCCGGGAACTCGAGCGTGGGCATGTGAGGCTCGCCGGCAACGAACAGCGCAAACTTGTCGTCGGCAAGATCGCCGGCGATCGAAGCGTCGGAATCGACCAGATCGTAGTCGTCCTTCTCGTCAAACTCCTGAACCAGCGTCAGGCTGCCCGTGGCGACCTTAAAGGCCTCGCGACCCTCGACGTCGATCTGCAGGTCGTGATAGCGCTGATGCGTCTCATAGTGAGCCTCGGCCTCGGGACGCGTCGTGGGAGCCATGACGTTCGCATAGACCTTGTCGCCCAGAATCGGATGGCTGCCGACCTCGAGCTCTGCCGGGTCGTTCTCCTCGAGCCAGTCGATCAGCACGTCGAGGCCCTTGAGCATTCCGCGGTACTCCTCGATATCGCCCAATGCACCGTAAATCATCTAAATCCCCTCTCGGATCGCTTCTTTGGCGGCTACTCGGCAAACGCGTTACCGACGCTGTTGCCACCCACATACGCCTCGACCAGGGTAAGGTCGGGATTGAACACGACAAACTCGGCGTCGCGCCCCAGCATAATGCTACCGCACTTGTCGTCGGCATGAGCTAGCAAGCAATGCCGGGGCCGACGCCCAGGCTTTTACAGCTCGGTCACGACAACGCCGTTGTAGACCTCGTCCCAACGGTCCATGACCAGATGGCCGGTCATGGGATCCATGGCATTGAGCTTGCCGCAGGTGTTGGCGGTACGCAGCACCGTCTCGTCGTCCGCGCCAGCAGCAATGGCATGCGCGAAGCCAGCGATAGTGGAGTCACCAGAGCCCGTAGCGTTAACGGCAGGGATATCGGGCGTCTTTGCGCGGAACGCACGGCCATTGTGGAAGCCAACGGAGCCGGCAGCGCCCATGGACACGACGACCCAGGGGATATCGGAGAAGCGGGCATCAGAGGCGAGCGCGGCGCGGAGCTCGTCCACATCGTCGGTGGTAAAGCTCGTACCCAAAAGGCCGTTGATCTCGGTCAGGTTAGGCTTGACCAGCTCGGGCTTAATTTCGGACTTAAGGGCGGCCTCGAGCGAAGCGCCCGAGGTATCGAGCAACGCCTTGGCACCGGCGTTCTCGGCAATGCCCGTGATCTTGGCATAGTAGTCTGCCTCGACACCGCGGGGCAGCGAACCCGAGATGGTGACGACGTCGGCCTTGCTCGCAAGCTCGGTAAACTTGGCGGTAAAGGCATCGAGCTCCTCGGGGGCAATTGTCGGGCCGCTCTCGAGCAGCTCGGTCTGGTTGCCGGCATGAAGGATATTGAGGCAGATGCGGGTCTCGCCCTTGATGGGCACAAAGTCGTTGTTAATACCGTTGGCGTCCATGAGCTCAGCCATGTAAGCGCCCATGTGGCCGCCGAGCAGACCGGTTGCCACGACGTCGTCGCCCAGCTGACCCAGCACACGGGCCACGTTGAGGCCCTTGCCGCCGGCGGTCTTTTCGGGCGTCACACGGTTGACGTCGTCGATAACGAGCTCATCGAGCTGATAGCGCGTATCGACAGACGGGTTCATCGTAACGGTGAGGATCATTTTTAGCTCCTTATCTCGCAGGCTCCTAGTGCCTCGCGATACGAGTCGACAAAACGGAATTACAGAATTTCAATCGTGAACGAGCGAACGACGGTCTCCTTAGGCTTGGCGATAAGGCAGCCGCGCTTGTGCTCAAGCACGTCATCCTCATCGGAACAGGTCGAGAGGCCACCCCAGGGCTCAACTGCCACAAAATCGCCCTCGGGCTTACTCCACACAATGAGATACGGGAAACCCTCAAAGCTCAGGCGGACGCCCTTGTCCTCGCCCTTTTTGGAAAGCGTGACCTGACGGCTCTCGAGCACGTCAAAGATGGTCTCCGCAAAATCGAAGAGCTCGTGCGATAGGGGCAGCGTCTTTCCCACCATGGGGTTCTTTGAACGGTTAGCTACATCAATCAATCCGGTCGAGGGTACGGCGGTGCAAAGCTCCGCAGCCTCATCTTTCTCAAAGCGCAGCTCGTAGTCCGTATAGGCCTCGCCGTCGTCGAGCGGGCACCTAAAGCCGGGGTGTCCACCGATAAAGAACGGCATGTCCTCGGTGCCCTCGTTGGTCACCTCATAGGAAACGCGCACGGCAGCGCGCTCGAGCGTATAGCGGGCGACGAGCTTAAACGGGTAGGGATAATCGCTCAGCAGCGCGGCGTTATCCTCCGAAGCCAGGCACATCGCCAGCTCGTTCTCGCTCTGGCTCAGCAGCTTCCACTCCTGTTTGCGCGCAAACCCGTGGCGAGCGAGCTTTACATGATGCCCGGCAAACGTCATGGCGCTACCATCGCGCAGGCCTCCGCAAATCGGAAAGCAGACCGGCGCCTGGCCGGACCACACTGCAGGATCACCCTGCCACAAGTACTCTCGACCTCCGGCCTCAATCGAGGTAAACGAGCCGCCAGCCGTGGAAACCTTAATAGAAATCGAATCGTTGGAAAGAGCGTATTCCATTACCCATCCTTTCGGACAACTGCATTTTGCTCGCAATAACCCGTCTCGGCCCTGACCAAAGGACAAACCCGCACGTTCATCGATGCGTCCGGTATCCCAGCCATGCAACGGGGTACCATACAGACATTGATGCAATTACAGCTGAAAGGCCTTCTTATGCGAACCATCATCCTCTACGCCTCGCGCCATCACGGCAATACGAAAAAGCTCGTGGACGCCATCGTCGAGGCACACCCCGAGATCGATACCCTCGACGTCGAGGCGCTCGGCAAAAACGAGTATCCCAACCTGCACGAATATCATCTGATCGGTGTCGCCACGGGCATCTATTACTCCGAGATCGACAAGGACATGGCACGCGTGCTCACAAACGTGCTGCAGCCGCAGGACAAGGTGTTTGGCCTTATGACCTACGGTGGCAAAAACAAGTGGTACGGCAAGGATATCGATGGCATCTGCCGCATGAGGCAGGCCATCTTTATGGGTGTCTACGGCTGCCCCGGCTTTGATACGTGGGGACCGTTCAAGCTCGCCGGCGGTGTCCAAAAGGGACACCCGACCGCTGAGGAAATTAAGGGCGCCGTCGACTTCTTCGACAAGATCGAAGACGAGTATGGCGACATCATCGTCGAGGAGTACGCCAAGCGCGAGAAGCGCCTAGCCTACGAGAAGGAGCATCCTGCGGGAGGTCTTGTGGCCGGCGTTAAGCGCACGGCAAAGAAGATTGCTAACAAGCTGTAACTGTGAAGGTGCTTTTGAGCGTTTAACCCATACGGCGGGTCCGAGCAGATTCGGGCCCGCCGTCTTTTTCTATCGTTACTCGGTAAAGGCGTTGCCGACGCTCTGGCCGCCGACATACGTCTCGACGAGGGTGAGCTCATGGTCGAACACGACAAAGTCGGCGTCGCGACCCGGCATGATGCTGCCGCACTTATCCTCGATGTGTGCAGAGCGAGCCGGCACCTCGGTTGCCATGCGAATGGCGATATCGGCGCTGGCGATGCCCCAGTCGACGATGTTCTTGACGCCCTGGGCAAGCGTGAGCACCGAGCCGGCAATGCTCTTGCCGTCAGCGAGCCAGCACAGGTTGTCCTTCATGATGACGTCCATGCCACCACTGGTGTAGCTGCCCTCGGGCATGCCGCCGCAACCCAGGCAGTCGGTGATGAGCACCGTGTGCTGCCAGCCCTTTGCCTGCAGCAGTGCCTTGATGGCGGCAGGGTTTACGTGCTTGCCGTCACAGATGATCTCGGCGTAGGTCTCGGGCGTGGACATGGCTGCACCCACGACACCGGGCTCGCGGTGATGCAGCCCGCGCTGGCCGTTATAGGTATGCGTAAAGCAGCTGGCACCGGCGTTGATGGCGGCGATGCACTCATCGTAGGTGGCGTCGGAGTGACCGATGCTGGTCACCACACCCTTGGCGTTCAGAGCAGCCGCATAAGCAGCGGCACCGTCGCGCTCGGCCGCCATGGCGCTCTTAACGATGCGACCGCCCGCAGCCTCCTGCCACTGATCGAAGACCTCCTCGGAGGGGTCGATCAGATAAGCGGGGTTCTGCGCGCCCACGTGCTTCATGGTAAAGAAAGGGCCCTCCAGGTAGATGCCCTGGATACGGGCACCGCAGAAGTCGGGGCCGCGACCCTCGTCCGCCTGGGCGATGGCGGCGCAGGCGTCCTTAATCTGCTCGACGCCATCGGTGAACGTCGTGGGCAGCCAGCTGGTGGTGCCGCGACGGGCGAGCTCGGTCGAGCTGATATCGATGCCCTCGGGATCGTTATCGGTAGTCGAGTGGTTATAGAAGCCATGGATGTGGGTGTCGACCATACCCGGTGCGATCCACGATCCCGTGTAATCCTTAATCTCGCAAGAGGGCTCGTCGGCCTGCCAGGCGCCAAAGACGCCATCCTCGACCATAAGATAGCCGCCCAGTTGCGGGCCTGCCGGCAAGAAGAACTTGTCAGCCTTAATTGCGTACGTGCTCATATGCACTCCTTGCTTCTAAAGCAGTTGACTGTGGTGATGCTTATACCCAGCTCACGTAAAACAAAAAGCGCCCGCCCGCCGTTATGAGCGGACGGGCGCCCTTACAGGGGGACGCGATTAAGCGGTGAAGGGGTGAATCGTCACGCCCTTGACCACGCGGTTGACCGTGCCGGTGGGGCTCGGCGTATCGGGCGTGTTGCCCACGCGCACGGAGTTGAGCAGGCTGATTGCCTGGGCAAACATCACGAACGGCAGAGCAAGGTAACCCTCGGGGAGTGCCTCATAGCCCTTAAAGGTGAAGGACTCACCCTCGTAGACAGTAGCGCCATCCTGCTGAACGGCAACGGTGTGCTGAGCGATCTCGTCGCCACCGATCTCGTTGAGGATGTCGATGTCGTACTGACGGGTGTAGGCGTCGTTGTTGACGAATACGAAGACGAGCGTCTTGTCGTCGACGAAGGACTTGGGTCCGTGACGATAACCCATAGAGGTGTCATAGGAAGTAGCGACCAGACCGTGAGCAAGCTCGAGGATCTTGAGCTGGCTCTCCTGGGCAAGGCCACCGAAGGAGCCGGAGCCAAGGTAGGTCACGCGGTTGAAGTCGCCAGCGAGGTAGTCGGCAACCTCAGACTCGCGAGCGATGACCTCCTCGCCCATCTTGGCGATGGTCTCGACCCACTCGGCCTTCTGCTCGTCGGAAGCCTCGTCAAAGATGAGGGTAGAGAGCAGGGTCATGCAGGTGTAGGAGCCGGTCATGGCGAAGCCCTTGTCGTTGGCGCGCGGGATGAGCAGCGTCAGCGCATTGGGATCATCGGCGGACTCGACGGCGAGCTTGCCCTCGGGCGCGCAGGTGATGTTGAGGAACTTGACGTTGTGGACGAGCTCCTTGGCAACGGCGACGGCGGCAAGGCTCTCGGGGCTGTTGCCGGAGCGGGCAAAGGAAACCACGAGCGTGGGATCCTCGGCGCGCAGGAAGTCGCGCGGGGCGCTCACGATGTCGGTCGTGGCGATGGGCTTAAAGTCGTAGAGATCAGTGTTGCCAGCGCGACGCAGGTACGGGGCGCAGGTATCGCCAACGTAGTCGGACGTACCGGCACCGGTGAAGACAACGGACAGACGGCCCTCGCCCATAGCGCGAGCCTCGGCCAGAAAGGCCTCGATGGCCTCCTTGTTCTCGCGATAGATGTTGAGCGTATCACGCCAAAGCTCGGGCTGCTGAGCAATCTCAGCCGTGGTGATCTGGGCGCCGAGCTCGGTGAGCTCCTCGACACTCTTCTCGAACATTTCTAATACCTCTCTCTAGAAGTAATCCTCTGACGTGCAATTATACACTTCGGTTGGTTATCTGGTAGTAACCAGTTAAATACAAAGAATCATCATATGGAAACGATGCCAACACTAGTCGCTACGCTGGTGGTAAACCTTGTATTTAAACTGATCGGCACGAGCAACCGAGAGCGTATACTCCACAACCTCGTTTGACTCGTTATACGTAGTCCTAACCAAATCGAGCACAGGCGAGCCCTCGACAATTTCCAAAAGGTGGGCATCGGTGGGACGGGCTATGCTCGCATAGAACTCCTCTTCGGCCACACGTATTTTTTGCTGAAAGTCTTGCTCAATCACATCGTAAAGCGGCTTGCGCTCCAGCAGCGGTCGCTTTAGGGACAGAAATTGACGAACCGGTAGATAGCTGCGTTCGACCATCATGGGCATGTTGTCGGCAGAACGAAGGCGCTTGAGCTTAAAAATGCGATCACCGATACGCAATCCCATATGCTCGGCCAGATTCTTATCGGCCTCCATCTCGCAAAACTCGAGAATCGTGGTCTCGGGGTCACGACCCATCGCGCGCATCTGCTCGGTAAAGCTGTAGGACTGCATAAGATTGGTTGCCTTTGCCGAACGGTCGGTCACAAAGGTACCGCGACCGTGCTGCCGAACCACCAGTCCTAAACGCTCCAGTTCCTGCAGAGCCAGGCGTACCGTAGTGCGCGAGAGACCATAGCGCTCCGAAAGTTCGCGCTCGGAAGGAATCATGTCACCGGCGCGATATTCATGGTCAATCTTTTCGGTCAGAATATCGACCAGCTGATCGTACAGCGGTTGCTTACGCGCTCCGATCGCCATCCTATCCTCCCTTTTGCTCGAATTCGGCTAACTACCTAGGGTGTTAAGCATTATCTGTCTGCCACACCCGAATCATCAAGAAAACAAAAGCCGCGCGCTCTTTCGAGCACGCGGCTTTTAACATACACATGGCTTAAGGGGTCGGGGTGTGAGCCGCGTAGGGACACACCCCTCAAGCTAGAGCCTTACCAGATGCTCGGCCAGAGACCAAGCGGGCCAGCGCCCAGGATGCCAAGGACGAAGAGCAGGAGAATGCCCTTGGTCGGGGTCCAGCTGTGCTTAGCGAACATGTAGTAAAGCAGCAGCGTAAGCATAAGCGGGACGAGCTTGGGGACGATGGTGTTGAGGGTGTCGGCAACAGAGAAGTTGACCGGATCCTCGGTGACGGTACCGTAGGTAACGGACTCCATGCCGTTGCCCAGATCGGTGACGCCGCACTCGACAGCGTTGCCGTCGGCATCGGAAGCGGTGAGGGCGTTGCCGTCCTTATCGGTCATGGCGATGGTACCGGCCTCAGCGGTCTCGGTATCGATGCCCTCCATACCGGTGAAGTTCTCGGCCTCCTTCTCGGAGACGATCACGGTAGTAGCGGAGAGGCCACGGGTGGTGCCATTGGGGATCTGGAGGTTGATCTGGGTGCCACCCATGGTGACGACCAGGCAACCGACGACGAAGACGCCCATGATGGAAGCGGCACGCGTGAAGGCCTGCATGTTGGCGGTCAGAGCGTCAATAGCGCTGGTGCCAAGCTTGTAGGACCAGTTCATGAGCCAGAAGCGCAGAGCGAACTGGACGACGTTGAAGATCACCAGGAAGATGATCGGCGCAGCGGCGTTGCCGTTGATGGCCATGTTGGAGGTGATGCCGGCCGTGATAGGCACGAGCGTCAGCCAGAACAGGGCGTCACCGATACCACCGAGCGGGCCCATTGCGGCGACGCGGACGGCGCGGATCGTGGGGATGTCAACCTTGTTCTGCTCGAGCGAAAGCACGATGCCCATAACAAAGGTGACAAGGAACGGGTGAGTGTTGAAGAACTCCAGGTTGTGGCTCATGGAAGCCGCGAGGTCGTTCTTGTTGGTGTGGATCTTCTCCAGACCGGGGATGATGGAGTAGAGCCAACCGGCGGCCTGCATACGCTCGTAGTTGAACGAGGCCTGCAGGAAGCAGGAGCGCCAGGCCATCTTGTTGAGGGTCTTCTGGTCGAGCTGCGGAGCAGGAGTGAGATCCTCGTAGTGCTCCGGGATCACATACTCATTAGATGCCATCTTCGAAGTCACCTCCGTCAGAAACAGCTGCACCCTTCAGCTCGGTCTGCTGCTGGAAGTCCCAGAAAGCGATGCCGAAGCCGATGAGAGCGAGGATGAGCAGAGCAGGGGTTGCCAGAGAATCGTTGGCAACGGTGATGAGCGCGAGGCCAAAGCCCATGAGGAAGAAGCCCCACATATCGCGGTTCATCATAACCTTGAGCAGGACGGCGAAGCCGACGAAGCGCATCATGCCGCCTGCAGCGGAGAGACCGGTCTGCAGCCAAGTCGGGATGGCGGAAGCGATGGTCTGACCGATGGTGGCGCCAGCGATGAAGAACAGGGTGACGACGACGGCGAAGATCAGGCCGAGCAGAGCCATGGCGAAATAGTTCAGACGCTCGATACCCTTGGTGTCAGCGTTGTGAGCCATGTTGTCCGCAGAGGACATGAGCGGCGACATAAGCGTGAAGACCAGGGTAACGCCGAGCTGACCAAGCAGAGCGAACGGAATGGCAAGGCCGACTGCCGCGTTGGGCTCGAGGCCCGTAGCGATAGCGAGAATGGCTGCCATGATGCCGCCGATGACGGCGTTAGGCGGCTGAGCGCCTCCGATCGGCATGTTGCCGATCGTCATGAGCTGATAAGTACCACCCACGAGAAGACCGGTGTTGAGGTCGCCAAGGATAAGACCGATGACGGCGCCGGTGACGATGGGCTGATAGAGAGACTCGAGGAAGTTGAACTGGTCGATTGCCGCGACGAACGTGACGATGAAGACCAGAGCGACCTGGATGATCGAGTATTCCATCTTGCTCCTCCTTTCAAAATGTATGTACGCACTTTGGATTTCACGTACAGAATGTCAGGGTTTCATTCCTGACAACGTGGATCATGAGGATTACGAGAAGAGCTTGCTCGTGTCCTCAACAGGCGTGCTCGGAACGCGCCTGATCTCCAACTCCACCCCCAATTCCTGCAGCTCTTTAAACGCAGCGACATCCTCGTCGTTAACTGCGACGGAGGTGGCGACTTGGCGCTTTCCTTCCGACATGTGCATGTTGCCGATGTTTACCTTCTTTATAGGCACACCGCCCTTGACGAGCGTAAGCACGTCTTCCGGTGTTTCGGCCACGATGAAGATCTTCTGGCGCGGGCTCGCCTTGCCAATGACGTCGATGGTCTTCTGCAGGGAGAAGAAACGCGTAGCGACGCCGGCGGGAGCGGCCATCTTCATGAGGTTCTGACGCATGGTGTTGGTCGACACATCGTCGTTGGCGACGAGGATGAGGTTGGAGCCCAGGGTGGAGTTCCACTGGGTCGCGACCTGACCATGAACCAGTCGGTTATCGATGCGGGTAAGAAGAATGTTGGGTTCTGCCATGTTGATCAGCTTCCTTTCGTTGATTGCTGACGACAGTTACTTAATCTCCTGAATCGCGTAACGCGAAACATCTACGACGGCACCGGATCGGACTTTGATCTGGACCTTTTCGCCTTCGATGCCTTTGACGGTTCCGTAGATACCGCCGGCGAAAAGAACCTCCTGACCCGGCTTGAGCTCCGTGTGCAGCTCCTTGAAGTACTTCTGCTTCTTCTTCATGTTGATTTGCGACCAGATGGTGTAAATCAAGCCCATGATGACAAGCAGGCCCAAAAGAGCGACCGAGGAACTCAGAACACTGGCTCCGAAATCGGCCATTAGATGCCGTCCTCGTCGCCGAAGATATCCTCTTCCTCGGCACCAGCGACGGAAGCGACCGTCTGGGCGGTGATGCCCGTCTGGCCAACGGTCACGGCCTGCTCGCCAAGCTCGGCGAGCGTGGCGTTGCCGCGGAGGAACAGAAGCTCAATAACCATGGGAAGGTTAGTGCCGGTCAGAATCTCGACGTTGTCGACATCCTGGGCAATCATCATTGCCTGGTTGAACGGCGTACCACCAAGCAGGTCGGTAAAGACGAGCACGCCATCGCACTCCTCGCGCATGGCGGTAATAGCGGCGCGGAGATCCTCACCGTAGGAAGCAGCCTGGTCGCCCTCAAAAGGAACGACGGTAAAAGCGGGCTGATCACCAGCGACCATAGCGATAGCGCTTGCGATGCCGGGTGCGAACTGTCCATGACCGGTAAGAATAAAGCCAACCATTCAAATTTCCCTTCCGAAGGTGTGTACGATCTGAGTCCGATAGTTTTCGGAAGCCAGCGGGCGGGTGCCCTTAAAGCTTCTTGGAAAGCGTTCTTTGAAGACCAGTGGTTTCTAAACTGGTAGTAACCACGTGACGTGTTGTTGTCACTATATCACCCCAGAAGAGGTCGCTTTCGCTGATTCATACAGTAAAACGTTTTTGCACCGTTCACGGTGATAAATCGACCGTTTACCGCTCATTAACACTTCTACCTGCAGTTTTGAAATCGTTTCGAAATGCTTTGGCAATCGATCACAACTATTTTCGTGTCTAAACAACACAGGGTGGCTAAATATAGCGTGTAGAAAAAGTGCAGGTCATTGTGAAGATTTGTGAATTGGTCTTTTTGACTTAATACCAGTTAGAACCAGTTTAGAAATTATCGGTGAACGGTAGTTTTCGACCGTTCACCGGAGAATTTCAATCGTTTACGGCCGTTTTCCAGGATGAATTGAGGATACCCGATGAAGCACTTGCGCGGTTGCAGGATATTTCAATACTCGTCCATCTCCCCGCGCGCCAAACTCCCACTCCCTGAATGTGCCATAAGCTCTCGCTATTCGTCGTACAAATATTACTTACTCTATTACGTAATTGTTGATCGTTTGTCATTAAGTATGATATAAGATACAAGTATCATCCAAGACATTGGTTGGAGGAGCTATGATCCGCTGGAACGTATCCAAATCGAATGAAGCCATCAACCGTGAACAGGCAATAGCCAATCTGAGGAAGCTCACTCGCTACTGCAAATGGGCCACAATCTGCACCGCCGTGGCGCTCGCTCTGGGACTCCTCGCAGTCATTGCAATCTACGATCTACTCATATTGCCTAGCCTCTCCCAAGGGTTCTGTCTCCAATCCGTAGAGCTTGAGGCTGGCGAAGGGCCAATTCTCGCTCTCGTCGGCGCCGATGAACACACCCCTCTTATGCTTGTCGCGCACGACGGTCATACTGCCATAGGGAGCGCCATGATGGCATGCCTTGCGTTTGCCATCGTGCTAAGCGCATACAGGTTTTTCTCCGCCATTGAAAAGGCGGGCAGGCCCTTTGACCTCGAATGCATCCGCATACTACGTCAAGTAGGACATTTGTTCCTTATTGGCGGCGTTGCTGTGAAGCTTCTTGGTGCCATAGTCACGGGGCTGATACTCTCAGGATTTGGCGGCAACTATACGGATGCGCTTGGCGGCCAGCACCTCGACCTCTCTATGGTCTTTGCAGGCCTGATTATTAGCCTGATTGCCAGCGTCTTCCAGTACGGGTGTATCCTGCAAAAACAAGATGACGAGTTGCTCTAGGGGGAATCCATGATTATTCTGCGGCTCGACCGCATGCTTGCCGAACGCAAGATTTCATCCAAAGAGCTTGCGGAACGCGTGGGTATCTCCCAGGTCAATATGTCGCGTATAAAGACGGGCAAGGTTTCTGCCGTGCGCTTTTCAACTCTTGACGCGATATGCCGGGCACTCGACTGCCAACCGGGCGATGTTCTGGAATACATACCTGACGATGAAGCCGATAGCCTCTTTGGGCTTAAAGATGAATAGCCATAATTAAGCCGCCAAGCACGCCCTCAACGCAAAAAGCCCGCCAGAACGATGCGTTCTAGCGGGCTCAATCAGATATTTCGACTTCGTGCTCGAAAGCTCGGGCAACCTTTAAGCAAACAGGCCGTAGATGCTGATGTTGGCCTTGGCGTACAGGCCGTTGGCATACTCGGTCCACTTGGAGCTGGCGCTCGAAGCCTGCGAAGAATACTGCTGGTAAGCGGTGTAATAGGCGGTCATGGCCTGCTTATAGGTGGCGCTATCGGCGGTAAAGGCATCGTTAGCGAAGGCCTTAGCGTAGGTGCTGTTCTCGTCCTTCCAGGTGCCCTTCGAGCTATCCCACTCGTCGCCGGCAAGTTTGATGATGTAGTCGGCGTAGTCCTTGCTCGCAGTCTCCTCGTTGCCGTCAGAAGGCTCGGTCGGAGCGGTCGGCATGCTCGCGGAAGCATCGCCCACCTTCTTCTTGTAGAGCTTCTGCAGCGTCGCGGACTGACGGACGATCTGCTTGGCCTGGTCCTTGGACACGCCGTACTGTTTTGCCATGGTGTCGTAGTCCGAGGTGCCGATGGAATCCTCGGCGTACTTCTTCATCTCCTTAGAGGAGACGGTAATGCCCTCGTCCTCAGCAGCATCGAGCAGAATCTTGTTGCGCACGTAAGACAGGATGACGTCGGCAGAGGGGGCGGTGTAGTTGCCGTTGCTATCCTTGACGGTATCGAGGCTGTACTGGCTCTCGATGGCCTCGCGCGCGGTGATATCGCTCTTCTTGCCGTTGTAGCTATAGCTTGCCACGTTCGAATCGAGCTGGTCCTCGGTGAGGGTCGCCGAGCCGACACCCTTGCCGCCAAAGCCGCCATTGCCAATAAAGAAGCCGACCACCGCAGCGATCACGACTGCAACCACAAAGGCGGCAATCATCGTCTTTTTGTGGTTGGATGCGCGGTCGTCCGCGTCGGAGCCGTCGTCCTCGCCCTGTTCCTCGGGCATGAGGTTCTCGTCGGCGGCGTCCGCGGCGATCTTTGCCTCCAGGCGAGCGTCCTCCTCCTCGGCGGTCGTGCCGGCAGCAATGTGCTCGGCAGACGTGCCGGCGACCAGGTCGATCTTCTCGTCCTCATCACCGTCGGGGCCTTCGCCGCGCTCGATGATCTGGATGCCGTCGATCTCGTCCTTCTCGTCCTTCTTTTGAATCAGACCCATATCAGTTACTCCTTGTTAGGAAACATAGTCTTCAATAGAATACGCCCGACGAGGCGCCGGGCGTATTGATTCTTAGGTTATACGCAAACACTTAAGTACTATTTAGGCGTTTGCAGCGTGCGTACCTTAGGCCAGGTGCGCGATAACGGCATCGGCAAAGGCCTGCGTGCCCACGGCCCCCTCGACGGAGCCGGTCTGAGCACGACGCACGTCACCGGTAACCTGCTCGCCCTCGTCAAGCGTGGCGGAGACGGCGGCGCGAATGCGGTTGGCGGCGTCGTTCTCGCCCAGGTGATCGAGCATCATCGCAGCAGAGAGAATCTCGGCCGTGGGGTTGGCGACATCCTGGCCAGCGATATCGGGCGCGGAGCCGTGCGTAGCCTCAAAGATTGCGCAGTCGGCACCGATGTTGGAACCGGGGGCCATCCCTAAGCCGCCCACCAGGCCGGCGCACAGGTCGCTCACAATGTCGCCATACAGGTTTGGCAGCACCAGGACATCGAAGTCGTTGGGGTTCTGGACCAGGCCCATGCAGGTGGCGTCGACGATCTTGTCGTTGAACTCAATGTCGGGATAGTTGGCAGCCACCTCGCGCGCCACGCGCAGGAACAGGCCGTCGGTCGCCTTCATGATGTTGGCCTTGTGCACGGCCGTCACCTTTTTGCGGCCGCAGCGGCGGGCATACTCAAAGGCATACTCCACAATGCGGCGGCTCTTGGCGATGGAGATGGGCTTGATTGAGATGGCGGAATCAGCGGCGAAGGTCTTCTGGCCCGAGCGCTCGACGAGCTGCGAGAGTTCCTCGACCTCGGCAGCGCCCTCATCGAACTCGATACCGGCGTAGAGATCCTCGGTGTTCTCGCGCACGATGACCAGGTCGACGTCGCGGAAACGCGAGCCGTCGCCCGGCTGCGACAGACAAGGACGCACGCAGGCATACAGGTCAAAGTGCTTGCGCAGGGCCACGTTAACGCTGCGGAAGCCCGTGCCGACCGGCGTAGTGATGGGGCCTTTGATGGCAACCTTGGTCTCGGTAACCGCGTCGAGCACGTGCTGGGGCAGCGGCGTGCCAAACTCGTCCATGACGCCGGCGCCGGCCTCCTGGACGTTCCAGTTGATCTGGACGCCGGTGGCCTCGACCACGCGGCGCATTGCCTGCGTAATCTCGGGACCAATACCGTCACCGGGAATCAGGGCTACATCGTGCGCCATAATCTGTTACTCCTCGTCTTCGGCGTCGTCAGATTTTTTAACGCTAGCACGCTTCTTCTTTTTGGAGAGATCCAGGCCAAAACGTTTAACAAGCATTTCGCAAATCTCGCTCGAACGCGCCTTGAGATAGCTGCCCTTGCCGTTCTCGGCATCGAACTTAAGGCGCAGCGCAAGCTTCTCGGCAACCTCGGCGTCGATCTCGCCCTGGCAAAACTCGTACAGGCAACCGAGCATATCGCGATACTCAAGGTCGCCGTGGTAGCACTGGATGGCCTCGTCCAGGATGGGCCAAGCCTCGCGCGAACGCTCGACACTCGTGGCGCCCCACACGCACAGCAGGCGGAAGGCGGCATAGCGCAGCGTGGAGGAAATCTCGTCGAACAGCGCGGTCTCGGCACCCTCAAAGGCATCGCCCAGCTGTTCGGGGCAGGTGGTGGCGAGCGCCGCCAGGGCATCGAGGGCCTCCCAGCGGGTCTGCGCCTCGGAGCGGTCGAGCGCCTCGATCAGCGCGGGCACGCAGGGCACGACGCACTGCGGATCGCGCTCGGCAAGCAGGTGCAGCACGCGGGCGGCAAACTGGCGGATGCGGCGCGTGGGGCAGCCGAGCTCCTGGACCAGGCGGTCGACGGCGTTCTCGTTCTCCTCTGCCAGCTGAAGCTGTGCCAGCTCCTCGTCGGTGAGCTGTTCGTCTTTGTTTTCTGCCATAGTTACCTCTTCTTACTATTTCTTAGCGTGCTTGCCAGCACCCTTGCTGTCATCGGTGACCGAGATGAGCTGTCGGTCGGCGGCGCCATTACGACGCGCGCGGCGGCGCTCCTCGGCGTCGCCCGCGTCGGCGGCGGCGCGATGAGCCTTGTTGACGTTAAAAACCTCGTCGTGCTTGCGCCATGGACCGACGGACTCGCCAAAGCTCATCTTAAGGCCGGCGATAAAGCCGCCGAGCCAGCCGATCGGCGCAAACTGCACCAGCGGGAACAGCGAGAACACCCAGGTCAGTAGGACGACCGCCGCCGCTCCTGCAAAGTTGGCAATCCAGTAGTCGCGCTTGGTGATGACACGCTTTTCGCACGCCCACTGGCCGCACAGAAAGCCGATGTAGATCGCAAAGAGAAAGAGCACCAGCGCAAGCACCACGAACGTCCAGCTCATGGGCGCTACTCCCCGTGATGGTGGCCGCAGCAGCACTCGTGGCCGTCGTCATGGCCGTGGCCGCCGCAGCACTCGTGGTCCTCGCCATGGTGATGGCCACAGCCGCACTCATGGTCCTCGCCGTGCTCGCCGCAACCGCAACCTTCCTCGTGAGCGCCATGCTCCTCGGGGCGATACTGCGACCAGTCCAGACCGGCGGCGAGGGCGTCGGCCTCCTCCTTGTAGAGAACCGTGATGGCCTGGGTGCCCAGCTTGGCGCCACCGATGGCGTCGAGCATGTCGTAGAGCGTAAAGGCGACGTCGGCGCCGGGCAGCGCGAGCTCGCGGTCATCGGCGTAAGCGAGCGCCAAGCGCAGGTCCTTAATGAAGTGCTCGACCATAAAGCCGGGCTTGTAGTCGCCGTCGAGTGCCTTGGGCGCCAGGCTCTCCATGGCGCCGGACTTGCCGGTACCGCCCAGGATCATCTGGCGGGTCTTCTCCAGGTCAAGGCCGCTCAGCTCGGCAAATGCCATGGCGTCTGCCATGCCGACCATGCAGGCGCCCAGCGACACCTGGTTGGCGAGCTTGGCAGCCTGGCCCTTGCCGGCGCCGTCGAAGCAGCAGATGTTGGCCGCGAAGGTGGCAAGGATGTCGCGGACCGGCGCGATGTCGTTCTCGGTGGCGCCCACGATGGCCGTGAGCGTGCCGGCGATAGCTCCCGACTCGCCGCCGGTGACGGGGCAGTCAAACGCCATGCGACCGGAAACCTGGGCGGCCTCGGCAATGTCGCGCGCCAGCTCGGGCGAGCTCGTGGTGAGGTCGATCAGCACCGCGCCGGGCTTGGTGCACGCGAGCAGGCCGTCGCCCGCCAGGTAGAGCTCCTCGACCTCGGAGGGATAGCCCACCATGGTAAAGACGACATCGGCGTTCGCCACGGCATCTGCCGGCGTATCGGCCCAGGCCGCACCGCGCTCGATAAGCGCGGCGGCCTTGGACTTGGTGCGGTTGTTGACCGTTACAGGATAGCCAGCATCCAGGATGTGGCCGGCGATGGGGGCACCCATGATTCCGGTGCCGATAAATGCGACAGAGAGCTTGTTTGCCATGAAACCTTTCCTTTTGGGTTGGGTGTTATTACCAGGTTGAATACTCGGTGCCAGCGTTTGGGCTGCGAGGCGCCCGTGGTCGTAACGCCTGTCTACTCGCCGCGCACACGGCGCGCGATGCGGTCGGAAAGCGAGGCTTTCTCGGCGCGGTTCTTGCCCCAAAACGCAAGTGCCACCATGCCGGGCCCCACGTGCGAGCCGATGGTAGGACCGACGGAACTACGGATAATCGTGACGTCGGCGCAGCCCTCCTCCTTGCGAACGGCGGCCTCGAGCCAGTCGCCGTCCTTCTCGGCATCGGCAGTCATAATGGCGATGGGCATAGTGCGATCGGGCACGTAGTTCTCACGGAACGACTTGAGGATGGACTTGAGCGCCTTCTTGCGGCCGCGGTTGACGCCGATCAGCGACAGCGAGCCGGCCAGGTCGTAGGAGAGCTCGGGCTTGACATCGAGCTTAGCCGTGAGTTGCGCCGCCGCGGGCGGAATGCGACCGCCGGCAGCCAGCGCGTCAAAGCTCTCGAGCGTAAAGTAGCCGTGGACATAGGTCTTGGCCTCGTTTGCCCAGTCGACCAGCTGCTTGGCGGTGAGTCCCGCCGAGCGTTGACGGACGGCCTCGAGCGCCAAGAGCTCGCCGGTCGCACAGGGCAGAGCGTTGTCGACCACGTACAGCTCAAAATCGGGATACTCGGCGCGCACGGCGTCCGCCGCCTGGCACGCGGAGTTGTAGCTCGACGACAGCGCCGAGGTAAAGCACAGGTAGACCGTAGGCGTGCCCTCTTTGGCGCACTCGGTAAAGAACTCGATATAGCGACCGAGCGACACAGCCGAGGTAGACACGCGAGCGCCGGCACGCATGCGGTCGTAGAACTCCTTAGGGCTGATGCTCGACCAGATATCGTCCGTGCGTTCCTCGCCATCGATGATAAAGGGGAAGCCCAAGATATCGACATCGAGGTTCGCGGCGACCTCGGGGCTAAAGTCGCAGCAGGTATCGACGACGATGCGGCAGCGGTCTGAATGGCCGGTAGATGCAGCCTTGTCCATCAAAGCGACTCCTTACGTAAAAAAGCGGCCACCCGCATGGGATGGCCGCCAACCGTTAACTCATGCAAGTTAACGTATTTTACTCGTCAAGTGTTTCGATACGGGGCTTGATGATGCCATATCCACCATTCTTACGGTGATACACCACATTGATGAGGCCGGTCGTCGCGTTCTCGAACACGTAGAAGTCGTGGCCGAGCAGATCGGTCTGCACCAGCGCCTGCTCCTCAGTCATCGGGGTGACATCGATGACCTTCTCGCGGACGAGCAGGTCGTCCTCCTCCTCGGGCAGCAGCAGGTCGGCCAGATCCTCGACGCGCTCGACCGGTGCGACATCCGCTGCGCTGGCACCGCCCTGGCGGTTGTCCACGACCTTGGTCTTGAACTTGCGCAGCTGGCGGGTGACCTTATCGGCAGAGAGGTCGATGGCGGCGTACATATCTGCACCATGCTCGGCAACGCGAATCACCGAACCGCGGGCGCGAACCGTAACCTCGACGATTGCCGGGTTGGGGTTCGAGGGGTTCTTCTCATAGCGAAGTACAACGTCGACCGTCATGGGCTCGATATCGAAAACCTTGAGCGCCTCGCCGATCTTCTCATCCACATGCGCACGCAGAGCATCGGTTACCGTCGTCTTGCGTCCAGAAACCTTGATATCCATACGTGGCTCCAATCTGCCTCGGGGACTTACTGTACTGGCTATGTACCCATTGCCGTGCATTTAATCACGCGGATTCCCAAAGACCCGAATAACGATTGCTTGATACCGCATACCGAAGTCTCGCACTTTTCTGTGGCAAAGTGCGCTATAGAAGGGAGCCGACGGCTTTGTATTTGGTCCCGAAAATTGGCTTTGACCTGCTGGTTTTATAGGGATGAAAAAGCCGGGCTCCCCTATTGGGGAAGCCCGGCAGTGCGTGTTGAAACCGTGAAGAGGCATCTCTCCTAGCACATAGGAGACGCCACCCCTAGCAATAACTAGCTATTAAGCTTGTTAATGTCGTCGTCGGTGATGGTGTCTTCCTGGCTGGACGATTTGTCTTCGGAGGGTGCGGTCTCATTGTTGGAATCGGAGGATTCGCTGCCGGAGGATGCGGAGCCAGACGACTGAAGGTTGACACCAGATACTGTCTTAGTGGTGAGGTCGTAGGGCATCGTGCCATACCAGACGCAGTGGACTGCCTCGAGCGTACCGTCGACCGTGATGCCGTCGAGGGCATCGCTCACGGCACGGCACAGTTCGTCATTGGACGAGAGGCCCGCAACACCAAGCGTCGAGGGCGCCTCGAGCGCACCGACATAGGAGATCTCGCTCATCAGGCGTGCAAGGTAGCCGCCGGCCGTGGAGTCGCAGATCACATAGTCGACTTCGCCGGACTCGAGCGCCTCAAAGCACTCGTTGATGTTGGAGTAAGTCTTTTGGTTGGCGGTGATGCTCTGCTTAGCAAGCGCCTCCTGCGAGGCCGAGGACATCTGGATACCCAGAGTAGACGTGTTAAGGGTATCGGTGGAAACGCTTAGCGACCCACCATCGCTGGTTTTACCGAACACGGAAGCGGCATCGTACAGGCAGGTGCCGAGCGAGCTAACGTCCCCATCCGTGGAGTTGATCTCGCCGATAAAGATATCAGCCTTTTTGTCGCCGAGCGCGGAACCTGCCGAGGACGCATCGACAAAGGCGACCTTAAGGCCCATGCGGCTTGCGAGGGCGCGGGCAGCGTCGACTGCATACCCCGTGAGCTCGCCGTCAGCGCTCTGCATGGCCTGCGGCGCATCGGAGGTATCGAGGGCAACCGTCAGGGTACCGGGAGTGACCAGGGCATCATCCGACACCGTGGGCGTGACGGTCTCGTACTCGATCTGGTCGATCGTGGGAGTCGTGAACGCAGACAGCGGGTTGAACGCGCATCCGCTCAGGCCCAAAACGGCGATGACCGCCGCGGTCCCAGCACCTAACCGAGCCGCGTGCATCAAGCTGCCCCTCACCATGTCCACTACCCTGCCTTCTGTGTCGTATACGATCCGTGCGTTGCACGAAATATCAGATTGTTCCCACCAGCTGACCTGGTATTTGACCCCACACTTGCGCACCGGGGTGTTTGCTCGGGAGGCCGCAGCCACCTTCACGACTGGCCCGCTCGCCCGCGAGGCGGTATTGCCCCAAAGAAAGTAGAACGGACGGTGCGGCTTACATCTAGGACGCGCCATGATCGCGCCGCGCGCACGCGGTCGCTTACGTGGATCCCTTTGACCGCGTCTGTCTTGGACTAGGACGGGCATTTCGTCCGTCCGCAACCACAGCCTGGTAGGAACGTAGCGCATTATAGCTAAGTTCAAGCTAAAGTTTAAGGTTAGGGGCGTCATTCGCATCGCGAGTACAGATTTTGCAGGTCGGAGTGGGCTATTCGTGCCCCTATCAAAACCACCCCTAAAAGGGGTGGTTTGCTCTTAGGGTATAACCCTTGGATTT
>CAJLJQ010000008.1:0-36807 GCA_905207015.1 uncultured Collinsella sp. | reverse complement strand
CGTATCCAGCCCTTGCGATCTCGACATTGGTCCCTGCCGTCATCGGTATCGCTACGACCATCCTCAGCGCCGTTCTCGTGTGGACGATCAAGAGCGGAGACCCCTTCAAGAAAGGGTCTGCGACATGCTTGAAGGTGCTCGGCATTCTCTTCGTTGTTCAAGCTGCCACCAGCCTCTACGCCGGCTCACTCAAAACCTCCGTTTCGATGTTTGGCGGCGAGGGGGCCGTCGGCGCCCAAGAGATCGCTTCATCATTCGATTGGACCTCTCTGGTTCTCGGCATCGTCCTGTTCATGCTTTCCCAGCTCTTCTTGTACGCCCGAGAGCTGTACCTCGACTCCGATGAGATTGCGTAAGGAAACGCCATGCCCGTAATTGTTCGCCTCGACAAGATCATGGCCGAGCGAAAGATTTCCTCGAACGAACTTGCCGAAAGGATTGGAACCACGCCCGTGAACCTGTCCCGTATTAAAAAAGGGCATATTCGCGGCATTCGCTTCAACACACTCGAGCAGCTATGCCTCGCCCTTCGTTGCCAACCCGGAGACCTTCTCGAAGTCATGAGCGAAGAGGATGCCCGAAAGGAGTTCGGATTCGATTGGTCCGCCGAGGATTAGAGGGCGGTCGTACTCGCCCTGCACACGGGGATGCGAATCGGCGAGGCCTGCGGCCTTCGGTGGTGCGATGTGGATTTCGAGACGGGCCTGATCTCGATCAGACACTCGGTGGCGTACGCGAAGGGAATGGGTTCGTTCATCAAGGACACCAAGACCCATGACGCCAGGGGTATCCCTATCGACCCGGTCGGCCTACTCCCCTTCCTGAAGGAGACCCACGAGATCGACTGCGGAAAGCTGCGCTTGCGCGGCCTTACCGGGGCGGTCGAGATCGGGGACTGCTACATCCTGTCGGAGCCGGGCGCGACCTTCGCGACGACAAGCTATATCCGCAGGGCGTTCAAGACGTTCTCGGAGACCAACGGCCTCATGGGCACCAACGACGAGCTGATCACGTTCCACGGCCTTCGCCACACGTTCGCAACGCAGTGGATCCGCCAAGGCGGCGATATCAAGGCGCTCCAATCGATCCTCGGCCACAAGGACGCCATGGCGACGCTCAACGTCTACGCCGACATCGAGCCCATCTCCAAAATCCATAACATGCTGCGCGCCACGCCGTGCCTTTGGCGCGGGCACCTCGGGCCGAGGGTCGATCCGGGTCCCATGTTCCAACAGAGGATCCAGGAGTCCATCGAGACGCTCCAGGCGTTCGGCTACGGCATCACCGAGCCGGACGACCGAAATATCGCCATACGCGACGTGAAGACGAACAGTTGGCTCTAGCTCACCGAGTACGCGGCAGTGCTGGGCCCATCCCAACTGAGGTCACGGTGGTCCGATAGGGGCGCCGCCCGCGGCATGCGCCGCGGAGCGGTATCCCCTACCGAAGGGCGGGGATGCCCTCCGCTTCCAGTTCGGAATCAGCCGTCGGAGGCGTTCGGCTGACTGCGGGAACGGCCTGTCCGCTCAATGTGTTCGGCTGAGATCGGAAATCAACCCAACACGAGCCGGACACGCGCCAGACGGCTCTTCCCCGTGCGGCCTTCCCCCTTACGCTCATGTTGCAGGCATGTAACGCCGCAGCGAGCGCGCCTTTTTTGCGCCAGACAGGTACAATGATGAACACTGTACCGTAGCGGAGCGCCCCGCGCGCGCCGCAATCACGCGAAAGGGTTTCCCATGGCCGAGATCTCGTCCTCCCGTATCGTCATCACCGTCCTTGGCAAGAACCGCCCCGGCATCGTCGCCGGCGTCACCCGTGTCCTAGGCGAGGCCAACGTCGACATCCGCGACATCACGCAGTCCATTATCGAGGACATCTTCACCATGACCATGCTGGCCGATACCGCCGAGTCCAAGCTCGACTTCGCCGAGCTGCAGAAGGCGCTGGCCGAGGCCGGCGAGCTTTCGGGCGTCAACGTGTCCATCCAGCGCGAGGACGTCTTCAACTTTATGTACCGCCTGTAGCGAGCAAGCCGCTGGGGATAGCCTGACGCGCGCATGCCCATGCAAGTCACCCCGATGCGGCCCGGAGAGGAGCGCGCATGGCCTACGACGCCAAGAAAATCTATTACCGCTTCGATGACCACTTGAGCCGCCTGGTTCTGGATTACGAGGCGAGCCGTCAGATTTCGCCCGAAAGCGAAAACCTCTACCACGGCCTGCCGACCGACCCTTATGACGAGGGCTTGTTCGAAGAGCACAATGTCAAGCGCGGCCTGCGCAATGCCGACGGCTCGGGCGTGGTCGCGGGCCTCACTCGTATCTCGGATGTGCACGGCTACAACAAGGTCGACGGAAAGGTCGTGCCCGATCAGGGCAAGCTCACGCTTCGCGGCTACAGCATCGAGGATCTGGTCAACAATGCCCAGGCCGAGAATCGCTACGGCTACGAGGAAGTCGCCTATCTGCTTATCACGGGTTCGCTGCCCAACAAGGAAGAGCTCGACGGCTTTTGCGAGCGCCTGGGCGCCTTTAGACATCTGAGTGACGAGTACGTTAAAGAGTTCCCTATGACCACGGTGTCGTCGAGCATCATGAATGTGCTTCAGCGCGCCGTTCTGCTGCTCTACGCCTTCGACGCCGAGCCCGACGCCATTACACCCGAGCACGAAATCGACGTCGCCATCTCCATGCTCGCCCGTCTCCCGCGCATCGCCGCCTTCGCACACATGGCCTCGGTCGCCAAGCTTCGCGGCTCCGAGGTTCACGTGCCGCACCCCACGCCCGGCCTTTCCACCGCCGAGACCATCCTGCAGGTCCTGCGCGGCGGCATGGCGTTCACCCACGATGAGGCGATGCTGCTCGACGTTATGCTCATGCTGCATGCCGAGCACGGCGGCGGCAACAACTCCACCTTCGCCTGCCGCGTGCTGTCGTCTTCGGCCACCGACCCGTATTCCGCCTACGCCGCGGCCATCGGCTCGCTCAAGGGCCCGCGCCACGGCGGTGCCAATGCCAAGGTCGTGTCTATGCACGAGGACATCCGCGCGCATGTTTCCAACTGGGAGGACGAGGACGAGGTCGCAGCCTACCTGGGCAAGATTCTCGACAAGCAGGCCTTCGACGGCACGGGTCTCATCTACGGCATGGGCCACGCCGTATACACGCTGAGCGACCCGCGCGCCGAGGTGTGTCGCCGTTACGCGCGCACACTGGCCGCCAAGAAGGACCTGGGCGATGAGTTCGCACTCATCGAGCGCATCGAGCGCCTGGCACCCCAGGTGATGCGCGACCACGGCATGACCAAGCCCATCTGCGCCAACATCGACCTGTACACGGGCTTTATCTACAAGATGCTCGGCGTGCCCGAGACGCTCTTTACGCCGCTGTTCGCCGTCGCCCGCATGGCCGGCTGGTCGGCGCACCGCATGGAAGAGCTCTTCTGCGCGCACCGTATTATTCGCCCGGCCTATCGTCCGGTGATCGAGCCGCTGGAGTACAAGCCACTCGCCGACCGCTAGGACGCGGACCGTTATAGAACCCGAGCGTGGCCAGGGCATCGCCGCCCTCGGCCACGCTTTTTATGCCAGCAGAAAGGGCTGCATCAAATGATTGTGTTTTCCGATATGGACGGAACGCTGCTGACGAGTGATAAGCAGATGAGCGACGCCACCTGGGCGATGCTCGACGAGCTTGCGCGCCGCGGTATTGAGTTTGTGCCCTGCACAGGCCGTCCACTGTCAGGCGTCTTTGAGCCCATCCTCGCCCATCCCGCCGTGCACTACGCGGTCTGCGCCAACGGCGCCAGCGTCTGGCAGCTCGACGACGATACGCCCACCGATGCCTCACGTGCTACGCGCATTTTGAGCCGACCGCTCGACCGCGCCATCGCCCACCGCGTCCATAGCATTGCCACCGGCCATGACGTCACCTTCGATATCTTCGCGGACGGGCAGTGTTTCCTCCCCCGCTCGCTCTACACGCGCCTGGACGAATTCTGCGGCGGCGATCCTCACATCGCGGCTTCGCTCAAGCGCACACGAACACCGATCGACATGGATATCGACAGCAAGATCGACGAAGTCGAGACGCTCGAACGCATCGCCATGTACTGGCACGACCCGGCCGATCGCGACGCCATCGCGGCGGCGCTCGACACGCTCGGAGGCATTGAGATCACGCGTTCTTACGCCGTGAATATCGAGGTCATGGGTGAGGGCGCCACCAAGGGGACGGCCCTCACGTGGCTATGCGAATACCTGGGCGAGCGTCTCGCCGACGCCTGGGCGTTCGGCGACAACATCAACGACATCCCCATGCTGCAGGCAGCGGGCCACGGCATGGCCATGATCAACGCCGAGCCCGAAGACCGGGAGGCCGCCGACGCCATCACCGAATACGACAACGACCACGACGGCGTCGCCCGCACCATCATGGCCGCCCTCGCCTAGCAGCAGCAACCCGGCAGAAAAGGAACGTCCCTAACTGCTGGATTAAGCAAGGCTCTCCAGGACACTGCGGAGTTCTTGCTGGACGGCGTGGTCGCGGTTACGACCCACCACGCGATCGGCCACCGCCTTGAGCGCGGGGCGCGCGTTTTCCATCGCGCAACCCGTGCCGACAAAGCGAATGATCTCGTAGTCGTTCATAGAGTCGCCAAACGCCATAACCTCATCGCGCCCAATGCCGTAATGCTCCGCGAGCTGTGCGATGCCCGACGCCTTCGACACACCGGGCTGCATGGCATCGATCCACGCGTTACCCGAAGGCGCAAAGGTAAAGAGCTGACCGAGTTCGCGCTGTAGCACGTACGCACTGTCCATAACGACACCGTCGTCGCAAAAGATACTCGCTTTGATGATATTTACGCTGGGATCGGGCAGCTCCCAAATGCGCTCGGCATTGGGGAGGTCCTTATCGACCTCGCGCACGAACTTGCTCTCGTCATCGAGCAAAAAGGACTTGGTTCGATCAAAGAGCGCAAGATGCAGATTGGGAAACGTCGCGACGGCCTGGGCGAGCTTTCGAATCGCCAGGTGCGAATACACCTCGCGGTCTACCATTTTGCCGTCGGCGTAGACCTGGGCACCGTTAGCCGCGACAAAGTCCATCTTGTCGCGAACGGGCGCAAAGAACTCGCACAGGCGATCGTAGCGGCGGCCTGACGATGCGGCAAAATGTACACCATGCTCGCGTAGTGCCAGGATCAATTCGTAGGTCTCAGGCGGCACCTGGCCATTTTCGTCAAGCAGTGTGCCGTCCATATCGGATGCAATCAGTTTAAACATAGAAAAGCTCCCTTCGGGCTTGATGGAATCGGACGTGTATCCGATTCCAACGTACCCAAAGGGAGCTCAAATAAGACCCCGCAGTCATAAACGTTACAAGGACCTAGCAAATAGCTCACGCGCGCCAGAGAGCCCACGATCGCAGCGTCATGCGACAAGTCAAAGAGTGTCGCAGGCGGCTAGTCGTTTAAGAACGTCCCCAATGACTAGTCGGCGTAGGTGAAGGTGGTGACGTCGAACATGCCCTCGGGGCGGATGCGGAGCGTCGGGATCACCGGCAGGGGCAGGAAGATGATGCCCATGATGGGGTCGAGTGGCGGCTCAATACCCATCGCGCGCGCCTTGACCATAAAGTCGTCGTGCTGCGCGGCGACATCCTCGGCCGTGCCCTCGCTCATCAGGCCACCGAGCGCCAGCGGGATGCGCGCTACGACCTCACCATCGCGTACCAGCACGTGACCGCCCTGGCCCACGGCTTCAACAGCCGCCATCATATCGGCAGCGTTATCGCCCACGACGCACACGTTGTGCGAGTCGTGGCCGATCGTCGAGGCGATGGCACCGCCCGTAATGGTAAAGCCACGCACCCAGCCGCGACCAATGTGCTTGCCAACAAGACCCAGGCCCACAGGGCCATCACCGTCGGCGCCCTCGGCCTGCAGTGACAAGCCGCGGCCGTGGCGCTCGATCAGCATAATGCGGCGCAGGCCCTCGGCATTCTCGGGACGAGCCATGCCCGTGATGGCCTTGCCTGGCACCACGTCGATCACGGCCTCGCCCGGCTTAAAGGCATAGTCGAACACGTCAAGCGATAGCTTCGGCAGCTTAACGGAAGCACGCAGCTCATCGGCAAGGGCCGCAACCTCGGCCATCTCGGGTGCGATCTCGCCCACAAAGGTGCCGTCCTGCGCCACCAGAGCACCGGCGGCATATACGCGATGCGGAGCCGTGGCAAACGTCAGGTCGTTGAGTACCAGCAGGTCGGCACGCTTGCCAGGGGCGATGGCGCCACGCAGCTCGTGCGGGTCGCGGCAGCCGTGGTCCAGGCCAAATGCCTCAGCCGTGGAAAGGGACGCCATGGAGATGGCGACCACCGGGTCGATGCCGGCCTCGATAGCCACGCGACAGGCATTGTCGATCATACCGGTCGAAAGCGCGTCGGAAGGGGCGCGGTCGTCGGTCGCAAAACAGCAGCGACGGGCGCGGGCGGGGTTCTCCAGCAGCATCGGCGACAAGTTGGCCAGGTCGTGGCTACACGTGCCCTCGCGCAGCATCACATACATGCCGCGGGACAGCTTATCGAGCGCCTCCTCGGGAATCGTCGACTCGTGGTCGGCGATAATACCCGCTGCGGCATAGGCGTTGAGGTCTTTGCCGGCAACAAGTGGCGCATGGCCGTCGACCTGCTTGGACGGCGTCTGGTTGGCAGCGTCGATGCGAGCGCAGGTCTCAGGATCGGCCATAAAGACACCCGGCAGGTTCATCATTTCGCCCAGACCAAAGACATCGCCCGGATACTCGGCAAAAAACGCCTGCATGTCAGCGGCGGTAATCACAGCGCCCGCTTGCTCATCGGGCAGCGCGGGCACGCACGAGGGCATCATGTACTTGATGGAAATGGGCGCGCGACGGCCGTCCTCGATCATAAAGCGCAGGCCGTCCAGGCCGGAAACGTTGGCGATCTCGTGGCTGTCGGCGATGGCAGTGGTGGTGCCGCGCGTCGCCGCCATGCGCGCATACTCGGCGGGTCGGATGTTCGAGGACTCGATATGCAGATGTCCGTCGATAAAGCCGGGGGCGATATAGCGACCCTGGCAGTCAATGACCTCAGCCGCCTCGTAGGTGCCGGCGGCATCGTCGCGACCGTCGTAGAGCACGCCGACGATTACGCCGTCCTTGACGGCAACGCTACCGGGCGCCACGCGCTGGCCATATACGTCGACAATCTGCGCATTGGTAAACAGCGTGTCGACGGGCACGCGGCCCTCGGCAGCATCGATCACAGACCTCATGACCTCAACGGACATACATACTCCTTTAACTGTAGAAATAACTGCGGAGCGGACGAGCCTTCACCGCAGCAAGCCAATAGCAATTGTATGCCCAAAAGAAGGTCCCGCTAACACCCCGTCCGCTTAACGGCACACGCCGCTTGGCGCAATGGGGACAGGTTACTTTGCACCAATGACAAGGAGTGTCCCAAAGTGCCAGCACAAAAGGAACGTCCCCAAGTGCCAAAAAAGCCGCAGCCGGAATCGTTCCGGCTGCGGCCCTATTGCACATGTTAGGTTGACCTACTTGCTAGACCAACTTAAAGCCCTTGCGCTTGCCTACGGAGAGGGTGTCGCCCAGCTTGAGGGCGCTCGGGTCGATGTTGTAGCTCTTGGGAGCCACGGCCTCGCCGTTGATCTTGACGCCGCCGCCGTCGATGTCGCGACGGGCCTGGCCGGCGCTCGCCGAAAGGCCCAGGTCCTTAAGCAGGCCGGCGAGGTAGATCTGGCCCTCGTCGTTGACGGTCAGCTCGACATGCTTCTCGGGGAAGTCGGCAAGCTGGCCCTCCTTGAACACGCGGTCGAACTCGGCCTGAGCCTCGTCACCGGCACCGGCGCCGTGATAGGTGTCGCACAGGTCGCGGCCCAGCGCGCGCTTGAGCTCATAGGGATCGGCGGAACCGTCGGCCAGGGCAGCGTCGATCTTGTCGACCTCGGCCGGGGCGAGCGAGCTAGCCAGACGATAGTACTTGCCGATCATCTCGTCGGGGATAGACATGGTCTTGCCGAACATATCCTTGGGAGCATCGGTCAGGCCGATGTAGTTGCCGTAGGACTTGGACATCTTGCGCACGCCATCGGTGCCCTCGAGCAGCGGCATGGTAAGCGCGATCTGCGGCTCCATGCCCATCTTCTCCATGAGCTCGCGGCCGGCGAGCAGGTTGAAGAGCTGGTCGGTGCCGCCCATCTCCACGTCGGCCTTGATCTGAACGGAGTCGAAGGCCTGCATCACGGGGTACAGGAACTCGTGGAGGGCGATCGGCGTCTGGGACTGGTAGCGCTTGGTAAAGTCATCGCGCTCGAGGATGCGGGCGACGGTGAACTTGGAGCACACCTGCAGCAGGCCGGCCAGATCCATCGACAGGATCCAGTCGCCGTTGTGCACGATGGTGGTCTTCTCGGGATCCAGGATCTTCATGGCCTGGCTCACGTAGGTCTCGGCGTTGGCCTCAATCTGCTCCTGCGAAAGCTGCGGGCGGGTGGAATTCTTGCCCGAAGGATCGCCGATCAGTGCGGTGCCGTTACCGATGATGAGGGTGACCTTGTGGCCCAGGTCCTGGAACTGACGCATCTTGCGCAGGGGCACGGCATGGCCCAGGTGCAGGTCGGGGCTGGTGGGATCGACGCCGAGCTTGATGTTGAGGGGCTCGCCCTTCTCAAGCTTCTTGCGAAGGTCGGCCTCGGGGACGATCTGCGCTGCGCCCGAGGTGATGATACGCATTTGCTCGTCGACAGACAGCATTGGGTATCCTCCTTTTGCTATAGCACCCTCACCGGATACGGCGGTGCTCGAAGTTCATAAACCCACTCATAATAACCAAAACGGCGCGGCCGAACACCTACGACAGGAAAATCCTCGTCCTGCCGCACGCGTCGATAACGACCGGCAAACGCGTGCCGTCACGTTCGACCAAAAAGCGCGCCTGCTGACGGCGCGAGCAGTCACGGCAACGGACCTGCCCCGTTGCATCCGTGGCGCAGGCGCCCTCGGCAGTCAGCAAGCAGTGCTCGCACACCATGATCTCGGGACGGTCGGCATCGACAGGCCCCAAGACACCGGGGCAAGCGGCAAGCTCGGCAACACGCTCCGCATCATTGCCGAGCAACTCGGCCGACAAGCACACCCGCCCCGCACCGAGTCCGCGCAGCCAGGTAAGCGTGGCCCGATTGGCACAGAACACCGGCGCCGCCACGTCAAACGTTGTGCCCAGCTCGCGGGCCATCGCCACTTGTCCCAGATTGCGGCAGACGACGCGCCCGGCACGCTGCATAAGCGCCCGAGTCCGCTCGGCGTCGCCCGCGCGGCACACTTCGTCGAGCACCACCGTTGTATCGGACAGATCTCGCTCATCGCGCGGACCCACATCCATCAGCTCCCAGGCAAAGACCATACGAGCAAAATCCTCGCGCTTTACCGGCCCCGCCGACCCCGCCAACTCCGTCGACGCGCCGCCATCCACCGCAGCGTCCTCAAAGGGCAGTACCTCAACGGCACGCGCAACGGGCGCAATCGCATCCGCCTCGGCCCGCATGCGCTCCAACACCGCCGTCGTCTGATCCAACACGCCGGCGCTGCGAATCAGATAGACCTCGCAGCCCGCGTCCACCTTACGCTTGCAATGCACGACGACGCGCTTCCCCGCTGCGGCATCCACCGGGCAGGGCACCTGCGGCCAGCGCTTGGGCACATCGGGACGCGCGTCGACACCCGGATAGAACCGAATCTCGAGCGTGTCACCCGCCGCCACGGCGGCATCGAGCTCAACGGTCACCTCTTCGTGGCCCACAGCGACCAAGCGCCCCACGCGCACGCCCTGGTTGATCGCGCGCTCAAAGCTCATGAGCTCGGCACCCGAACGACCCCGCAGGTAAGCATCGGTAAACCCACGGTTAAACGACCTTCCCAGCTCGCGTTCAAGCTCTTCCACGGCACCGGGGTCCCACGCGCCGTCGCGCAGCATATCGAGCGCCCGGCGCCAAACCCGCACCACGTTGAATACGTAATCGGGGTTCTTCATGCGTCCCTCGATCTTGAGCGACGCAACGCCAGCATCTACAAGCTCGGGCAGATGCGCAATACCCAGATAGTCATGCGGACACAGCAGACGATCCCCCTCAACGGCGACAACGCTCTGCCCCGCCTCGTCCACTAGGTCGTACGCCAGACGGCACGGCTGCGTGCAGTCGCCGCGCATCGCCGATCGTCCACGCCGCAGGGCCGAGAACTCGCACGCCCCCGAATAGCCGATGCAAATCGCACCGTGGCAGAATACCTCGATGGGCACGCCCGTGGCACATAGCGCCGCAATCTCGTCGACCGTCAGCTCGCGTGCCGTCGTCACGCGCTCGACCCCCAGCTCATCGGCGGCAAGCCGCACGGCACCCTCGCTATGAGCGCCCGCCTGCGTGGACAGGTGAATCTCGACCCCGGGAATCGCCGCGCGCAGCGCGCAGGCCAACCCGGCATCGGCGACAATCAGAGCATCGGCGCCCAGCTCCAGTGCATGAGCTCCCAACGCCACCGCGTCGGACAACTCATCGTCAAACACGAACACGTTGAGCGTTACGTACACACGCACGCCATGGGCATGCGCCACGGCGCAGCCGCGCGCAAACTCGTTATCCGTAAAGCCATGGGCGCTCACACGGGCGTTAAAGCCGCCCAACCCCGCATAGATGGCATCGGCACCCGCGGCGATGGCCGCAAGCATCTGGTCGAGTCCGCCCGCCGGCGCCAGCAGCTCGGGCAGCGCCGCACCGGCAGCATCCAATCCAGTCTCGTATTGTCCGCTCGGCCCCATCGTCCGAATCGCCATCGACAAACTCCTTACCAAGGTATGCATTCACTCTGAAAAATGCCGTCTTCCAGCATACACGAGGCCTCGCGCGCCCCGTTTGGTTTATCGTGTAATAACTTATGTCCATCCTGCCCCGACGGCACATCCACCGTCCGGCACGACATACCTGGAGGTCAATATATGGGTCCTCGCCAACGACAGGGACGCAGCCGTTCAAAGACGCATGCTCTGCCCATAATCCTGCTCTCGTTTTTGGGCTTTCTGCTGATTGCGGGCGTGGCATTTGGCATCGGCATGGTCGGCAACGTCAACCGCTGGCTGTCCGATCTGCCCGACTACACCGACGCCAACGCGTATCTGGTGAGCGAGCCCACCGAGATCGTCGACTGCAACGGCAACAAGATCGCGAGCTTCTACACGCAAAACCGCAAGTCTATCACCAAGGACGAGGTCTCCCCCTACGTGCTGCAGGGCACCGTTGACGTCGAGGACGAGCGCTTCTACGAGCACGGCGGTATCGACCTGTGGGGTATCGCGCGTGCTGCGGTGGCAACCCTCGGCGGCGGGCACGAAGGCGCCTCGACGATCACCCAGCAGCTTGTGCGCAACACCATCCTGCAGGAGGAGCAATTCGACTCGACCATTGAGCGTAAGGTGCGCGAGGCCTACATCGCCATCAAGATGGAGGACATGTACTCCAAAGACGAGATCCTCATGATGTACCTCAACACCATCTATTACGGCCACGGCGCCTACGGCATCGAGGCCGCAGCCGAGACCTATCTGTCCAAGAGCGCCGCCGACCTCACCCTGAGCGAGGCCGCGCTACTCATCGGCCTTCCCAACTCGCCTTCGCAGTACGACCCCACGGTCAATCCCGATCTGGCACTGTCTCGCCGCAACAAGGTTCTCGACAACATGCTGCGCCTGGGCCACATCACCCAGGAGGAGCACGATGCCGCACAGGCCGAGCCCATCACCCTCAACGTGACCGAAATCTCGGGCAGCGGCGTCGACGTTTACTCGCAGCCCTACTTTGTCTCCTACGTCAAGCAGCTGCTGGAGCAGGAGTTCTCGACCGACGTGCTCTTTAAGGGCGGCCTGACCGTCAAGACCACCATCGACCCCACGATGCAGCAGGTGGCAGAGAATGCCGTCCGCGAGCAGCTCGACACGCTCTCGCTTGACGGCCTGGACATGGGCATGGTCGTCGTCGACCCCAAGACCGGCTACATCAAGTGCATGGTGGGCGGCTACGACTACAACGCCGACGAGAACCACGTAAACCATGCCACGGCCAAGCGTCCCGTCGGCTCCACCTTTAAGGCCTTTACGCTGGCAACTGCCATCCAAAACGGCATGAACCCCAACGTCACCCTCAACTGCAACTCGCCGCTCAAGGCCAAGGGCACCACGACCGAGGTCCAAAATTACGCCCACCAGAGCTATGGCAACATCACGCTTAAGCAGGCGACGGCATACTCCTCCAACACCGGCTACATCCAGGTGGCGGAAGCCGTCGGTAACAGCAAGATCATCTCGCTCGTCAAAAAGCTCGGCATCGACCCCGCCAAGGACAACATCGAGGACGTTCCCGTCATGACCCTCGGCACCGGCTCGATCTCGCCGCTCGAGATGGCCGCCGCCTACGCGACGTTTGCCAACGGCGGCTACTATCGCCAGCCGATCGCCATCACCGAGATTGACTCTCGTACCGGTTCGGTGCTGTACCAGCACACCGACAATCCCTCACAGGTGCTTACCGAGGGCGAGGCCGCCGCGGTCACCGATGTTCTGTCCGGCGTCATGAAGGGCAGCGGTACGGGTGCTGCCGGCGCTCTGAGTGTCAACCAGCCCTATGCCGGCAAGACGGGCACCACCGACAACACCACCAACCTGTGGTTCTGCGGCTATACCCCGCAGCTGGCGTGCGCCCTGTGGACCGGCTATTCCGCGGGCGAGATCCCCATCCAAAAGTACGGCACGGACCTGCTGGGCGACAGCACCAACCTGCCTGTCTTTAAGCGGTTTATGAACACCGTTCTGACCGGTACCGAGCGCGAGGAGTTTGCGACCGGAACGGCGCCCACCTACAAGAACAACAGCGTCTGGAAGTTCTACGGCACCAACAACACCAAGAAGTCGGAGAACGACGACAAGGACAAGGACGAAGAGGAAGAGGAAACCACCACAACGACTACCACGACGACCACGACCACCGAGACCACGGGCGGCGACACCACCGGCGGCACCGGTACGACCGGTGGCTCGACGGGTGGCTCCACTGGTGGCTCGACGGGCGGCTCCACTGGTGGCTCGACCGGCGGCGATGGCGGCACGCCTACGCCTACGCCCACTCCCGACCCCTCGCCCACGCCTGACGATACGGTCGGCTAAGAAGTACGCGACTAAAGCCAACAAGGCCCCGAGCAGCTTATTGAACTGCTCGGGGCCTTTTAGTTTGAAGCGACCTGGTGGGCGGTCTTTATACCGGCAAACAAAAAGGGGTACCGACCAACGTCGATGCCCCTTACAAGCCACTATGTCAGCGCACGCAATGCCGAGCGCACGACCCGCACGCCTACTTGCGAGAATTGCTCAGCTTATTGATCAGCGCCTCAAGACGCTCGCCGTCCTCGGCCGTCTGGGCAATAACCAAAATCGTATCGTTGCCGGCAAGCGAGCCAAGCACATCGGGCAGCTCTGCCGCATCAACAGCGGCGGCGATGCCGGAAGCCGTGCCAGGCTGAGCCTTGATCATAACCAGATTATCGGTGCGCAGAACGCCCGTTACGAGCTCGGAAACCATACGCTGCAGGTGCAGGTCCTCTGCCAGAACATAGATGCCCTCAGGGAGCTTACGCAGCCCCATATCGGCAATATCGCGAGAGACAGTCGCCTGCGTGCAATCAAAGCCCATAGCGCGGAGCTCATCGACCAGCACGCGCTGCGTGCGGACGTCCTTATTGCGCACAATATCTCTAATGGCATCCTGGCGCCCATTGCGTTTTTTAGCCATACAAACCCTCTCTCCAAAAGATGGCGGAGACAATCAATCAGTGATTGAATAGTTTAACGCTATTTGAAGGCTTTTGTGTATAAGAACGCATTTCGAAACAATTCTATGCAAATTTGTTTCGAAATGAGCCGTTTAGGCGGTTTTTGCGCCCGTCCGGTTAAGAAAAGCTGCCAGATGCGTACACATCACGCAGCGCGCAGGCTTGGCGCTGGCGATCGGCCCAAACAACAGACCGAGTCCCCGATGGTTGTCCTTGAGCGCGGCGACCATCTGACGGGTTCGAGGCGCCTCGAGCATATCACGCATGCGGGCGGAACGCTCGATTGACGACACTCCATGCGGGCTCAGACACAAATTCTCGATGCAGGCGACCAGTCCGGCAAAGTAGAACTTTTGGCTTGCCAGCTTGAGCCGACCACCGCTATCTGCTTCCGAGAGTGAGTCCGCAAGCTCGTCGAGCGCTCGAGTGTCATCGGATATCCTGGCATACATGGTGGGATCAAAGGCATCTGTAAGCTTAGGTGCCACCGCGTGGAAACAAGCGTCGCCGCAGCCGGACACGAATCGTGCCTGCGAGAGCGCATAAGCCATAAACTCAACCGTACGGTACGCCTTGCCGCGCGACAGGCATGCCTCAAACAGCGGACGGCTATACATCACGCCAGAGGTCTGAGCGACTAGGCCGCCTAAAATCAACTGGGGCAGCCCAGTCACCATAGAAGACTCGTCTTCTATGGCAATAGAGGCAGCATCCAAGACGCGCGAATGACGCTCGCGGTGCGCATCGTATCGATCGAGCGACACCGAGGGGAGCACAATGTCTGCCGCAGTATCGCACCCGATATCGACCATCTTGGAAAGGGTCTGCGGAGCAAACCACTCATCGGCGTTCATGGCGATGATTTGAGAGCCGCGCGAGGCATCAAAACCGGCGCGAAGACAAGCGCCACGCTTCGCGTCCTCGACGTCAATCAAATCAATATGGATGTCCCTGTCGGCAGCAACTTGAAGCGAATGGCGCACACCGGGCGCAGCATCGCGGCAAACAACGACAATCTGCAAATCGTAGAGGTCTTGGTTCTGGATACTCTCGAGCGCACGCATCGCATAGCTGGGCGAACCTTCTACCACAAGGATCACCGAAAGTCGCGGATGCGAGCCACGTCGAACCAAGTTATCCGTCCTCTCGACAGCAATGAATCAAATCGTGGTTCATGGTACACCCCGGCAATAAAAGCAATGAGACACCGGTTGTATTGCACGCCAAGAACAGATGTTGCACACGTGCAGCCCACAGATGACAGGTGTCAACGCACGCCGCGTCGAGCCCTCCCCTAGTCGAGAACGACAAGCTCGTCGGGGCCGTAATCCACACCCATAAACGTAAGGCCGCAGGCAGGCGCCGTGGGACCCGCAGCGGTTCGGTCACGGGCGTCAATAACCTCGCGCATCCACTGAGGATCGCGACGATGCATGCCAATCTCCACGAGCGTTCCTACAATGGTACGCACCATCGAGTGCAAAAACGCATTGCCCTCGATAGTGAAGATCAGGATATCCTCGCCAAAAGCGACCTCGTGACCAAACTCCGCACGCATCACGCAGCGGTGCGTGGGCTTGCCCACAGCAGAGGCAACCTTGCAAAAGCTCTTAAAGTCCTGCTCGCCCAAAAGCGCAGGGCAGGCGGCCGCCATCGCATCGACGTCGAGGGGATAGCGATGCCACCACACCGCACCGCGCGAGAGCACGGGGCGCGCATCGCGATCGGCAATACGGTACGTATACGTACGGGACCGCGCGTCAAAGCGGGCAGAAAAGCCCCTACGGGCCTTGTAGACCTCGTTTATGGCGATATCTTTGGGCAGGAGGGCATCCATGGCCCGCAGCCACCTACGGCGCGTACAAGCGAGCTCAGCGTCCGTAACGGGCACGCTGATGTGCTGAGCCACGGCATGCACGCCGGCATCGGTACGACCCGCACACGTCAGATCGATCGGGCGGCGCAGCAGCGTCTCGATAGCGCGGCGTAACTCGCCCGCAACGGTCGTCTGGCCCGGCTGCTCGGCAAATCCGCTATAGGACGAGCCATCATAGGCAACACGGAATACAAGCGTGGCATCGAGCTCAGGAATCGAATTGAAATCAGACGGCGCGGTCATGGGCGCTCCCAACAAACAATCAACGGTATCGCGACAAAAAAAGAGGGGTACGCGAACGTACCCCTCGAATATAGCCTATGCAGACGGATTGTCTACTCAGCGGTCTCCTCAGCAGGAGCCTCCTCGACGGCCTCGACCTTCTTGGGAGCAGCGGCCTTCTTGGGGGCCGGAGCAGCCTTCTTGGCCTTAGGCGTGCAAGGCTCGGTGACGAGCTCCATGATAACGATGGGAGCGTTGTCGCCCTTACGGTTACCGAGCTTCATGATGCGGGTGTAACCGCCGTTGCGGTCCTGCCACATGCCCTGAGCAGCCTTGTCGAAGATCTCGGCAACGAGCTGCTTATCGCCGAGCTTGGCGATAGCCAGACGACGAGAGTGCAGGTCGCCCTTCTTGGCCCAGGTGATGATCGGATCGACGACCGAACGCAGCGCCTTAGCGCGGGTCTCGGTGGTCTTGATGCGGTCGTTCTCGAAGAGGGCCTTAGCAAGGCTCTTCTTCATGGCCTTGGTGTGGCTCGCATCGGTGCCGAGCTTCAGGCCCTTCTTAACGTTGTGACGCATGGTCTAGTTTCTCCTCAAATATGCGAAGCATTAAGCCTTCAGGCTCAGGCCCATGGACTCAAGCTTGTCCTTCACTTCCTCGATCGACTTAACACCGAAGTTACGGATGTTGAGCAGATCGTTCTCCGAGAACTCAACGAGTTGACGGACCGAGTGAATGCTGGCGCGCTTAAGGCAGTTGTAAGAACGGACGGAAAGGTCCAGATCCTCGATCTGCTTGTCCAGCTCGGCGTTGTCGTTGGTGACCTCGGGAGCGAAGATCGAAGCCTCCTCCTCAACCTCGGGGGTCTCGGCAAGGTTCATAAAGGCGGCCATATGCTGATTGATGATATTGGCAGCCTGGACCACGGCGTCGCGCGGGGCGATGGAGCCGTTGGTCTCGATCTCGAGGACAAGGCGGTCGTAGTCGGTGTGCTGACCGACACGGCAAGCCTCAACGAGCTTGGCGCAACGGGAAACCGGCGAGTACAGCGAGTCGACGTGGATCACACCGATGGGATCGTTGTCGCGCTTGTTGGCCTCGCCAGAGACATAGCCGCGGCCATAGCCGATGCGCATGCTCATGGTGAGATGGCCACCCTCGGTGAGCGTAGCGATGTGCTGCTCGGGGTTGACCAGCTCAAACTCGGACGGAATAAAGAAGTCCGCACCGGTGACCTCGCAGGGGCCGTCAACCGAGATGGTGGCGGTCGCCTCGTCGGTCGTGCCGAGAGCCCTGAAGACAAGACCCTTGACATTCAGGACGATGTCGGTGACATCCTCGACCATGTTAGGGATGGTCATGAACTCGTGCTGCGCACCATCGATCTGAATAGCCTCGACGGCGGCACCCTCGAGCGAGGACAGAAGAACGCGACGAAGGGAGTTACCCAGCGTATCGCCGTAACCACGCTCGAGCGGCTCGACGGAGACACGAGCAGACGTCTCGTTGATCTCTTCGACCTGAACCTGAGGCCTAATGAATTCTGACATGTATTACCTCCAGCCTCAGCAGCCCGGATGGACTACTTAGAGTAGAGCTCGACGATGAGCTGCTCGTTGATATCACCGCTGATCTGCTCACGCGTCGGCAGAGCGAGCACGTTACCAGACAGCTTCTCGATATCGACCTCGAGCCAGCCAGGGACCTCAAAGCGCTCGGAGGAAATCAGGGCCTCCTTGATGGGGAGGAGGTCACGGAACTTCTCGCCGACAGCGACGACGTCGCCGGCCTTGACGCGGTAGGACGGGATGTCCACACGCTTGCCGTTCACGGTGAAGTGACCGTGACGGACGGACTGACGAGCCTCTTTGCGGGTGCGGGCGAAGCCAAGACGGAAGACGACGTTGTCGAGGCGAGACTCAAGGATGATCATGAGGTTCTCACCGGTGACGCCGTTCATCTTGCGGGCCTTGTTGAAGTAGCCGTGGAACTGCTTCTCCAGAACGCCATAGATGAACTTGACCTTCTGCTTCTCGCGCAGCTGCATGCCGTACTCAGATTCCTTGCGACGGCGCTTGGGCTGACGGATAGATTCCTTCTTGCTGCTGTAACCGAGCTCAGCGGGATCGATCCCGAGCTGACGGCAGCGCTTAAGAACAGGAGTCCTGTCGATTGCCATATTGATACGATCCTTTCAGTTACACGCGGCGACGCTTCTTGGGGCGGCAGCCGTTGTGCGGAATGGGGGTCTTGTCCTGGATGCTCGAGACCTCGAGGCCAGCAGCCTGGAGGGAGCGGATGGCGGTCTCACGACCGGAGCCGGGGCCCTTGACGAAGACGGAAACCTTCTTCATACCGTGCTCCATGGCCTGCTTGGCAGCAGCCTCGGCAGCCATCTGGGCAGCGAACGGCGTGGACTTACGGGAGCCCTTGAAGCCCACCTGGCCAGCCGACTTCCAGGAAATGACGTTGCCCTGGGGATCGGTGATCGAAACGATCGTGTTGTTGAACGTAGAACGAATGTGAGCCTGGCCCACGGAAATGTTCTTACGGTCCGCGCGCTTCAGACGGGCAGCGCGAACGTTCTTCTTAGCAGTAGCCATCTATCTAGCGCTCCTTATTTCTTCTTCTTAGCACCGATCTGACGCTTCGGGCCCTTGCGGGTACGAGCGTTAGTGTGGGTGCGCTGGCCGCGGACCGGGAGGCCCTTGCGGTGACGAAGGCCGCGGTTGCAGCCGATGTCCATAAGGCGCTTGACGTTCTGGTTGCGCTCACGGCGGAGGTCGCCCTCAACCATGATCTGGTTCTTGTCGATATAATCACGGATGGCGTTAACCTCATCCTCGGTGAGGTCCTTAACGCGCGTATCCACGTTAACGTTGCACTCGACGCAAATCTTCGTCGCAGTGGTGCGGCCGATGCCGTAAATGTAGGTCAGACCGATCTCAACGCGCTTCTCACGCGGGAGGTCGACACCATTAATACGGGCCAACGTAGTCTCCTCTCTTAACCCTGACGCTGCTTATGACGGGGGTTCTCGCAAATGACGAGGACCTTGCCATGGCGCCTAATGATTTTGCACTTATCGCACATCTTCTTGACCGAAGGACGTACCTTCATCGTTCTTCCTTTCGGTAGCGCTCAAACTACTTCCCTACTATCTACTCGCCCAGCCGCAGGCGTTTAAAACTATGGCTGGTCTTCACACACAATCCGACCGTAGGTTGAGCTAAGCCTGCAGTCGGAAATGGAGTGCGCGTATGCGTGCCGCTATTTGTAGCGATAGGTGATGCGGCCGCGGGTCAGGTCGTACGGGGAAAGCTCCACGACAACCCTGTCACCGGGGAGAATACGGATGTAATTCATTCGGATCTTGCCAGAAATGTTGCACAGAACCGAATGACCGTTCTCGAGCTCGACCTTAAACATGGCATTGGGCAGCGGTTCCTTTACCGTACCCTCGAGCTCAATTGCGTCTTCCTTCTTCACAAGCAATCATCTTTCTCTAGAAAACGACAGCGATTGAGTATTCTACAACACGTATGCACGCATCGTAATAACTTCGTAATGGCTCCACAACTAAGTGGAACTTGTTACATTTCTCCGCCTTGGAGCGAACACCAAGCACCTTGGGCATCCGTGGTGATAATCACCGGACCGTCATTGGTAATGGCGACGGTGTTCTCGTAGTGCGCGGCGGGCAGGTGGTCGTTGGTCGTAACAATCCAACCGTCGGAGCCCGTGCTCACATGGTTGGAACCCATCGTAACCATCGGCTCGATGGCAATGACCATGCCGGCCTGGAGGCGAACGCCCCTCCCCTTCTTTCCATAGTTAGGAACGTTGGGGTCCTCGTGCATCACACGGCCAATGCCATGGCCCACATAGTCACGAAGCACGCCGTAACCGTGAGACTCGGCGAGGGACTGAACGGCGTAACCAACATCCCCGATATGGTTACCGGGAACAGCCTGCTCGATGGCAGCCTTAAGGCAATCGCGCGTGACCTCGCACAGGGCCTTGGCCTCGGGCGTGGGTGTGCCGACAAAAAACGTCCAAGCGTTATCGCCAACCCAACCGTCGACAACGGCTCCCGTATCGATGGAGATGATATCGCCATCGCGCAGGATCATGTCGGGGTTGGGAATACCGTGGACCACGGCATCGTTAATCGATGCGCAAATGGTACCGGGGAACCCGCCGTAACCCTTAAAGGCCGGGGTGCCGCCATGCATACGGATAATCTGCTCCGCGAGCTGATCGAGCTCAAAAGTCGAAACGCCGGGGCGCACCATGGCTCCAACGTGGCGGAGCGCCATCTTAGATAGCGCTCCTGCCTTCTTCATCTGCTCGATTTGCGTTGCAGACTTAATCTTGATCATAGACCGAGAGCCTCTTTGACATCCCCGTACACGGTCTCGCGAGCCTGGTCACCGTTGACCGACTTGAGCAGACCCTGGCCACGATAGTAGTCGACGAGCGGGCTCGTGGACTTCTCGTAGACGTCGAGACGGTTCTTGATGGTCTCGGGCTTGTCGTCGTCGCGCTGATACATCTCGCCGGCGCACTTGGGGCAGGTAGCATCGGCAGCGGTGCCGGTGTAACCGCAGGCGCGGCAAGTGCGACGCGAAGACAGACGAGCGATGATGACCTCGGGGGCCACGTCGACCAGAAGGGCGCAGTCGATCTCGCGACCCATGGCGGAGAGCTCGGAATCGAGCGTCACAGCCTGGGCGGTGTTGCGCGGGAAGCCGTCGAGGATGAAGCCCTGCTGGGCGTCATCGGCAGCAAGGCGCTCCTTGACAAGGTCGATCACGAGCTGGTCGGGAACGAGCTCGCCAGCGTCCATGTACTTCTTAGCCTGAATACCAAGCTCGGTGCCACCCTTGACGGCAGCACGCAGCAGGTCGCCCGTGGAAATGTGAGCGACGCCAAACTCGGCGACGAGCTCCTGTGCGACGGTGCCCTTACCGGCACCCGGAGCTCCGAGCAATACGAGGTTCATGAGCAATCCTCCTCTAGCCTATTTAAAGAATCCATCGTAATCATACATCTTGATCTGGCCTTCGAGCTTATCGACCGTGTCGAGCACGACGCCGACCATGATGAGGATGGACGTGCCGCCAAATGCCTGGATCAGATGGTTACCCGTGAAGGAGAAGATGATCGAAGGCACGATGGCGATGAGCGCCAAAAAGACAGCGCTGGGAAGCGTGATCTTGTTGAGCGCGTTCTTGATGTAGGCCGCGGTAGCCCTACCCGGACGGACGCCCGGAATAAAGCCACCCTGCTTCTTAAGGTTGTCGGCCGTGTCATCGGGGTTGAACACCATGGAGGTGTAGAAGTACGCGAAGAACACGATGAGGACAACGTTAAGCACCCAGTTGAGCCAACCGGTCGAAAGCGCAGAGGCAACTGCCTGAATCCAGCCGATGCCGGGGAAGAACACGGCAATCTGAGCCGGGAAGTACAGCAGCGCCGAAGCGAAGATGATCGGCACGACGCCCGCGGTGTTGACCTTGATGGGCAGGTAGGTGGTCTGGCCACCCATCATGCGACGGCCCACAACGCGCTTAGCGTAGGAGACGGGGATGCGGCGCTGGCCGCGCTCAAGGAAAACGATCAGCGGGATAACCAGCAGGATGACGGCGCAGATGATCACCATGGTGATGATGCCACCGGCATTGCCCTCGGTGCTGGAGAAGATCGCCTGCGGCAGGCCGGCCATGATGTTCGCAAAGATGATCAGCGACATGCCATTGCCGATACCGCGCTGGGTGATGAGCTCACCAATCCACATGATCAGCATGGCGCCCGCAGTGAGCGTGCCGACGATCATGAGGTCGAAGATGATCTCGGGAGCGCCGGCGCCATTAAAGCTGATGCCGAAGCTCTTAAAGAGGAAGAGGTAACCCACGGAGTTGAGGATTGCCAGGGCCAGGGTGAGGTAACGCGAATACTGCGTAATCTTGGTCTGACCGACCTCGCCCTCGCGGGCAAGCTCATGCAGGGAAGGCACAACGGCCTGGAGCATCTGGAGGATGATCGAGCTGGTGATGTAAGGCATGATGCCCAGCGAAAACACCGACACATAGCTCAACGCACCGCCAGAGAAAAGATTCAGGAGGGCCATAGCACCTGCGGCGACCGAATTGTTATCGGTCGAGAAAAGGCCCAGCATCCCCTGGAAGGGAATGCCGGGCACAGGAACGTGCGCACCAATGCGGTACACGACGAGCATAGCTATGGTAAAAAGAATCTTTTCGCGCAATTCTTTGATGCGGAAAGCATTCTTAAGACCATTTAGCACGGCAGCTCGACCTTTCCGCCAGCGGCCTCGATCTTGGCCTGCGCAGAAGCGCTGACCTTGTCGACCTTGACCGTGAACTTCTTGGTGAGCTCACCATTGCCGAGCACCTTGACGGGCTCGAACTCGCTCTTGGTGATGCGAGCGGCCTTAAGAGCGGCACCGTCGATCACAGCGCCGTCCTCGAACTTACGCTCGAGACGCTCAACGTTAACAGCGGTGTACTCGATACGACGGGGGTTGCGGAAGCCCGGAAGCTTGGGCAGGCGCATAGCCAGCGGAGTCTGGCCACCCTCGAAGCCGGCACCCTTGGTGCCACCAGAGCGGGAACCCTGGCCCTTCTGGCCGCGGCCAGAAGTGGTGCCGTGACCCGAAGAATTGCCACGGCCGACGCGCTTGCGGTTCTTAGTGGAACCGGGCGCGGGAGTAAGATCGTGAAGCTGCATTTGCTACTCCTCTACAATCTCGACAAGGTGCTTGACCTTGAAGATCATGCCGCGGACGGACTCGTTGTCAGCAATCTCGCGAACCTCGCGGATCCTGTGGAGACCGAGGGCACGGACAGTACGGACCTGGTCCTGCTTGCAACCGTTGGTGCTGCGGACCTGCTTGATCTTGATGGTGTCAGCCATGCTTAGTTCTCCTTACCGACGAACATCTCGGAGACCGTCAGGCCACGGCGAGCCGCGACGTCCTCAGGGCTGGAGAGCTCCTTGAGGCCCTCGACGGCAGCCTTGATGATGTTGAGGCCGTTGTCGGTACCGAGGGACTTGGACAGGACGTTCTTGATGCCAGCAAGCTCGAAGAGGGGACGCACAGCGCCGCCGGCGATAACGCCGGTACCCTCGACAGCGGGCTTGATGATGATGCGGCCGGCACCAAAGTGGCCGAGAACCTCGTGCGGGATGGTGCCCTGCTCGGTCACCGGCACGTGGAACATGTTCTTCTTGGCATCGAGAGACGCCTTGGAGATGGCCAGGGGCACCTCAGCGGACTTGCCCATGCCAACGCCGACGTTGCCCTTGCCGTCGCCAACGACGACGAGAGCGACGAGGCTCATGCGACGACCACCCTTGACGGTCTTCGACACGCGGTTGATGTAAACGACGCGCTCCTCGAACTCGGAGGCCTCGCGCTGCTGCTTCTGATTACGAGCCATGTGCTACATACCTCCTAGAACTCGAGACCGGCGGCACGAGCACCGTCGGCGAGGGCCTTGACGCGGCCATGGTAGATACGGCCACCACGATCGAAAGCGACCTTGGTGATGCCGGCCTCGATGGCACGCTTGCCAACGAGCTGACCGACCTTCTCCGCAGCCTCCTTGTTCGAGGTGTGGGTGCCCTTGAACTCGGCCTCGAGGGTCGAGGCGGAGACGAGCGTCAGGCTGGAGCCCTTGCTGTCGTCGATGATCTGGGCATAGATGTTGGCGTTAGTACGGGTCACGCGAAGACGCGGACGCTCGGCGGTACCCGAGACCTTGCCGCGAACACGACGCTGACGACGCTTGAGGCCTTCCAGCTTCGCCTTATGCTTGTTCATACGTAAACTCCTAAAAAGGTTGATCTTGCCAGCACCTGACGGGGTGCTGGTCTTATGCGAGTGAGTCGGTTACGACTACTTGGCGGCCTTACCCAGCTTGCGGCGGATGTGCTCGCCAACGTAGTGGATACCCTTGCCCTTGTAAGGCTCGGGAGGACGATGGCCGCGGATCTCAGCGGCGATCTGACCGACCTGCTGCTTGTTGATACCCTTGACGTTCACGTGGGTGTTGTCGGGAACCTCGAAGGTGATGCCCTCGGGAGCCTCGACGATCACGGGGTGCGAGAAGCCCAGGGAGAACTCGAGGTTCTTGCCCTTCTGCTGCACGCGGTAACCGACGCCGGCGAGCTCGAGCTTCTTCTCGAAGCCCTCGGAAACGCCAACAACCATGTTGTGGATGAGGGCGCGGGTGAGGCCGTGGCGGGCACGGGTCTCACGCTCGTCGTCGGGACGGGAAACGGTGAGGACGTTGTCCTCGACGTTGATAGCGAGCTTCTCATAGACATCGAGCTCGAGCTGGCCCTTGGGGCCCTTGACGACAACGTTGTTGCCGTTGACTGCCACTTCGACTCCGGCGGGAATCTGGACAGGCTTATTACCGATACGAGACACGGTGATCTCCTTTCCTTCTACCTACCGAGCGAATTACCAGACGTAAGCGATGATCTCGCCGCCGACGTTGTGCTTGCGAGCATCGCGGTCGGTCATGACGCCATGGCTGGTGGAAATAATGGCGGTACCAAGGCCACCGCGGACGCGGGGCATGTCGGCAACGCCGGTGTACTTACGCAGGCCCGGCTTGGAAATGCGGCGGATGCCGTTGATGACCTTAGCCTTCTTGGGACCATACTTAAGCGTGATGTGCAGAGTCTTCTGGGGAACGGTGTCCTCGACATCGTAGCCCTCGATGTAGCCCTCCTCGTGCAGAACACGAGCGATCTCGACGAGCTTCTTGCTGCTCGGCATGGAGACCGTGGCCTTGTTCACAGAGTTAGCGTTACGGATGCGCGTAAGCATATCTGCGATCGGGTCTGTAAGGTTCATACAGATTCTCCTTCGTTCTTGATGAACACGTGCTCTTGGTTCTTCGCCGCCCTTAACGGCAAAGCCTTTTTAGCGCGTTTTCCCTGTTCCAAACTGATGCTTGAAACGCTGGTAGTGACTTACCAGCTGGCCTTCTTAACGCCGGGAAGCTCGCCCTTGAGTGCAAGCTCGCGGAAGCAGACACGGCACAGGCCGAACTTGCGGTACACAGAGTGCGGACGGCCGCAGCGCTGGCAGCGCGTGTACTCACGAGTAGAGAACTTCTGCTTGCGATTGCACTTGACGATCATCGATGTCTTAGCCACTTATATCCTCCTCACATAGAGTATTGTTCGCCCCAAGCGCCGCCCCCTTGTGGGAACGGCGCTTATAGGGCAGGTGAACCTATTTCTTGAACGGGAAACCGAAGGCGTCCAGAAGGGCCTTGGCCTCCTCATCGGTGTTGGCGGTGGTCACGAAAGTGATGTCCATACCACGCTGGTGATCGACGGAATCGAAGTCGATCTCGGGGAAGATGAGCTGCTCGGTGACGCCCATGGAGAAGTTACCACGGCCGTCGAAGCTCTTGGCGGAGATGCCGCGGAAGTCGCGGATACGGGGGATCGCGATGGAGGTCAGACGATCGAAGAACTCCCACATACGGTCGCCACGCAGGGTAACCTTGCAGCCGATCGGCATACCAGCGCGCAGGCGGAAGGTAGCGATGGACTTGCGGGCACGGGTGATCATCGGCTGCTGGCCGGTGATGGCGCGCAGGTCGCGCACGGCACCGTCGATGGCCTTGGAATCGGTAGCGGCCTCGCCGACACCCATGTTCACGACGATCTTCTCAAACTTGGGGATCATCATGACGTTCTCGTACTGGAACTTGTCCTGAAGCTGCTGCTTGACCTCGTTGTTGTACTTGGTCTTCAGACGCGGCACATACTTCTCTTCTGCCATTGTTCACTCCTTCTTGGGGTTTTAAGCACGGGGCGTGGCCATGGTGGGTTGTCCTCGTGCCTCCTGGCTGCATCCGCGCCGCTCATGGCATTTTGCGGTTTGGACTCGACGCAGCAGGAGCCGACAAAACAATCGGTACTATACGCGCATTGGGTGCGTATTTCCAGAAAAACCTCGTCTGCCTGCACAACTCCACAACTCCCCCGCACAAATTGATCCCTAGAGGACGGAGGAAAACGGATCCCTTGGCAGTTGCGGTGAAATAGGGACTGTTTGACGGCTTAACAGGCATAAACAGTCCCTATTCCACCGCAACTCATATATGGGGCGTTATTTTTGGCGCGGGAGAACCAGGTTGAGGATCACAGCAACGAGCGCGGCGACGGCAATGGAGGATCCGCCAAAGACGGTGCCGACCCATGTGGGGAATCCAGCGCCGGCAAGCGCGCCGGCCGTGCGCTCAATGCCCGTGCCAAAGGCGATAGAGAGACCCATAAGCGTGGTATCGCGCTGAGACAGGCCGTGGCGGGCAAACATGACCACACCGTTCATGCCGATGGTTGCGAACACGCCGATCGTGGCGCCGCCGATTACCGGCTGCGGAATGGACGTGAGCACTGCCGCGCACTTGGGCAGCAGGCCCGCGATGAGCAAGATGGCGGCGGCAAGCGTAAAGACCATACGGTTGACGACCTTGTTCTCGGCGATAATGCCCACATTCTGGCCAAAGGTTGCCGTGGGGACACCGCCCAAAAAGCCCGACAGCATACCGACCAGACCGTTGGCGATCAGACCGCCCGAAATCTGGCTATCGGTCGCAGGGGTATCGAGCGCAGCGGACGAGACAGCGGCAAACTCGCCCATGACCTGCACGGCGTTGACAATGGCGACAACGCCCACGACGGCGCACGCGGCCGGGTCGAACACCAGGCGATGGGCGCCCAGGGCAGGCGGAGCAAACCAGCTGGCGGTCGCGATGGCCGAGAAATCGACCATGCCCAACACTGCAGCCAAAACAAAGCCCGCGCAGATACCGGCCAGGATGCTGCCCAGCCTAAGCGCGCCCTTGCCGTAGTTACCGGCCATAAAGGTGACGACAAACGTCACGAGCGCGACGGCCCAGTTGGTGACACTGCCAAAATCGGCCGCGCCCTCCCCGCCCGCCATGGAGGCAACTGCCACTGGGCATAGCGACAGGCCAATGACAAAGATGACGGTGCCAAGCACCGGGGCCGGAAACAGAAAACTCACGCGCCTAAACAGTAGGCCGAAGAGCGCGACGAGCGCGCCGCCGATTACCTGGGCGCCCAGTACGGCCTCAAAACCAAGCTCAAGACCGACTGCCTTGAGCGCCGGCACGAAGGTAAAGCTCGCACCCATCACAATGGGCAGGCCCGAACCGACGACACCTTTTATGGGAAACTGTTGAAGGAAAATGTCAATCGCCGAGAGGACGAGCGACGCCTGGATGACAGCGGCTTCCTCTTGAGGGGTAAAGCCACAGACCGACGCGATAATGATGGCGGGCGTGACGATACCCGCGAATGCCGCCAGCACATGCTGCAGTGCATGGGGTAATACCTGCACAAACGAAACTTTTCCCGTACGCTCGAACAGGGCATCCCCTGCTGCCGACTCTGCCATTTGCGCCTCCCATACCCTAGGCAGCGGCCCCATGCCGCTCAACGGTCGGACATTATAGGGCATATGGCACAGGTAGCATTTTGACCCGCATGCGGCAGAGGGCTGGGGCAGCTCATTTGGGATGCGACTAGCGCTTGCGGGGGACGAGTTTGGTGCGACGCAGGTGGATCATCTCGGCGGCGATGGAGATGGCGATCTCCTCGGGGTCCTCGGCCTCGATGGCGACACCAATCGGCAGGTGCAGCTCGTCGATCTGCTCCTGCGTAAAGCCCTCCTGCTCCAGGCGGGCGCGCACAAAGGCGGTCTTGCGGCGCGAGCCCAAGCAGCCCAGATAGGCGGGTTTGGCGCGCATGACCTGAATCACCACGTCGATATCGGACTTGTGACCCGCCGTGGCGACGACCACCAAGTCGCGCGGGCCGATGGGGCACAGCTCGCTCAGGTTCTTATAATCGACCAGACGACGGTCGTAGACGCCGGGCACCCATTCGGGGGTCAGCGTGCCGGGGCGGTCGTCGCAAGCCACGACGGCAAAGCCCGCCGCCGTGAGCACCCGCGCCGTCGCAGCGCCCACGTGGCCGCAGCCAAAGATATAGGTCAGGCCCTCGGGGCAGAGCGTCTCGATGTGCGCCGGGGGAATCTCGGAGGCGGCGTTGGTGTAGGTGACCTTACTCCCCTCCTCCACCAGCGAAAGCTCGGGGCAGCCGGCAATGGTATGGCGCGATGTCTCGCCATGGTACTCAACCACATCGCCCTCGAGCGCGCTCGCGATAAACGGCTCAAAGTCGATGACGAAGTCGCCGATGCGCCGATAGGCCAAGACGTCGGCAACCGACTGGAACAACGGTGCCTGGGTCGAGTCCAGATGCAGGTAGCACAGGCAGATGGCCCCGCCGCAGATCATGCCGGTATCGGAGTTCTCGCCGCCCATGGTGTAGCGGACCAGACGCGATTGCCCTGCGGCCAGCAGCTCGCGCGCCTCGTCCAGCGCAAAAAGCTCAATCTTGCCGCCGCCGATGGTGCCCGCTTGGCTGCCATCGGCAAAGACGGCCATCCAGGCGCCCACGCCGCGTGGTGATGACCCCGCCGTACCGGCCACGACCACGAGCTCGCACGTCTCGCCAGCACGCAGGGCGGCAAGCGCCGCATTCACAACATCGAGCTTTTCCATTGCCGCCTTCTATCCTCTAAAGACATCGGTGAGCATAGCGAGTGCCTCGAGCACGCCGCCGCCGACCGATGTCGCCTTGTCCGAAATATAGTTGATGTAGCTGGCGTCGCCGCGCGGATCGACATCGGCGCATTTAAAGCCCTCAGTCACCTGCACGCCGTTCGCCAAAAGCCCGCGCAGACAGCCATCGATCTGCGTGCACATGGGCGTATCGCCCGCGTAGCCAATCACGTCTCCGGCGCTCACGATGTCGCCGATTGCGCGGTCGGACCGAAACACGCCGGCGGCGGGGCTGTGGATAACACGTTCCTTGCCATAGCCGGCGATAATGCCCGGCACGCCCGTGTTAGGCTGGGGCGAACCTTGGGTAATGACACGGCCGAGAAAATGCCCGCGCATGGTCTCGACCACGGCGTCGCAGTCAACCGGCGCGGTAAAGCCCGGCCCCACGGCGATGACGGCGGGCGCCATGTCGCGCGTGGTGCCCAAGTTGCGCTTAGCCAAAATCGCGTCGACCACAGCCGCGGGTTTCAGCTCGCCGATCATCTTGGCCTGAGGGTCTACCACAACGGCGACGTCTCCAGCCTCGGCAATCGCAAGCGCCTCAGCCGGCGTCTGTGCCAAGCGAGCGCGAATGCCCTCGACCTGGACCTCGCCCAGGCGAATGGCCTCGCAAAAACTGATTGTGCGGCGGATGCACGTGGGAACCGCGATATCGGCCATAACGACCGACACGCCGGCGCGCACCAAACGGGCAGCGACACCCGTGGCGATATCGCCGGCGCCGCGAACATAAACGAGCATTCCCGGGGCACCTCCCTGTGCTACGGTTTGAGCAGAGCAAAAGCGGTTCGACCGCTACTCTGATGATTATTTATTATCACAGTATTATACGGCGGTGAACAAATGGAAACGGTTAGCGGCAATCTTGCCTCGGCGCTCAGGATCGAGCCGGGCATTACCGCAATTATCGGCAGTGGCGGTAAGTCGACCTTGCTAAAGACGCTGGGTCTCGAGCTCATGCGCGCTGGCGGCCGCGTGCTCCTCTGCACCACCACGCACATGTTTCCCGTCGCCGGCGTGCCGTGGGACGGGTCAAACCGTCGCCTGGATGCCGCGCCTTGGAAGCCGGGTGCCGTGCATGCCCCCGGCTGCACCTGCGAGGCCTGCGCGGGCCTTGTGCGCGGAAGCATCTGCCAGGCAGGCGTCTTGGACCCGGAGACAGGCAAGCTCTCCGCCCCCGCTGAGCCGCTCGACCAGCTGGCGCAGCGCTTTGACTATGTGTTGGCCGAGGCAGATGGCAGCAAGCGACTCCCGCTCAAGGCGCATGCCGCCTGGGAGCCGGTAATTCCCGCCGCCACGGCAAACGTTGTCTGGGTCGTCGGCGCCTCAGGGCTGGGCAAGCCCGTCGCCAAGGTTGTCCACCGCCCCGAGCTCTTCTGCGAGCGCTGCGGCTGCGAGCCCACCGACGCTGCCACCCCAGAGCGCGTCGCCATGGTGCTCAATGCCGAGCTGCAGATGTTGAACCTCGACAATGCCCGCATCATGCTCAACCAAGTCGACACGCTCAGCGACCCGGCCATGGCAGATCGCTTTGAGGCAGCCCTCGACCGCCCCCTCATCGCCAGCAGCCTCCAGCGGTAGCCCTCCTGTTAGCGGGGCACGTAGCGGCCGGGTTGGGCTCCGGTGGGCTCGCCGTCGCGTGCCGCCAGCACGCCGTTCACAAACACGGCCTTGGCGCGGCCATGTGCCTCAAAGCCCTCGAGCGGCGTGTAGTCCACGGCCTGATGCTGCGTCGCGGCGCTGATCGTCCAACGCGCGCACGGATCCCACACGCACACGTCGGCATCGGCGCCCTCGGCAAGACAGCCCTTGCGCGGATACATGCCAAAAACGCGCGCCGGATTCTCGCTCATCAAGCGGCACAGATCCTCGGGACCCAGCTGTCCCTCAAAGCTCGTGGCAATCGTAACGGGACGATGCTCCACGCCGGGCCCGCCGTTGGGAATCGCGCGGAAATCATCGCGTCCTCGGTCCTTTTGCCCGTGCAGGTTAAAGCTGCAATGATCGGTCGCAATAGTATCGATCTCGCCAGCCACAAGCGCCTCGCGCAGCGCGGCACGGTCACCGGCATGGCGCAGCGGCGGGCTCATCACGTACTTGGCACCCGCAAAGCCGTCCTCGCCCTGCTCCAGATAGCAGGTGTCGTCGAGCATCAGATACTGAGGGCAGGTCTCGACATAGATGTTCTTCTGCCCGTGCGCTTTGGCAGCGCGAATGGCCTCGAGCCCCAGCTTGGTCGAAAGGTGCACCACGTTGACCGGAGCGTCCCCGGCCAAGTGCGCCAGATACAGCAGGCGGCTCACGGCCTCGGCCTCACACACGTCCGGACGGCTGAGCGCATGGCCCTCGGGCCCGTGGATACCCTGCTCAAACACGCGCTTCTGCAGCGCGTTGACCAACGTGCCGTTCTCGCAATGCACGCACAGGATACCGCCCACGCGCTTGAGCTCCTCCAGCACCTCGAGCGTCTCGGCATCGTCCAGGCGCAGATGGTCGTAGGCAAAGTAGGTCTTAAACGACGACACGCCCGCCTCGCGCATGGCCGAAAGATCGGCGCGGTTGCGCTCATTCCACTCGGCAAGCGCCATATGGAAGGCATAGTTGGCGGTGCAGGTGCCGTCGGCGCGATGATGCCACTCGACCAAGGCATCGGGCATGGTCACGCCGCGATCGGCCGTCGCGTAGTCCACAATGGTCGTCGTGCCGCCGCAGGCAGCCGCGCGCGTGCCGGTCTCAAAGCTATCGGCTGTCCAATCCATGCCGGTCCAGCACTGCATGTGCGTGTGCCCATCGATAAAGCCCGGGAACACCCAGCAGCCCGCAGCATCCTCGACGGTATCGCCCTCGGCCGGCTCAATCGCCGCGGCAATCCGTACGATCTTATCGCCATCCATGGCAAGATCGGCGCGGCGAAGCCCTTGGGGCGTCACGAGTGCGCCGTTTTTGATGATGATCATAATTGCTCCTTATTGATTGATGCAGTTGGCCACGCGATCAAAATACGAGCAGGCGGCGATATGCTCCGTTATGCGTCGCTGTCCCTTGACGGTATCGACGTCCCACAGCTCGTAGGCACGCGCCTCGACCAGCACCACGTCGGTACGGTCCTTGAGGATCGAACCGCCGCCGTCCTTACCCTCAAGACACATAAGTGCATCGAACAGTTCCGCCGGAAAGAGCACCGGGCTCGAAGGCTCACCGTTGCACGCAAGACGCACCGGATGCTTGCGGCCACGCTCGTCAAATGCACGAACCATAGCCTCAAAAGAATCCGAACTCACGAGCGGCTGGTCGCCCGGCAAAAAGAGGCAACCTTTCCAGTTGCGTTCGACTCCCCACGAAAGGCCCGCACGGACGCTTTCGCTGCGCAGCTCGCCATCGTGCAGCACGCACGGGCAATGCTTGTCATCACAAATCTGAGCGACCTCGGGCCAACGCGTCGAAACCACAACGTCAAAGCCCCGGGGAACCGAATCAATGGTCCGGGCAATCAGCGGCTCGCCATAGATATCAGCGAGCATCTTGTTAGAGCCAAATCGCTTGCCCTCGCCCGAAGCCATAATGACGCAACCAAGTTTCATGGCGATACCTCCCCTGAAACCATCGTACCCATAACTCGCGTCGCGGGGCATCTACATCGAAAGCGCTTATCCCGCACGCCCACGATGCAAAAAGGGGCACCCCGCCGGTTGGCAGAGCGCCCCCTTTACATGGCTTACCTCAACCCAGCTTTAGGCCTGGAACCAACGGGCGGTGTTGCGCTCGTCGAGGGCCTTGAGGGTAGCGGCGGGATCGGCAACCTTCTGCAGGAACATCATGGCTGCGATGGCGTACGGCTTGTAGCTGGCCTCCTTGTACATGCCCACGCGGTGCATGTCGAAGACGTCGGCGTTGACCTCGCCGTGCTCGCAGGAGACACCGGAGATGTCGGCGGGCAGCGGATGCATAAAGATGGTGTCCTGGCCGTTGGCAGTCTTCTCCATGAGCTCGGTCGTGGAGCACCAGTCCTGATGCGTAGCGTTCTGGGCGAGCAGCTCCTTCTCGAGCGCGGCGATGCCGGCATCGTCGCCCTCGGCGTACAGGTTGGTGCGCTTCTCCATGGCGGCAAACGGAGCCCAGCTCTTGGGGATCACGATGTCGGCGCCCTCGAAGGCCTCGGCCATGGTGTTGACCTGCTTAAAGGTGGTGCCGGACTCGGCGGCATAGCCCTTGGCGCGCTCGACGACCTCGGGCATGAGGTCGTAGCCCTCGGGGTGAGCCAGGGTGACGTCCATGCCAAAGCGGGGCAGCAGGCTGATCAGCGACTGCGGGCAGGACAGCGGCTTGCCGTAAGAGGGCGAATAGGCCCAGGTGACAGCAACCTTCTTGCCCTTGAGGTTCTCAAGACCACCAAACTCGTTGATGAGGTAGAGCATGTCGGCAGAGGACTGCGTGGGGTGATCGGAGTCGGACTGTAGGGAGATGAGCGTGGGACGGTGATCCAGAACGCCATCCTCGTAGGCCTGCTGCACGGACTCGGAGACCTCGGCCATGTAGGCGTCGCCCTTGCCGATGTACATGTCGTCGCGGATGCCGATGACGTCGGCCATGAAGGAGATCATGGTAGCGGTCTCGCGGACGGTCTCGCCGTGAGCAATCTGGGACTTCTTCTCGTCCAGGTCCTGCAGCTCAAGGCCGAGCAGGTTGGCGGCCTTAGAGAAGGAGAAGCGCGTACGGGTGGAGTTGTCGCGGAACAGCGAGACGGCCAGGCCCGAGTCGAAGATCTTGGACGAAACGTTGTTCTCGCGCAGCTCGCGCAGGGCGTCGGCGACGATGTAGAGCGCCTTGAGCTCATCGGTGGTCTTGTCCCAGGTGTGCAGGAAGTCGCTGCCGTACATACCCTTAAAGTCGAGGCCGTTCAGCTGCTCGACGAGCTCGGTAAACTTGGCGTCCATGTAAATGTCCTTTCTAAAGGTGAAACGATCGCAATGAGTAGATGCGCCCCGGCATGCGCGTGTGGCTAGAACATGCAGAGCGCTATGACGAGGACCCGCTACCGTTGAGGAAGCATGGGAGATAACGACCGCGGGCCCCAAGTCAACAGGAGATGCCGGGGACACGAGCGGCCCCCGGCTCAACAAGATCGAAGAATGGGACTAGTCGATCTTGTTGTTGGTCAGACCGGCGCGGAACACGGTGGCGTCGCCATCGGCCTGGCCCGGATCGTAGAGGTTCAGGGCAGCCACATACATGGCAGCAGCGGTGACCAGGTCGTCCTTGTAGGTGACCTCGTTGGGAGCGTGAGCCTGAGACTCGGCACCCGGGCCAAAGCCAACGCAGGGGATGCCGTAGCGGCCCTGGATGGAAACGCAGTTCGTGGAGAAGGTCCACTTGTCGCACAGCGGACGACCGGTGCGCTTGTCCATGCTGGGCTCGCAGCCGATGCGCTCGTCACCGAACATGGCCTTGTGGGCGTCGACGAGGGCCTTGACGTGCGGAGCGGTCTCCTTGTTGATCCACGTGGGGAAGTAAGCCTCGGTCTCGTAGACCTCGCCGGTCCAGGACGGACGGTCGTACATGTACATGGAGACCTTCACGTCGTCGCCGTACTTCTTGGCGGCCGGCAGGTTGCGGATCTCGTCCAGGCAGGACTCCCAGGTCTCGCCGGCAGTCATGCGACGGTCGATGGAGATGGCGCAGGAGTCAGCGACAGCGCAGCGGCTGGGGCTGGTGTAGAAGATCTGGCTGACGGTGCAGGTGCCGCGGCCCAGGAAGCGGGCGTCCTCGAAGTGCTCGGGGTTGTACTTGGGGTCGAGCATCTTGACGAGGCCCTTGATGTCGATCGACTCGTCGCAGCCGTTGTTGTTGAGGGCGCGGACGTCGGCGATGATGTCGGCCATCTTGTAGATGGCGTTGTCGCCGCGGTCGGGAGCGGAGCCGTGGCAGGAGGTGCCGTGAACGTCGACGCGGATCTCCATGCGGCCGCGGTGACCGCGATAGATGCCGCCGTCGGTGGGCTCGGTGGAAATGACGAACTCGGGCTTAATGCCGTCCTTGTTGTAGATGTACTGCCAGCACATGCCGTCGCAGTCCTCTTCCTGGACGGTGCCGACGACCATGATCTTGTAGCCCTCGGGGATGAGGCCCATGTCCTTCATCATCTTGGCTGCGTAGGTAGCAGAAGCCATGCCACCCTCCTGGTCGGAGCCGCCGCGGCCGTAAATGATCTCGTCGGTCTCGTAGCCCTCATAGGGATCGGCATCCCAGTTCTCGATGTTGCCGATGCCGACGGTGTCGATGTGAGAGTCGATGGCAATGATCTTGTCGCCCTCGCCCATAAAGCCCATAACGTTGCCCAGGCCGTCGACCTTGACCTCGTCATAGCCAAGGCTCTCCATCTCGGCCTTGATGCAAGCGACAACCTCGCCCTCCTCGCAAGACTCAGAGGGGTGGGAGATCATAGCGCGCAGGAAGCGGGTCATGTCAGCGCGGTGAGACTCAGCAGCGTTTTTAATTGCCTCGAAATCGAGTTCCTTAGTCATAACAGTCAACCTTTCTACAAGGGTTTACCTACAGGTAGATATTTCAGATAGATCACTTGTGCCAAGCAGCGTGAGGTCGAGCACCCGGCAAGCAAGCAACCATAGGAGGCGGACGGAGGACTTTGCTCCGTCGCGAGTTCCGCACGAGCCGGAGAGCACTTAATGTGCTCTCCGTGCGAGCAGGACTGTCCGAGCAGGGAGTAAAGTCCTCCGGCTGCCTCCGGACAGGTCAGCCTGCTAGCAAGTCGGGTACTCGCCCTCCCAGACGATGCGACGGTACTGATCCGGATCGGTGTCGCCCTCGGTGGAGAAGCAGAGCACGGAGCTCGTCTTGTCCAGGCCGATGAGCTCCTTGAGCTCGGCGTACTCGGGATCGAGCATGAGGGTCTCGACCAGGCCGGTGGTCACCGCGCCGGACTCGCCGGAGATGACGCGCGGGTCGCCCTTCTCGGGAGCACCCAGGGTACGCATACCGCGAGCGGTGACCCAGTCGGGGCAGGACACGAACGCGGTGGTATGGTTGCGCAGGATATCCCAGCCCAAGATGTTGGGCTCGCCGCAGCACAGGCCGGCCATGACGGAGGGCATGTCGCCGTCCACAATGCGCGGATCGCCGTCGCCGGCGGCAGCGCCCTTGTACAGGCAGGCGGCAGGCGCGCACTCGACCACGACGAAGGTGGGCGGGTTATCGGGATACAGGTTGGTGAAGTAGCCCACCACGGCGCCGGCGAGCGAGCCTACGCCAGCCTGGACAAAGACGTGCGTCGGGCGGTTGATGGCCATCTCGCGCAGCTGCTCGGCAGCCTCGGAAGCCATGGTGCCGTAGCCCTCCATGATCCAGGACGGGATCTTCTCGTAGCCCTCCCAAGCGGTGTCCTGAACGATAACGCCGCGCTCGCAAGCGTCGGCCTCGGCGGCGGCCATGCGCACCGCCTCCGCAGCGCGGGCGAAACTGAGCGGATGGCGGCGCAAACGGTTGTGCTCGGCCTCGAATCCGTCGATCGAGACGGTCATCGAGTGCAGTCCCGCCCCGAGCAGTCCGTCGAACCGCTGCGGCGTGAGCGCCATGCCGTTGGTGACCATCCCCCACGGGTATTCGCGGTCGTAGAGCGCACGGCCGATCCGTTCCAGGTCGGAGCGCACGAGCACCTCGCCGCCCGAGAGGACGACCATCACGCGGTGCGGATCGACGCGGGGCGTGATCTGGCGGTCGAGCACGCGGAAAAAATCTTCGGCCGGCATGTCTTGGCAGTCGGGCGAGGCCGTGCAGTCCGAACCGCAGTGGCCGCACCGGAGGTTGCAGCGCAGCGTACACTCCCAGAAGAGCGTCGTGAGCCGGTGCTCGGCGACCGTCGAAGCGTAGAGATCGGAAAAGATATTGAGGGCCAGCCGTTTGCGCAGGCCCGGACGGCGGCGCGCCATGGATTATTTCTCAGGAGCCTTGGCGCCCTTCTTCGTGTCCATGACGGGCGTATCCTCGGTCGGTTTCTCCGCAACGGGATCCAGCTCCTCCGGTTCGGCGGACTGCACCTTCGCATCGGGAATATGCACGCC
>CAJLJQ010000007.1:0-37289 GCA_905207015.1 uncultured Collinsella sp. | reverse complement strand
AGTGGGTGATCGACGAGGAAGCTGCCGCCGTTGTGCGCCGCATCTTTCAGATGGTCATGGACGGTCAGAGCGTCAACGGCATCGCCCGAACGCTGCGGGCCGAGCAAATCCCCATCCCTTCCGAACACTGGAAGCGTATCGGCTGTCCTGTTCGAGCCAACAGCTACCGCGACCCCTACGCATGGTCTGCCACCACCCTGGGTTATATTCTTAAAAGGCCGGAGTACCTGGGGCGCAAGGTGCTGGGCAAGACTGTCTGTGAGAACTACAAGACTAAAAGCACCCGCAGGACAATGCCAGAGGAACAATTTGTATTTGAGGGAGCCGTCCCCGCCATCATTGACGAAGAAACGTGGCACAATGTTCAGCGTTTGCGGGAAACCAAGCGCCGGACACCCAAGCGGAGTAATGCCCCTAACCGTTTAACCGGACTGCTCTACTGTGCCGACTGCGGCGCAAAGCTGACCCACCACAACAGTCTTGTCCAAGGCAAGTACATTGACGATGCTTTCACCTGTTCCAGATACCGGGCACCTATGGAGGATTGCACCATTCACTATGTTGCCACGCAAAAGCTGGAAGCGGCGATCCTCTCCGCCATCCAGCGGATAAGCTGGTATGTCCGCAACAACGAGCAGGAGTTTGTTCAGCGGGTTCGAAAGGCATCCAGTCTGCGCCAGGAGGAAGCAGTCAAGGATTGCCGGAAACAGATTGTCCAGGCGAAGAAGCGCCACGCCGAACTGGACGGACTGGTGAAGAAGCTGTACGAGGCCAACGCCACGGGCAAGCTGCCGGATAAGCATTTCAGCCGTCTCCTTGCCGAGTATGACGAGGAACAGGCCGCGCTGGAAGCCTCCATGACGGAGTGGCAGGGCTTGCTGGACAACTGGAACGCCGACCGGGTGAGAATGACGGAGTTTATCGACCTTGCCAAGCGGTACACCGATTTTTCGGAACTGACTACGCCCATTCTCAATGAGTTTATCGAGAAAATCGTTGTCCATGAGGGCAACGGACGGGGAAAGCAGCGCCGTCAGCGGTTAGATTTCTATTTCAATTTCATTGGCGCGTTTGAGGTTCCCGCCGACATTGTGACCCCGATGGAGCAGGAGGAAGAACGCCGCCAGCAGGAGGAACAGGCAGAGAAAGAGGAACGCTCCCAGGTGCTTGCCCAGGTTCGGTATGAGAGGTACAAGCAGGAGCGCCGGGAGTTTACCGCGAGGAAGCGGGCGGGCCTGTTGACCCCGGAGGAACAGGCGGAGGAAGAACGGCGGTTAGAGCGCAATCGGGCCTATCAGCAGAAGCAACGCGACAAGAAAAAGGCCAGTCAGCCAGAGAAGCCTCGCAAACGCTCACTGAAGGAACTCGCCAAGCTGGATGGAGCCGATCTCACCCCGGAGGAAGCGGAGCGGCTTGCGGCGCACCGCCAGAAGAAAGCCGAGCAGCACAAAGCGTGGCGTGACAGGCAGAAGTCCGCACAGCCCCCGAAGCCCCAACAGCGGACGTTGAAAGAACTTGCCAGATGTGCCGAGGCAGGTTTGCCTCTCACCCTAGAAGAAGCGGAACGGCTGGAAGCCCATCGCAATCGGAAAAAGGCGGCTTTGCAGGATTTGAAAGCCCGCGCCGAAACCGACCCGGTAGCGGCGGCAGAGTTGGCGCAGCAGAGAGCGCAACAGTCAGAAGCGGTAAAGAAGTCCCGTCAGAAAATGTATGCGGACGCTGCCGCCGGAGATCCCGAAGCCCAGGCCCGGTATGAACGTATGCTTGCCGCGAGGCGGGAGAACTACCACAGGAAGAAACAGGCAGAAGCCGAAGCTGCTCAAGTCAGCTAACGTAGATACAGAAAACGCCAGGGACAACGATAGTCCGTGGCGTTTTTGTCATTACTGCCGTTCCAGCAAATCCATATATTTCTGACGTTCGCCCTCCGGGACTTTCAGCGCCGCCATAGCCTGTTCAATGGTCAGCCCCATCGTTTCCATGAGGTTTTTGATAGAGGACAAGATACCTTTAGCAACGCCTTTTTCCTCAACGCCCTTGCTCAAATTACACATGACCGACACCTCCCTTTCCATTGTCTGCGTCATTTGAATGTCGTAATCGTCCTGCAAAATTTTCCGCTTTTCCGCCTCGCTGGTTTCGTTGGAGAGAAGCACATCCAGCATCCGCAATACGCCGTCATAATTTGACCCATCCGGCCCGCCAAGGCACAGCATGATGATGGACAGCAAATCATAATTCCTGATGGGTTCTTTGCCCTCGCCGACCAGATATTCTTCCACCAGCCGATACCGGGTAATGGTGTTCTCTCGATACTGCGGCGGTTTCATGCAAATCCAGATGGAGTAGACCTTCTTGATTTTCTCATAATGGGAGCCAGTGAACTCCCTGCCGTACTGGGAAGAAATCATGCGGCAACAGTAGTATATGCCACGCTTTATCAGCGGATAGCCGGGGTAAAAATCGTTCTGGGCCTCCACGTTGATGATGAGGGCAATTTGTTCCTCGGAGTCGGGAACGATGGCGCGGAAGCGAATGTCATAGGTGACTGTCCCCTCGCGCACCGATTTGTCCTCGGTGTCCATGCCGCTGATGACTGTGCCACCCTCGTCCGGCAGCACCGGGACGGCGGACACCTGGGGTTGGCCCTCAATGTACTTCTCGGCAATATCATTGACATCGCAATCCTTGTATTCTTCCAGGCAGGACTTCATAATCCGCGCCAGGATTGCCTTTTCAGACAGGACACGCTTACAGGCGGCATCATAACCCGCGCTGTCATCTGTGACGTGCAGTCCCTGGGCGATTGTCGTTTTGAGCTCCACCATCCTCACCTTCTTTCGTTTCATTCTACCACAGCTTTGCCAGCGCGTCCACTTCTTTTTTGAAAAGAGTTGCGTATGGCGTATACACGAGAGAGATATGGAGGTGCAGTGACAGAAAAAATTTATCTTAACAGGGTTGCTTTTGGGAATTTGATATGCTATACTATAAAAATCCAAGCAAAGGAGTTTATCAATATGCGGCAAGGTATTCTTAAATAAAATTTGATAATGGGAACAAAGACAAACGTCCTCAAGGAGAGGGCTTGGTTTTTGTACCCAATTTAAGAATACTTTTGCCTTTTCATTTCATATCGTGATAGACAACGGCCAGCCTTGGCCGCAGTTTTCATGTGTGTCCTACCTATCATCCCCAGCGGTAAAAGTATTTGTCGCTGGGGATTTTTGCGCCCTTCTGGGCCTTGTATGGAGGACAATCATATGAAAATCATCAATATTGGCATTCTTGCTCATGTAGACGCAGGTAAGACGACCTTGACGGAGAGCCTGTTATATACCAGCGGAGCAATCGAGGCGCCCGGCAGTGTGGATCAGGGAACAACGAGAACGGACACCATGTTTTTAGAGCGGCAGCGTGGAATCACCATTCAAACGGCGGTCACTTCCTTTCAGTGGCACGATTGTAAGGTCAACATTGTGGATACTCCTGGGCATATGGATTTCTTAGCGGAGGTCTATCGCTCCCTTGCCATTCTTGACGGAGCGATTTTGGTTGTTTCTGCAAAAGACGGCGTTCAGGCGCAGACCCGTATTCTGTTTCATGCTCTGCAAGTAATGAAAATCCCAACTGTTATCTTTATTAACAAAATCGACCAGGACGGGATTGACCTGCCAGGTGTGTATCAGTCTATCCGAGATAAGCTCTCCGCAAATATGATTATTAAGCAGAACGTGCAGCTTTCCCCGGATATATCCATCATGGAAAACATGGGGCTGGAGAATTGGGATACCGTGATTGCGGACTGTGATGAATTGTTGGAGAAATATATTGCCGGAGAACCAATGGACAAAGAAGAACTTCTGCGGGAGGAAAACAGGAGAATCCAAAGCGTCTCTCTGTTTCCGGTCTATCATGGCAGTGCCAAGGTAAACTTGGGAATCCGACAACTCATTGAAGCGGTCACAGATACATTCCAATCACCCACCGGGCAGAACAGCTCTGAATTGTGCGGAACTGTGTTCAAAGTTGAGTACGCAAACCAGAGCCAACGCCTTGCCTATCTGCGGTTGTATAGCGGTACGCTTCATTTGCGGGATTCCGTAGCCTTGGCAGGGAAAGAAAAACTGAAAATTACGGAAATGCGTATCCCCTCAAAGGGTGAGATTGTCCGAACAGAGATTGCCCATGCGGGCGAGATCGTCATTGTACCCTGCGACAGTTTGCGGCTGAATGATGTGCTGGGAAACAAACTGCTGCTGCCCCGTGAAACGTGGAGCGACAATCCTCTCCCTTTGCTGCGGACAACAATTGCACCAGAGAAACCAGAACAGAGGGAACGCTTGTTAAACGCCTTGACAGAAATTGCGGATACCGACCCGCTTCTGCGCTATGAAGTAGACGCTGTGACCCATGAGATCATTCTCTCCTTTTTGGGCCGGGTACAATTGGAAATTATCTCTGATCTTCTGGTGGAAAAATATCAGCTCAACACAACTGCAAAAGAACCTACCGTCATCTATATGGAGAGGCCATTGAAAGCGGTAAGTCACACCATTCATATCGAAGTGCCGCCCAATCCATTCTGGGCGTCCATCGGGCTGTCCGTCACCCCTCTCCCCCTTGGCACCGGAGTGCAGTATGAGAGCAAAGTTTCCGTTGGATACTTGAATCAGAGTTTTCAAAACGCTGTATTGGATGGTATCCGCTACGGTCTGGAACAAGGCGTGTATGGATGGAAGGTAACGGACTGTAAAATCTGTTTTGAGTATGGGCTTTATTATAGTCCGGTCAGCACTCCCGCAGACTTTCGGTCATTGGCACCTATTGTATTGGAGCAGGTGTTGAAAAAGGCGGGGACGCAGCTATTGGAACCATATCTTTCTTTTACACTCTATGCGCCGCAGGAATATCTCTCCAGAGCTTATCATGACGCACCAAAATATTGCGCGAGTATTGAAACGACCCAGGTTAAAAACAGCGAGGTGATTTTTACTGGCGAAATCCCTGCCCGCTGTGTGCAAGAGTACCGCAATGACCTCACCTTTTATACAAACGGGAGAAGCGTTTGTTTAACAGAATTGAAGGGGTATCAAATCGCCAGCGGCGAACCAGTTTTTCAGCCACGCCGCCCAAACACCCGGATTGATAAGGTGCGCCATATGTTCAACAAAATTCTCCCATCAATGATGGACTTATAAAATCCCTTTGGAACAAAGGGCGCACTTCTATACATGGTCTGCGACCATGTATCGTGCGCTCTGCGAGGCTACGGCCCGGACTTCCGAAAGTCCGGGCCGTTTGCGTCGCTCCGCTCCGTACAAGGGGCTGCGCCCCTTGCGCCGCTTTGCGGCTATCCCTGCGCCCTCGCTGGAAAGGTACATCCGCTCTGCGTCTGCACCTTTCCAGCGAGGCTAAAACCGAATACCGTTACCCTTGACCGTTTACCCGACACAGCAGGTAGACGGTCTTTTGTTTTGCCAAGAAGGAGGTCAAACACGATGGACAAGTCACGCGAAGAATTAGAGAAAGAGTATGCTGAGGCCACCGCTAAGTTGGAGCAGTACCAGCACAGAGGCCAGCGGTATGAGAACCGCATCCGCTACTACACCCAAGGCGAAAGGAAGAAGCGAAACCACCGACTTATCACCCGTGGCGGAGCGGTGGAGAGTATCGCCCCGGAGGTGCGCGGCATGAGCGAAAGGGCCTTTTTTCTTTTGATGGAAAAGGTCTTTTCCCTGCCGGAAGTTGCCGCCCTGGTGAGCCAAGCCACTGACCAGCAGGAAAGCGGATAATTGGCCCTGTTCCATCTCCACGTTACCCAGGTCAAACGGAGCGCGGGACAGTCTGTTGTCACGTCCGCCGCCTACCGAGCCGGGGAGAAATTGTATAGCGAATACTATGGCGAGGTCAGCGACTACACCCACAAGGGCGGCGTGGTCTGCACAGACATTCTCCTGCCGCCCCAGGCCCCCAACCAGTACCAAGACCGCGCCACCCTCTGGAACGCCGTGGAGAAGGCCGAGCGCGGCAAGAAAGCCCAGCTTGCATATAGCTTTGACATTGCCTTGCAGAACGAGTTTTCATTGGAGGAAAACATCGCTCTTGCAAGGCAATTTGTTTCGGAGCAGCTTGTGGGCCGGGGCATGATTGCCGACTTTGCCATCCACCAGCCGGACAAGGAGGACGGCGGTATTCCTAACCCGCACTTTCATGTTCTCTGCCCCATCCGGCCCATTGAGCCAGACGGCAAATGGGGGTGCAAGCAGCGCCGCCGCTACCGTCTGGACGAGGACGGGAACCGCATTATGGGAGAGGACGGCAAGCCCCTCTTTGACGCTGTTCCCACTACCGACTGGGGAAGCCCGGAAACACTGGAACATTGGCGGGAGGCGTGGGCCGCTATGGTGAACGCCAAGTTTGAGGAAAAGGGGCTGACCTGCCGCATCGACCACCGCTCCTATGAGCGTCAGGGCCTTGACCTGCTGCCCACCGTCCATGAGGGCGTGGCCGTCCGCCAGATGGAGGCCAAGGGCATCCCCACCGACAAGGGCGATCTGAACCGCTGGATAAAAAAGGCCAACAACATTCTGCGGGATATTCGGAAGAAAATCGCCGGCCTGACGGATTGGATTAAGGCCATAAAAGAAGAATTGAGCAAGCCCCAGGCCCCGACCCTTGCCGCCCTGCTGACCGACTACTATGAGGGCCGGAACGCCGGAGCATGGAGCCGCAACGCCAGGATTGGAAATCTTAAAGGTTTTGCCGAGGCCATCAATTTTCTGACCGAGAGGGGCATCGCTACGCTGGAAGATTTAGAGACCCATATCGCCGCCCAGAGTGAACGAACGGAGGCCATCAACACATCCATGAAAGCGAAGCGTGACCGTCTGAACGAATTGAAGGAACTGCTTCGCCTTGTTGACCTCTACCGAGACACCAAGCCCGTCTATGACGAGTTGCAGGGTATCAAGTGGAAGGGCAAGCGGGAAAAATTCGAGAGGGAGCATGAGAACGAGTTGAGGACGTTCCACATGGCCCGCCGGAAGCTGGACAAGCACCGTTCCCCTGCTGGTAAAATCCCCGTTCATGCGTGGGAACAGGAACAGGCGAGGCTTCACCAGGAGTACACAGCCGAGTATGAGCAGTACAAGCCTATCCAAGACGATTTGCGGCGGCTTCAACAGGTGAAGCGGAACGCCGATGCTGCCATACACCAGCAGGAGCAGACCCAGCAGAAACGCCGGGAGGTGGAGCGGTGAACGGCATTCCCCGACTGACCTACCAGCAGTACCGAGCCGTCCGGCGGCTGGTGCATGACTGCTGCAATTATGACGGCGGCAACTGTCTTGCTCTTGATGACGGCTGGGAGCCTTGTGTCTGCGTCCAGAGTATCACCTATTCCCTGGTCTGTAAATGGTTCCGCGCCGCCGTCCTGCCAACAGACAAGGGGTTGTGTGCCGCCTTGCTCCACCGAGGACAGGCGCGGCCCTGTGCCGAGTGCGGGGCGATGTTCGTGCCGCGCTCCAATCGGGGCAAATACTGTGACGAGTGCGCCGCCAATGTGCGCCGGAGAAAGAAAGCTGCCAGCGAACGGGAACGCCGCAGGCGTGGACATTTAGAGGCTGAAAAGCCTTGCAATCAGGGGGCTTGTGGACAGTCCTCAAAGGGGGACTAATACATTCCCCTTCCCCCACTCCAACGTGGGCGGCAAAATGGCGCTCACGTGGATTAACTTTGATGAATGATGAAAGGAGAGCCTATGACCTACGACCCCAGCATGACGATCACCAGCACCATCCCCGCCCCGGAGGGGAGCGACAGCACCAGCAGAGAGGGCAAGGCCATCCCCCTGCCCGTGATGGCGGGCGGCAACGCTTCACCCGCCCCGGACGTACCGCCACCCGATATGGTAAAGACCGTTGGCGGTACGACCTTTGATATTTATTTCCATTTCAGCCAGACCAGCCGGGAAACCTTTACCGACAAGGTACTGCGCCTTATTCAATCCGATGTTGTAACCTCATAAAAATAATTTACTTTTTTCTCTATCCTTATTGACAAAACCCGAACGACTACATTGCGATAGATGACCACGTTTGCCCAGATAAAACCGACCAAAATAAACCTGTCCCTTTTTGGCAGGTTTCGACCAAGGCAATGTCGATGTTTCGGCAACGAAAGCGAGCGCCCACCAGAGCGAACAAATTGGCATGAAAAGAGGACGGCATAGACCTTCTGGTCATGCCGTCCTCTTTGAATGACAAGTTGTCGCTCTGGTGGGTGCGCAGCGTCGAGCTGTTACGCCGTTCGGTAGAACGGCGTAACTAAACTAGAAACGGTTGCCGCGGAAGCCGCCACCGTTGCGGCCGCCGCGACCGCCGCGGTCGTTACCACGGTTGCCGCCGAAGCCGCCACGGTTGCCACCGCGGTCGCCATAGCCACCACGGTTGCCGCCAAAGCCGCCGCGACCGCCACGGTCGCCGCCACGGTCACCAAAGCCGCCACGGCCGCCACGATCGCCACCGCGACCGCCACGGTCACCGCCGCGGCCACCGCGATCGCCAAAGCCACCGCGGCCACCACGGTCGCCGCCACGGCCACCGCGATCGTCACGGCCACCGCGAGGACCGCGGTCCTCGTCCAGGCCCATGGCGACGAGCGGAGCGATAACCTTATCGAGAGCGGCCATCAACTCGGTGGCCTCCTCGTAAGAAAGCTCGGGCAGGAGCTTCTCCTTCTTGTTGGCAAGCTCGACCAGGCCCTCAGCGGCATCCTCGGCAGCGAAGACGACGATCTTGCGCATATCGCCCTCGGCGTCGTCGATGCGGCCGACCAGATCGGCAGCCTCGGCCTCGGCCATCAGGCCATCGAGCTCACGAAGGCGCATGCCCAGCAGGTCGGACATCTCCTTCTGCTCCATCTTGGGCTTGAGGTCAAGCAGCTTGATGGCGCGCTCGATGTTCGCCATGCGCTCGGCCTTGGCCTCCTCCTCCTTGGAAATAGCAAAGCGACGGCTACGCAGCAGGCGGGCGGCCTTCTGCATCTTGTCCATCAGCTCTTCGTCATCGTAATCAACGGCGGCCTCGACAACCTCGGCCTCCTCCTCGGCGGAAACCTCGTCAGCAGCCTCAACCTCGGCAGCTTCGGTCTCCACGGTCTCGACTGCCTCGACCTCGGCAGCCATGGTCTCGTTCTCGGTCTCGTTCATGATCTCTTCGTTCTCGGACATGAGACTCCTTCTTGGCCCTCTCGGGCATCATCGCCCCATTCGCGGGGCCCGTCGCGCACTCTTTGCGCTTTAAACATTCATGCCTCTCGGCAAAACGTCCATTAGTTTATGGTGTCGCCATCCAATCTAGCTGCAGAATCTATGTGCACACATTAATGCGACATGTCGCGGTATCATGACCTGAACCAAACGTGTCCACCTTAAGGAGCCCGCCATGATTAAGCCCATCATGAAATCCGAGTTCTTTTTGCGCCTGCCTTCCGAAGACGCGGGACCCGATGATGCCGCGACCGGGCAGGACCTCCTGGATACGCTCCATGAGCATGAGCACGAGTGCGTGGGCCTCGCCGCCAATATGATCGGCGTGCGCAAACGCATCATCTGCGTAAAGGACGGCAGCAAGTCGCTGCTTATGTACAACCCGCAGATTCTTGAGCAGGTCAATGCCTACCAGACGAGCGAAGGATGCCTCTCGTTGATCGGTGAGCGCCCCTGTACCCGCTACCGCCGCATTAAGGTGGAGTATTTGGACGAGAACTTCGTCCACCGCATCAAGAACTTCTCGGGCTACACCGCCGAGATCATCCAACACGAAATCGACCACTGTTGCGGAATCGTTATATAGTTCCGCCGATTCAAGAAAGCTCCCTGCAGCAAAACAACTGCAGGGAGCTTTTCATAGTGCGGAGCTTCTATCCCACTAGCTCTGACGGTAATGGTCAAAGAAGTCGGCAAGGTCTTCGAGGGACTCTTTGAGCACTTCCATGCGCGGCAGGTACACGATACGGAAGTGGTCGGGCTCAGCCCAGTTGAAGCCGCCGCCGCGCGTGATCAGGATCTTCTTCTCGTGCAGCAGGTCAAGGGCGAACTGCTCGTCGTCGGTGATGTTGAACTTCTTCACATCCATCTTGGGGAAGATGTAGAACGCCGCACGCGGCTTAACCACCGAGATGCCATCAATCTTGTTGAGCGCCTCATACACAAAGTTGCGCTGCTCGTAGACACGGCCGCCGGGGCGGATGTAGTCGTTGACGGACTGATGGCCACCGAGCGCCGTCTGAACGATCGACTGAGCCGGCACGTTGGAGCACAGGCGCATGTTGGAGAGCATGTTGATGCCCATGATGAAGTCGCTCATGCAGCGCTGGTTGCCCGAAAGCACCATCCAGCCAATACGATAGCCCGCGATCATGTGCGACTTGGACAGACCGCTAAAGGTGACGCAGGGCAGATCGGGAGCGAGCGAGGCAATCGAGACGTGCTCGTAGCCGTCCATGCACAGGCGGTCGTAGATCTCATCAGCAAAGATCATCAGCTGATGCCTGCGTGCAACCTCGACGATGCCCTCGAGCACCTCGCGCGGATAGACGGAACCCGTGGGGTTGTTGGGGTTGATGATGACGAGGGCTTTGGTCGCGCTCGTGATCTTGGACTCCATATCCTCCAGGTCGGGATACCAATCCGCCTGCTCATCGCACAGATAGTGCACGGGATGACCGCCGGCAAGGGTTGCGCACGCCGTCCAGAGCGGATAGTCGGGGCTGGGGATCAGAATCTCGTCGCCATTGTCGAGCAGCGCGTTCATCGAAAGCTGAATGAGCTCGGACACGCCGTTGCCCGTGTAGATATGCTCCATCTGAACGTTGGGCAAGCCCTTGATCTGCGAATACTGCATGATCGCCTTGCGCGCGGAGAACAGGCCACGCGAGTTGGAATAGCCTTCGCAGTCGGGCAGCTGCTGGCGCATGTCCTTGATGACCTCATCGGGCGTGCGGAAACCGAAGGGCGCCGGGTTGCCGATATTGAGCTTGAGGATGCGCTCGCCCTCGTCCTCCATACGGGCGGCCTCGTCGACGACGGGACCGCGCACGTCATACAGGACGTTATCGAGCTTGGTGGATTTAGAAAAAGTACGCATGGTGGTGCTCCTTGCAATTTGAGCTGAGGGATGGGGTTCGGGCTTGGAATCGTTGCGGGGTGATGATGCCTCGCCTTGATCGGCGTCGCCGGCAAGCAGCCAGGTAACATCGACCTCCAAAATACGGGCGAGCAGCTCAGCCACATCGCGCCGCGGAATCGTCTTGCCGCTCACATATTGGCTCATCTGACTCTTGCCGAGTTTTTTGCCGAGCATCTCCGATGCGCGGATCACGTCCGACTGGCGAACGTCGCGATCGGACATAGCCTGTCGCAGACGATCGCTAAACGTCTCTTGGGCCACTAGAACCTCCTTGCTGGCAAAGTTCAATTTATACAACACGAATTGAACCTGAGTTCAATTTAGGCAGCAGTATAGCGCCGTGCTATTTCGAAAAGTTCAATTTCAAAAATAAAATGAGCAAGACCTCGAGATTTATCCAAAGGCGATAACGACGTGCACGCATTTAGAGGTATTCGAGGAAACGAGCGGCGGCAAGCGAAACATCGGCCGTTCGATATATGGCGTTGATCTGCCGATGGGGATGCCCTTCGAGCGGACGCACAGCAACATCAAACTGGCAGCGACGCAAGATGAGCGCGGGAAGAATGCTCACGCCCAAGCCATCCTCGACCATAGCCATAATCGCATAGTCATCCCAAGTCGACAGTTTTGAGCGCACCGCCAGCCCCGCCCGACGGAATAGCGGCGTAATCTCGTCATCAGTGCCGCGTTCTAGCAGAATAAACTGCTCGTTGGCTAAATCGGCAAGAGAAACGACCTCCGCCGTGGCAAGCGAGGAGTCCGCTGGCACCACGGCCATCAACTCGTCTTGCACCAACGGTCGCGACGCCATGCCGGCGCCGCGTGGCTCGCGCGGAATAAAGCCCAGGTCGCAGCGGCCCTCTGCCACCCATTGTTCAATCTCTGAATAGTCGCCCATCAGCAACTCGTAATCAATGTCTGGATAATCGGCACGAAAACGAGCAATCACCGGCGGCAGCACGTGGGTCGCCACGCTCGAAAACGTACCGATGCAGATTTTGCCGCGCATGAGCCCACGCATCTCATCCACGCGTCGCTGCAAGCGAACGAATTCCTCACAGAGCGCCTCGACAGCCGGCATGACCTGCCGCCCGTCAGCAGAAAGAGCCACGCCCTCGCGACTGCGGTCGAGCACCTTAAAGCCCCAATCGGCCTCAAGATCGCCCACCATGCGGCTCACGCCCGACTGCGAATAGCTCAGCCGCTCGGCGGCGCGCGTAAAACTGCCGGCCCGCACGGTCTCGAGCAGCACCTGCATCTTTTGAATATTCGTTTCCACGGCAGTCCTCCACCCTTGCATGATATTTTGTCATGTCAGCCATGCATTATATTCGCTTTTCTTCTAAAGCCAGTTCACCCATAGTGAAGATGCTCGGATATAGAGGGGATGTCAGCGCATGAACAACGGACTGTTTACGTACTTAGCAGCATTGCTATTGTTTGGCTCCAACGGCATCATCGCCGCTGTCATCGCGCTGCCGAGCTCCGATATCGTACTGTTGCGCACGTTTTTGGGCGCTCTCACCCTTGCCGCCATCCTCTTCATAACCAAGCGCCATAACCTGCAGGCTCCGTCTCGCCCCCGCGAGGCCGCAGCGCTCATCGTCTCGGGCGCCGCGCTGGGCGCCAGCTGGATTTTCCTGTTCCGCGCCTATCAGACGATCGGCGTTGGTATCTCCTCGCTGTTGTATTACTGTGGCCCCATCATCGTTATGGCCCTCTCCCCGCTCATTTTTGGCGAAAAGCTGACCGGCGGCAAAATCGCTGGCTTTGTCGCCGTCGCCTGCGGTGCTTTTCTCATTGCAGCGCAAGGTCTAGGCGGCAATATGCCCATTGCGGGTATCGCTTGCGGCATCGCCTCGGCCTTCTGCTACGCGTTGATGGTCATCGCTAGCAAGGGTGCGCCACACGTCGAAGGCCTCGAAAACTCCGCGCTCCAGGTGAGCGCCGCCTTTATGACCGCGCTGGTCCTTACGCTCCTCACGCAGGGCGCCCCCTCGTTCCTCTCCCCCAGCATTGCCGCCGGCATCGATTGGCGCGCCGTCGCCATGCTCGGCGTCGTCAACACCGGCATCGGCTGCCTGCTCTACTTTAGTGCTGTCGCCAAGCTGCCCGTGCAGACCGTCGCGGTTGTCGGCTACCTCGAGCCGCTTTCGGCAGTCGTGTTCTCCGCCGTCCTTTTGGGCGAGACCATGACGCCAATCCGCCTCATGGGCGCCGCGCTCATCATCGGCGGCGCGGTCTTTTGCGAACTCGCCGGCAAACGCGCAAGCACCAAGGCCGGTATCGCCCAGGCAGCACGCGCTTAAGGGACATTTTCTCGGGGCGCATGCGGGATAAAGCCCAGGTCGCAGCGCCCCTGCACCTCACAGGAGATGCAGGGGCGCTTTGCACTGCAGTAAAGCTATGGGCTACGAACGACGCGGCTCGGGAACCACGAGCCTATCGGGGCTCGCGCCCTCGGCATCCATCAGGCTCACGTAACGAATCGACGGATCCCCATACATCGCGTAGTAATAATTGCCCGTGCGCGCGCTAAAACATCCGGTATAGATAGTCTTCTCGAACTTGCCATCGCCCATCCTGGACGCCCCCTCAATCATCACCACGCCCTCGAGCGAGCGGAACATGCGAACGACGTTTTCGGTCTCGCTCTCCTTTTGCGGGTAATTGGCATTGAGGTACGCCGCCTTTACAAAACGGCTCGGCGAATAGCAATCGCCCGGAATGCCGCGCATGCCGGCACCGGCTCCATAGGGCTTAAGCTCGGCGCCACGCCATGTCGCCGTCTGCGGAAAATCGCTTGTGGCGGTGATATAGGTGCGCAGGTTTTCCATGTGCCACGGGAAGGTCGGCTGGTTGGCAAGGGTGTCGACCGGATCGTCGTATACATGCAGGCCGTCAGCCATCATCTCGACCACGATGCTGCGCTGGCTGTCGCCGATAATCCAATGGAGCAGCGACACGCCCAGCCCCTCTCCGGCAGATTTGGCGACAATCACCGTGTCGCGCAGCGCGGCCTCGACCTCATCGACCGTCGAGAACGTCGCTGCCACCCACAGGGGAAACTCATAGGCCGCGATATTGTTCTTGCCGTCGACAGGGCCCTCGGCATACTCGGCATAGCCGGGAAAGTTGAGCCCCGCCACAGCCAGACCCGCATCGTTACCACAGTCGAAAAACATGGGATAGTTCTTGTAATCGATGCACATGCCGATTACCGCGTGTGCCGCCGACGCATCGTCGATAAACGAATACGGAATGTGGAACCCGCGCGGCATCACGCGAACCTGTTGGCCGTAGTCAAAGCTCCAGTCGAGGTTGCGGCCCAGATACATGTGGCCAGAATTATCGGTAAATCGAATGCTCGTGCACATAGCGCCTCCTAGCTTTACGGTCCTGCTAAGGTTATTGTCACCAAACAAAAAGGCGCTAAACACAAAAGCCCGGACATGACAACAATGTCACGCCCGGACCAAAAGAGACGAAGTGCGGTGCTTTGGTCCCCTTAGACCAACTTTCCAAGACAGTGGTCGATCATATGCTGGACCATCTGCGCCTCGAAGCCCACAAAGTCCTGCTTGCGCTCGCGCATCTTGCCATCGACGATCTGGTCAAAGGCAACCTTGCACTTGATATAGCGCGTGGACTTGGTGGCCTCCTCGTGCGTCAGGCAGCTCTCCTCCATCTTGCTGGCGCCCAGGCCAAACACCAGACGGGGGTTGTAGAGCACGTGGGGCTCGCCGGCGTCGTCCAGGTAGACGCAGACCTTCTTGGTAACGCCGATCTGGTTGGCGGCCAAGCAGCCGGCATCATCGAGCGACTTGATGGTATCGATCAGGTCCTGAGCAACCGACTCGTCCTCGACGGTCGCAACCTCGCAACGCTGGGACAGGATAGCCTCGTCGTGGCAAAGCTCTTTAATCATACGTTCCTCCATAGGGGTCGTTGTAACCGCTTAAGTATACGGTACCCACACATTTTCATGCGATAAATACCGTCCGTCTGTTACAAAGCGCCGAACATCAACATGCGAGGAACAGCAAGGTTGTAAAGGCGATATAGTAAATGAGTTCGTGTCAATCGGCCTAAACTCGGGGCCGAACAAGGAAAGGGTATGCATGGACGAACTTTTTCACGTCAGTGAGCGCAAGTCCACAATCGGGACCGAACTTCGCGCTGGACTGACAACATTCCTGGCGATGGCCTACATCATCGCCGTCAACCCCGCAGTGCTCTCGGGCGCTGGCATTGATGCGGGAGCGCTCGCCTGCGCCACCTGCCTGGGCGCCGGCATCATGACCATCTGCATGGGCATCTTCGCAAACCGCCCGCTCGCCTGCGCTTCAGGCCTGGGCATCAACGCCATGATCGCGGGCATCACCACCACCATGTGCGGCGGTGACTGGCACGTCGCCATGAGCGTTATCTTCCTCGAGGGTATCGTCATCTTGCTGCTCGTCCTTTGCGGCCTGCGCGAGGCCATCATGGACGCCATCCCCGTGGTCCTGCGCCACGCCATCTCGGTGGGTCTGGGCCTGTTTATCGCCATGATCGGCCTGTGCGACGCCGGCATTATCACCGCTGGCGCCGGCACACTCGTCGGTCTGGGCGACATCACCTCCCCCACCTTTATCGTCGGCATCATCTCCATCGTCGTGACGGTTGCCCTGGCCTCCCGCAACGTGCCGGGCTCGCTGCTCATCGGTATCATCGTCGCCGTTATCGCCGGCATCCCGCTGGGCGTCACCCACGCCCCCGAGGGCCTCATCGCCCCGCTCGATTTCTCGACCTTCGGCGCCCCGTTTGCCAGCACCGCCGACGGCAACATGGCTATCGTGAAGGTTCTGACCGACCCGATGCTGCTCGTCGTGGCCTTCTCGCTGCTCATGAGCGACTTCTTCGACACCATGGGCACCGCGATGGCCGTCGCCAAGCAGGGCGAGTTCCTGACCGAGGACGGCAATGTCGAGGACATCCGCCCCATCCTGGTTGTTGACTCCGTGGCCGCCGCTGCCGGTGGCTTTATGGGCGTCTCCTCCATCACCACCTTCGTCGAGTCCACTTCCGGCGCCGCCGACGGTGGTCGCACGGGCCTCACCTCCGTCACCACCGGCGTGCTGTTCATTCTCGCCGCGTTCTTCTCCCCCATCGTCACCATCGTTTCCAGTGCCGCCACCTGCGGTGCCCTGGTCTATGTCGGCTACCTCATGATGAGCGAGGCCTCCGAGATCGACTGGTCCGACGTGTCGCAGGGCTTCCCGGCGTTCATGATTGTCGCCGGCGTGCCCTTCACCTACTCCATCTCCGCCGGCATTGGCCTGGGCTTTATCGCCTACGTGATCGTCGCGCTCTTTAAGGGCGAGGCCTCCAAGATCAAGCCGCTCATGTGGATTGCAGCCCTCGCCTTCCTCGTCTACTTCTTTGTAGCGTAAGGGCAAGATTCACAATACCAAACACCAAAGCGCGGAGTCGCATCGAGCGGCTCCGCGCTTTGCTTTTAAAGCCAGGCACCGCGCGGGCGCGCGATGTATTGCTTCCCAAGTTTTGGACATTTTGCCCTCCAAACGGCACTACCGACGGCTACATCCTGCAGATATGCTGGATATAACCGCATAGGCCCTATGAGGATGGGAGTAACCATGGCCGCCTTGTTCACGACCCCCAAGCGCAATGACAAAACCTCAGGAGCCCATTTTGTCGAGCCCGACGCGCACCGTCGCGCACTGCTCGCGCACGGCAGCTGGCGCCGCGTGACGCGCCGCATCGTTGCGGGCGCCGTGTGCGCGCTCACGGTGAGCTCGCTGCTCATGCCGAGCATCTCGCTCGCGGCCGAGTGGATTGATGTTGGCGGCACCCAGTACAACGCCGGCACTGCGGCGGGCGACGGCGCCGGCACCTGGAGCTGGGACGGCGCCGACGACATGAAGCTCATCAACTATAACGGCGGTGAGATCAAGGCTGCAGGCAAGCTCAACATTGTCTATGAGGGCAAGAACACCGTGAAAACCGAGCCTGATTACACCGGAGCCGCCATCAAGGCGCAGGACGGCACTAGCCAGAAAGCAGAGTTGAACATAACGAGCTCGAATAGCACGGATGAGCTCAATGTGACAGCCGAGGCCGATGCAATTAAATCAACAGGCGACCTCTCCATTTCTGGCCCAGGCACTGTGAACACCACAAGCACTGCTTCCGACGGAATTGAGGCAAAGGGCGATCTCTCTATCACGGGCTCGGGCACCGTGAATGCAACGGGCGGTACCGAAGGCATCCAATCCAAGGGCAAGACCACCATCGATTCCTCTGGCACAGTGATCGCTAAAGGAGGCGAAGGTTACGGCGTCGCCGCGGGCAGTGACCTGATCATCAAAGGCGGTGGCAAGGTAGAAGCAAGCTCGATAGAAGAAGCGGCGATTTGGGCTGACGGCAACATCGACATCTCGGGCGGCAGCCAGGTCAAGGCAAGCTCCCAGGGAGATCTTGCCGTCGACGCTGAGGGTAGTCTCGCGGTCACGAACGCCTCCCTTGACGCAAGCGGTGTTGAATATGGTGTCTATGCCTACAAGGGCGTTACGCTCGATCATGCGACCGTGACGGTCCGCACAAGCGCGAGCGGCGGCCAGGCCATCGCCCTCATCACTGATGGGGACGACATCGTCATCAAGAATGGTTCCATCGTGGACGCGTTCGCAGAAGGCAAATTCTCGGTTGCAATCTCTACCAGAAACCACCAGCCAAACGTCGCTGGCGGCCACATCTACATCAGCGACTCCGTTGTTAAGGCTATAGCCCGCTATGTCGAGACCGGTGGCGATGGCCCCGATCACTACAGCAACGACCAAAGCGGCGAGGTCATCCCTGAGCCTAGGGGTCTGAACATCGGTATCTTCGCCCAGACCTACGAGGGCATCACGCCCGCGAGTATCTCGATCGTCCGCAGCAAGCTCACGGCCGAGGGAGACACGGCGGCAATCTTCGCTCTTGCCATAAGCGAGGATGGCAAGGCGATCGGCACCATCGAGATCGAAGGCGCTCCCATCCAGGCGCCCGCAGGCGGCAAGATCATTAACTATCGCAACAAGGAAGAACTCAGCGGCGGCATCCTCTGCGAGGCGGGTCAAACCATCGGCACGGGCGACGACGTGATCGACTCTCCCTATGACGCCGCTGTCGCCAAGAGCACGCTCACCGTACCTCCCGAGAAGATCAAACCCGAGGAAAAGTCCGGCGAGACCAAGCCCGAGGGTTCCAAGCCCGAGGGCGCAAAGACGACCAAGACCGTTGCAGTTGCAGCCACGGGAGCCAAGATCGCCGGCAAACTCGCAGCAACCGGCGACACCTCGAGCGCGGCCATCATAGCGACCGCCCTTGCAGGAACGGCCACCATCGTCACAGGCGCCCTGGCGAGTCGCAAACGCTCGTAAACACTTTTTCGCACAGGACGGGTGCATCGCGGCCCTTGCCTTCCTCGTCTACTTCTTCGTAGCGTAAGGGCAAGGCTACAAAAGCTGAACAATAAAGCGCGGAGTCGCCATGCGGCCCCGCGCTTTTCTTTTAGCGCCGGTCCCTGCACCGGCGTGCGGCCTATTTCTCCCCCATTTTGGCCATTTTGCCCTCCATACGGCACTACCGCCGGCAACATCCAGCAGATACGCTGAATCTAGTCGTATAGGCCCTATGAGAACGGGAGCAACCATGGCAGCCTTGTTCACGACCCCCAAACGCAATGACACTACCGCCGGAACCCATGTTGCCGAACCCGACGTTCGCCGTCGCATAGGACTCGCGCACGGCAGCTGGCGCCGCGTGACGCGCCGCATCGTCGTGGGAGCCGTATGCGCGCTCACGGTAAGCTCGCTGCTCATGCCGAGCGTCTCGCTCGCAGCGGAATGGGTCAAGGTCGGCGGCAACAAGTACAACACCGCGGCGAGCGACGAGGCCGGTACCTGGTCGTGGGACGGCGCCGACGACTTGAAGCTCAGCAACTATAACGGCGGCGAGATCCAGGCCGCAGGCAAGCTCAACGTGAATTACTCGGGAACCAACATCGTCACTGCCGAATGGATCGAAAGCATCAACGTTTCTCATGGCACTAACGAGAATGCCGAGCTCAATATCCAAGGCGACGAGGGCGGCACGCTCAGCGTGACATCTACTGAGGACGCTATCCTCTCCACGGGTAATATCAAAATCGACGGAGCCGGATCCGTCAACGCCACGAGCACTGGGTTTGATGCCATCAATGCCGGGGGTGATCTCGCTATCAAAGGTTCGGGCAACGTCAACGCCACGGGCGCATCGGATGGCATCAGGGCAAACGGCAATATCACGATTGACGACAGCGGAGCCGTCACCGCCAGGGCTACCAAGGACAAGGGTATTGGAACCGACAAGAACCTCACCATAAAGGGTGGCGGGGCAGTCGAGGCAAGCTCAGCCGATGGTGAGGCCCTTTGGAGCGGCGGCAATATCAACATCTCGGACGGCAGCCAGGTCAAGGCAAGCTCCGAGAAAGACGCTGCCATCGAGGCCAAGGGCAGCCTCGCAGCCACAAACGCCTCCCTCAACGTAAACGGTGTTGAATATGGCGTCTATGCCCACAAGGGCATCACCCTCGATCATGCAAACGTGACGGTCCGTGCAAGTAAAGGCAGATACGGTGGCGCCATCGCCCTCTTCACCTACCAGGACGACATCGTCGTCAAGAACGGCTCCACCGTGGACGCGTTTGCGGAAGGCGAGGTTTCGGCTGCATTCTCCACCAGAAACGATCGACCCAACGAGAAGGGTGGCCACATCTACATCAGCGACTCCGTTGTCAAGGCCATAGCCCGCTATGTCGAGAACGGCGACGGCCCCATCCCCTACAGCGAAAACCAAGATGGCGAGACGAGGCGCGAACCCCAAGGCGAGAACATCGGCATCATCGCCCAGACCAGCGAGGGCGTCACACCCGCAGTCATCTCGATCATCCGCAGCAAGGTAACGGTCGAAGGAGATACAGCGGCAATCTTTGCCCGTGCCATGAGCGCTGACGGCAAGACAATCGGCACCATCAAGATTGAGAACGCCGCCATCCAGACGCCCGAAGGCGGCAAGGTCATTGACTATCGCAAGCTCCGTGACGGCATCTACGAAGCAGGCCAAGCCATCGGCACGGGCGACGCCACGGTCGACTCCCTCTATATCAAAGCAGTCGCCAAAAGCACGACCATCGCACCTCCCGAGGTAGCCAAGCCGGAAGACCCCAAGCCCGACGAGACCAAGCAGAACCCCAAGCCTGAGGGCTCAAAGCCGACCAAGGCCGTTGCGGCTTCAACCACGAAAGCCAAGACTACCGGCGTGCTCGCGGCAACCGGCGACACCTCGGGTGCGGCCATCGTGGCAACCGTCCTTGCGGGAACAGCCGCTATCGCCGCAGGCACCATGGCGAGCCGTAAGCGCTCTTAGACGCCTCTGCGCACATGGCAGCTCCCGCGAAGGCCCCGAGCCCCAGCACCGTTTAACAACGCCACCGCCGAGCTCCCCTCCGGCGGTGGCGTTTTCCATATGCGTCCGCAGGGGATGCACGAGATTGTCTTTGGTCTAGCCCAACCGGCATACGCTGGCGTGCGACAATTGGGGCTGCCGATATCACAACACTGAGAGAAGCCCGTCATGGAAGCGCATCAAAAGCAGATAACCGTTTATTCGAATCATACGGAAAGCGCGCCTGTCATCTACCTTCCTGTGGTCGTGGGCGACGGCAGCGAGGTTTATAAGTGTTGCCGAGAGCTCGACTGTCCGCCATTCGCCCTCGTCACCATTGGCGGGCTCGATTGGAATCGCGAGCTGAGCCCCTGGGCATGCGACGGGACCGTACGCGATGCCGAGCCTTTCGGCGGCCAAGCTGCCGGTTTTCTTGATGAGCTGCTGAATCAGATAATCCCCCAGGTCGAGTCATCGCTTCCTCAGCCGCCCACCTGGCGTGGCATTGCCGGTTACTCGCTCGCGGGCCTCTTCGCACTCTGGTCCCTCTGGCAAACCGACGCATTTGACCGCGCCGCGAGCGCATCGGGGTCGCTATGGTTTCCCGACTTTGTCGATCGCGCCAGCACGGCGCCATTTGCCGGCAGCCCGCAGGCTGTCTATCTGTCGCTCGGTAAAAAGGAGACCAAGACTCCCAACCGCATGATGCGGCACGTACTCGACGATACGCGCGCAATGGAAAAGCTGCTCGGCGAACGTGGTATTCCCACGACGCTGGAGCTCAACCCCGGCAATCACTTTTCCCAGACCGACTTGCGCATGGCCCGCGGCATCCACTGGATACTGACGCATTAAAAATGGTGCCCACGCGCATATACGCATGGGCACCATATCTTGTTTTAGCTGGACGCAGTTGTTACTCAGCAGCCTCCTCAAGCTCGGAGACGTCAAACTCAAAGTCGTTACCCGGCAGGATGGCGTTGAGCACGATGCCCACCAGCGAGCCCACGGCAAGGCCGGAAAGCGAAATCGTCACGCCGCCCAGCTCAAGCACGATGGCGCCGGCGGTGCTGTACGCAATGCCGAGCGAAAGCACGAGCACCAGGGCGGCCACCAGCACGTTGCGGTTGTTTTGGAAATCGACCTGGTTCTCGATGAGGTTGCGGACGCCCACGGCGCTGATCATGCCATAGAGCACGAGCGACACGCCGCCGATTACACACGCCGGCATGGCCGCAATGACAGCCGCGAACTTGGGGCAGAACGAGAGCGCAATGGCACAACATGCGGCAATGCGAATCACACGCGGGTCAAACACACGCGTTAGGGCAAGCACACCGGTGTTCTCGCCGTAGGTGGTGTTAGCCGGAGCGCCAAAGAGCGATGCGAGAATGGTCGCCAGGCCGTCGCCAAGCAGCGTGCGATGCAGGCCAGGATCGGCGATGTAGTTACGCTCGCAAGTGGAGCCGATAGCCGAGATGTCACCGATATGCTCGATCATGGTCGCAAAGGCCAGCGGCATAATGGTGATGATGGCCGTCGTGGCAAGACCGCTATCGAACTGCGGGCCAAAGAGCGCAAACACGGTGTTATCCCACACGACGGGCAAGCCAACCCAGGGAGCGGCTGCGACGCCCGAGAAATCAACCTCGCCGAGCGCAGTCGCAACGGCATAGCTCACCACAACGCCCAGCAGAATCGGCACGATCTTGACCATGCCACGGCCCCAGATGTTGCAGATGACGATCACCGCCACAGCGACAACGGCAACAAGCCAATTGGTCTGGCAGTTGGCGATGGCAGAGCTTGCCAAGATCAGGCCGATGGAAATGACGATGGGGCCAGTCACTACCGGCGGGAAGAAGCGCATAACGCGCTTGGCACCAAACGCGCGAAACAGGGCCGCCAGCACCGGATAGAGCAGGCCGGCACAGGCTACACCTAGGCAGGCGTAGGGCAAAAGCTCGGCCTCGCCGTTGGGCGCGATGGCGGCATAGCCCGCGATAAAGGCAAACGAAGATCCCAAAAACGCTGGCACCTTGCCGCGCGATAGGAAGTGGAAGAGCAGCGTGCCCAGGCCGGCAAACAAAAGGGTCGCCGACACCGAGAGACCGGTGAGCACGGGTACGAGCACCGTGGCACCGAACATCGCGAATAGATGCTGCAGACCGAGTAGGAACATGCGCGGGCGACCGAGCGACGACGCATCGTAGATGGCATCGGCGACGGCGGGCGTCGAGGATTGGGACATGGATGTCCTTTCATAATGGAAGGGCGCTCGGGCATATCGGATTACCTGCCCGAACGATACGATCCGAACCATTGTACGCGATGCATGCCGCTCCGACCACGACGCCCCCTGCGAACGGCAGCACTACTTCCAGATGCGCTCGGCGATGCGTTTGACCAGGGCGATCTTTGCCCACTGCTCGTCCTCGGTCAGCTTGTTGCCAATCTCGCAGCTGGCAAAGCCGCACTGGGGAGACAGATACAGGTTCTCGAGCGGCACGTACTTTGCGGCTTCGCGGATGCGCTCGACGATAACATCCTCGTTCTCGAGCTCTGCGGCCTTGGTGGTCACCAAGCCCAGCACGACCTTCTTGCCCGGGGCAACGTAGCTGAGCGGCTCAAAACCGCCGGCGCGCGGCGTATCGAACTCCAGGTAGAATGCGTCGACATCCTCATGTGCAAACAGGTACGGCGCGATGGGGTCATAGCCGCCCTCGAAAGCATAGGTAGAGTGGTAGTTGCCGCGGCACACGTGCGTGTTAATGACGAGGTCGTCGGGCTTGTCCTCGATGGCGGCGTTGTTGAGCGCCACGCCCAGCTCGCTCACCCTTTGCAGGTCAACCGGGCTCATGCCAGTCTTGGACACAAAGTCGGTATCGCAGTAGATGCCCCAGGTGCAGTCATCAAACTGGATGTTGCGGCAGCCCGCGGCATACAGGTCAGCAATCACGGTGCGGTATGCTGCGGCAATGGCATCGACGAGTTCTTCGTCGGTCTTGTAGACGGCGTGCAGACTCTCCTGCTGGCCATCGCAGCGGTCGAGTGTGACTTCGGAGAACGTCTGGATCGGCGCCGGAATGGTCTGGCGCGCGACCTGGCCCTCTCCCTCGAGCGACTTGATAAATTTGAAGTGCTCGACGAACGGATGATTCTCACCGCTAATGGGACCGGTTACCACGGCGGTGTCGGCGGTAGTCTCCTCATCGTGGAACATGTAGCCCGTGCGCGAGGCGCGGCGCTCAATGCCGTTGAGGCCCCACATAAAATCGAGGTGCCAGTAGCTGCGGCGGAACTCGCCATCGGTAATCACCTGCAGGCCGGCAGCCTTCTGCTTGGCCACTAAGTCGCGGATGGCCTCGTCCTCGACGGCCTTAAGGCCGGAAGCGTCGAGTTTACCCGCGACATAGGCGGCACGGGCGTCCTTTACAGCCTGCGGACGAAGAAAACTGCCGACGATATCGGCACGAAACGGCGCGTTCGGTTGAATCGAAGTGCTCATAGATATCTCCCTTTGCATTGGTTGCTTTACTGGGACAGAGTATGAGCGCTCATATGGACATCGTAAAATATATGTTTATAACAGTTTGATATAGACGCTTCCTATATCAGTTTGGACTGCCATAAAGAGATTTGACCCGCGCAGAACGCAGCAGTCTAGATGTGCTGACGAATCGCTTCGATATAGGCCTGCCCGTAGCGCGTAAGTGTCGTGTTCTTGCGCGTGATGATGCCAATCTCCATGTACTCGTCTACATCGAGCGGAATCGAGATAATACCGGGGCCGTTAAGTTCATGGCTGATCACGCCCGAACACACCGTGTAACCGTTAAGGCCCATAGCTAGGTTGAACAGCGTCGCACGGTCGCGCACGCGGATATTCTTGCGGCGCTCAAAGGTCGAGGTCAGCTCCTCGGAATAGTAAAACGAGTTGTAGCTGCCCTGCTCATAGGACAGGAACGGGTAGTCTTCCAAGTCCTCGAGCGTCACACTCGAGCGACCCGCCAGCGGATGGTCGGAGCACACAAAGACATGCGGCGTAGCGCAGAAGAGTCCTTCGAATACGAGCTCGTTGGCCGCCAGCATGCGCTCGATGACCTCGCGGTTATGCTCGGATAAGTACAGGATGCCCAGTTCGCTTTTCATATGCGCGACATCCTCGATAATCTCGTGGGTCTGCTCCTCGCGCAAGGTAAAGTCGTAGCGCGCGGCATCGAACTCGCGGATCACGTCGACAAACGCGTTGACGGCAAAGGAATAGTGCTGACAGCTTACGCTAAAATGCGGCACCTGTTCGGATGCTCCTTTGTACTTGTCCTCGAGCAGGTCGGCCTGGTCGAGCACCTGGCGCGCGTAACCCAAGAAGGTCTCGCCCTCCTCGGACACAATGACACCCTTGTTGGTGCGCTCAAAGATATGCACACCCATCTCGTTTTCGAGATCGCGAATCGATGCGGTGATCGAAGGCTGCGACACAAAGAGCCGGCGCGAGGCCTCGGTGATGCTGCCGCATTCGGCAACTTTGACGACATATCTGAGCTGCTGAAGCTTCATGGCTTTCTCCCTAGACGTTCGTGACGTCGAAACCCGTCGTGCTCATCTGACGCATAAACGACGGCATCTCCCCCGTCGCGGCGCAGGCGGCAATCTGATGCAGAGCCCCGGCAACCGCATCGTCTGCCGCAGCGCCGATATGCCAGCGCGCGGCAGCCGTGACGGCCTCGTTGGCATTGGCGACTGCAACGGAGTTGGGGACGGCACCGATCATGGGCAGGTCGTTATCGGAATCGCCAAATACGGCCACCTCGTCGGACGTCAGGTCCAAAGCGCGCGCCAGCTCCAGCGCAGCGCAACCCTTGTCCCAACCTGCTGGAAGAATGTCGAACAGGCGCACACGATTGTTGGGAAACACGAGCGAGAGTTCCGGCACCTCGGCGGCAACGCGCTCGCGTAGCTCCGCGAGCTCCTCACGCGAACGAGCACTCCAGATATTCGCCTTGAACACTGGTGCGTCATCGACGACAGGACGGCACGGGGCCTCTTCGCCCTTGAGCCATGCGTTGCCGCCCGACTCCATGGCGCGGCGCACACGCTCGGGGTCGCTCGTTACACAATAGGCATCGTTGCCCCAAAAGTCATCGCCCAGGCTGTAGACCTTCAGATACGTATCGTCGGTCTCTTGCTCCAAGTAGTCAGCCAAGCGCATAAGGGCGGCGTTATCGGTCGCATGCGAGGCTACCACCTCGCCGTCCACAAACATGACCTGGCCGTTGCAAAACGCGCCGGTCGAGAAGCACTCGGCGCGATTGCGGAACATCCAGCCCATCGCGGAGGGCTGGCGACCCGAAACCGGGCCAAAGTGCAGACCCGCCGCCTGCATGGCATGAATGCCCTCGATGGCGTAGTCGCTGGCGCCGTCATGCCCGGCTGGAATCAGCGTATCGTCCATATCGGTCAGCACAAGTTTAATCATAAGGCCCCCTCGGTCATTCTTAATCCCGTCTATTGTACCGACCTGCCAAAAAGAGACAGGTTTATTTTGGCAGGTTTTATCTGGGAAAACGCAAAGCCCCAGTTGTTACCTGCCAAAATAAACCTGTCCCTTTTTGGCAGGTGCGCTAGTATAGGGAACAACAGATTCGATGCGGGAGTGCCGGCGGTGCAAACCACAAGGCTGAGAGGGCATGGGGCCCAATCCTTTGAACCTGTCAGTTAATGCTGGCGTAGGGAGCATGCCGCCTTTTTAGGGGCGCTGTCTATGCACAGCGCCCCTTTTCTATGCCAAGGAGGCATGTGCAGTGATCGATTCGGAACAGCTTAAGCAAAACGTGATCAAGGCCGTGGAGGAGATTCACGCCACCAATCCGATGGCAGGCTCCATCACCAACACGGTGACGATTGACTTTGTCGCCAACGCACAGCTCGCCGTGGGCGGATCGGCCGCCATGGTCTATCTGCCCGACGAGGGCGAGGCACTCGTTGCCGGCGGCGGCGCCATCTATCTCAATATGGGTACGCTCTTCCCCATCTACGAGCAGACGATTCCCCGCGCGGCCAAGGCGGCACACGACGCCGGCAAGCCCTGGGTGCTCGATCCGGTTGGCCTGGGCATCGGTAGCCTGCGCACCCAGTTGGTAAACGAACTCAAGCAGTACAAGCCCGCCATCGTGCGCGGCAACGCCTCCGAGATCATCGCGCTCGCCGGCCTGTGGGGTCTTGAGGGTGAGGCGGCCGATCTGAGCCGCGTGCGCGGTGTCGATACCACCGACACGGTAGACGCTGCCCGCGATGCCGCCGTGGCGCTCGCCCGCTACACCGGCGGCGCCGTTGTGGTCTCGGGCGAAGTCGACCTGATTACCGACGGCACAACCGTGGCCAAGTCCCACGGCGGCAGCCCGCTCATGTCCAAGATCACCGGTTGCGGCTGCTCGCAGGGCGGCGTGCTGGCCGTGTATGCCTGCGCCGCCGATCCGTTTACGGCAGCCGTCTGCGGTGCCGCCGTCTACAACGTTGCCGGCACGCGTGCCGCCGCCGTCGCCGATGCCCCGGCAAGCTTTAAGGTCGCCTTTATCGACGAGCTCTACCGCGCGACCGCCCAGGACATTGCCGATAACCGACTCGAGCTCGAGGAGGCATAAGCCATGTCCGAGCCCGCAACCGATGCCGGCATGAACACACTCGTCGCCGTGGCCATCGCCCCATGCGGTACCGGCGATGAGCTGTCCGCCGAGGTCGCCGAGGTCGTGCGTGTCATTCGCGAGAGCGGCCTTCCCAACCGCACCACCTCGATGTTCACCGAGATCGAGGGCGACTGGGACGAGGTCATGCAGGTCGTGCGCGACGCGACCTTTGTGTTGGCGAGCAAGGGCATCCGCACCGAAGTCGTGCTCAAAGCCGATATTCGACCCGGATTTACCGACACCATGACCGGCAAACTCGAGCGCATGGAAGCACAGATCAAAAAGCAGGAGGAAGCACGATGAGCATCCGCGACAACCTTGATATCTCGGCCTATCTGGTACTCGGCCCCGAAAACACGCTCGGGCGCCCCGTGGGCGATGTGGTGGCCCAGGCACTCGATGCCGGCTTTACCTGCATCCAGGTGCGCTCCAAGGTGGCAAGCGCCCGCGAGATCATCGCGCTGACCGGCGGCGCCGCGCAGGCAATCGCACAGGCTGGCAAGACCGGTCAGGTCGCTTTGCTGATCGACGACCGCCTGGACTGCGTACTCGCCGCGCGCGAGCAGGGCATTGCTGTCGACGGCGTGCACGTGGGCCAGAGCGATATTCCCGTCGAGGTCTGCCGCAAACTTTTGGGCCCCGATGCCATCGTGGGCCTTTCGGCCCGTTGCGAGGAGATGCTCGAGTACGTCAAGACCGCCGACATGAGTTTGGTCGACTACCTTGGCATCGGCCCGCTCCACGAGACCGAGACCAAGCGCGACTGCGGACGCGCGGCCGATGGCTCTATCATCACCAAAAGCTTTGAGGACCTGGCCGCACTCCACGCGGCAAGCCCCGTGCCCATCGTGGTGGGCGGCGGCGTAAAGATGGCCGACCTGCCGCAGCTCAAGGCCACCGGCGTCGACGGCTTCTTTGTGGTGAGCGCCGTCTGCAGTGCCGACGACCCCTACGCCGCTGCCAAGGAACTCGTCGACACCTGGCAGCAGGCATAGGCCTATGCCGAGCAGCTGCTCCGCAGCCTCATACCTTCGACAGCGGAAAGCGCATCCCAGTTTGGACGTCCATTCTGGGATGCGCTTTCCATATAGAGGGCCAGCGGAAAACGCATCCCATTCCAAGCGCAAATTTTGGGATGCGGTTTCCGCGACCGCCCCCTCGCGGAAACCGCATCCCAGTCTGAGCGCATATTCCGGGATGCGCTTTCCGTAGCAGCCCTTACCCCGCCAGATACGCTTCCAGCGCGGGCAACGTCGCCTCCGCATCGCGACGGCCGATCTGATAGATGCGTTCGAGTTCCTCGGGCTCGCGGCACAGCGACGGCACCTTCACCGATTCGCTCGGCCGCACCACAAAGATCTCGCCAGCGGCCTCGCGACGCGCCAGGTCGTCGAGCGTGGCGTTATATACCTCGTGCCGGTGCTCAAGCGCCGCAACAAACTCCGGATAGTGACGATACACGCGACGCAGCATAGGCATCACGCTATTGGGCTGCTTTACAAAGCCCGCCGGCTGCGTCAGCACCACCACGTTGCGGTCATAGCCCTGCGCAAACAGCCATGCGCTGGGAATGGAATCGGCAACGCCGCCATCCAGGTACTTGTGCCCCTCAATGGCAACGGGTCGTGTTGCCACGGGAATCGCCGACGACGCCCGGATCCACTCGATATCATGCTCATCACCGTAAGGCAGGTCATGGTAGACGGCCTGCCCCGTCTTAAGATCGGTACATACGCACGTAAACCGCATGGGGCAGGCGCGATATGCCTCCAGATCGATGGGATCGCGCTCGATGGGTACCTCATGATAGGCAAACTCGGCATTGAACATATCGCCGGTTCGCAACCAGCTCGTCACGCTCGCATAGCGCTTGTCGGCGCAATAGGCCTTGTTGTAGCGAATGGCGCGGCCGATCTGGCGCGATTTAAAGTTGTAGCCAAACGCCGCGCCCGCCGAGACACCCACCATATGGTCGCAGGTTAAGCCGTGCTCCATCCATACGTCGAGCACGCCCGCCGTATACATACCGCGGTAGCCGCCTCCCTCGAGCGCAAGCCCCACCGTGGGCGTCGTATCTGGCTGTGCCATGCGACCATCTCCGTTCCTGCGTTTTAAAACGAAACAAGTATACCCGTCAACATATATCGCCTCAGTCGCATTTTCATCGAACATCGTCGCGTTACCGTTTGGCGAATAATGGCGAATAATGGCCGCCCGCAACATGGGCACCCCTGCATAATTCCATACACTTGTTTATACTACTCAGTAGTTATCAGCAACGAACGTCAGCCGACAAATAAACCCAACGACGCAGCAAGGCGGGGGCTTGGAAACACGCGAGGCGTTGAGCAACAACGCGTGTGCACAACGAGCTCGCCCGACGCAATCCGCCCCGACCCCAGAAAGCCGCCTACAGCATGGATACCCCCAGCAATTACACTGAAACGCTCGAAAAGACCGTCCGCGACCTTCTCAAGCGTCAGGAGGATCTGGTCAGGACCGCCTTTACCGACCAGCTTACCGGGCTTGGCAACCGCGGCGGCTTTGCCCGTTCCCTCGAGGAGCTCTGGGAGCAGGACACCCCCGTTACCATGGCGTACATCGATATCGACAATCTCAAGCACTGCAACGACGTCTTTGGCCATGACGAGGGCAACCGCTATATTTTGCAGGTAAGCCTCTATCTCAAGCTGTATATGGAGGTGGACGAAGCGGCGTTTCGTCTGGGAGGCGACGAGTTTGCCATCCTGTCTACGATTGCAACCGAGGACGACCTCGCCGAACGTCTGGAACGCTGCCGAACGGTCCTGCTCAAAAACAACGATGCCGAGATGCCTCACTCGTTTAGCTACGGAGTGGCACACGCCGACCCCGCCCTGGGCGAAGCCCCCAATCGCTTGACGAACGATGCCGACCATCGCATGTACGACTACAAGCTACGTCATGCCGTGCACCTTGATCGACGCAATATCGCACAAGCCCACACCGACGACTTCGAAATAAGCGATCGAATTTTCGACGCCCTTTCGATGCTCAACGAAGGCCGTTATTTCTTTATCGAGAACTTGGACAAACATCGAACCCTTTGGTCACAAGGCGCCTTGCGCGATCTTGGTCTTCCTTCGGAGCATATAGACAACTGTCACGATTATTGGAAAACGCGTGTCCATCCCGATGACCTTGAGGCCTATACCAACGACATCGACCAAATCTATGACGGCTCCAAACATCGTCACGTCATGCAGTACCGCGTGCGCAATGCCGCCGGCGATTACATCCTCGGCCGTGCTCGCGGGTTTCGTATCGACGGCGACGGAAATGTCCCCTCGCTCTATGTCGGCGAGCTCGTCAACCACTCGCTTGCCGAGACCGTCGACGCCGCCACGGGTCTCGGAACGCAGCGCACGCTGATCAACGCTATCGATGCCTGCCGTCGCGACCGTTGCGAGACGGGGCTTATAGCAGTGCGTGTTCGCGGCACGGCAAAGCTCAACGAGCTCTACGGGGCCGAGGCCGTCGACAACATGCTCGCCGAATACGCAGGCCGCATGCTGTCGATTACTCGCGGCAGGAGTCGCGTCTTCCGTTCACGCAACGCCCAGTTCGTCGTGCTTAGCAACAATTTGGATCACGAAGCATTCGAGCAACTGATCCAACATCTCAAAGAGGCCGTTTTCGCTCCCGTTCGAATCGCGGGCGACACTATTACCCCCGTCTGTCTTGTCGTTCCGGCCTTTTACGAGCACCTGACCAATCAAACGGCCGCCGTTTTAGGCGAACTCGACCGTCGCATTCGCACGGCCGGCGGGCTTGTTCCCAACGACAGCCTCCCCATACCCGAGGTGGAGCGCAAAAGCGCCATCGCCGAACGCATCGATCCGCTCACGGGTCTCTATCGACCCAGCGAGTTTATGCGCCGCGCCAACGAATTTCTCGAGACAAGGCGCAACGGCGCCTGGTGTATCGCCACCGTCGATATGGGGCACATGCGACTGTTCAACGAATGGCACGGACAGGCCGAGGGCGACCGCGTACTCGCCGATGTGGGCACGGTTCTCAAGGACATCGAGAATGCCGCCATGGGCGTCGCAGGGTACTGGGGCCAAGACGATTTTTGCGTACTCATCCCCTTTGAACACGACACCGTCCATCAGATCTATAGCCGCATTCGCCAGGCCGTGGCCAAGCATGATGACGGCGTGGGTTTCTGGCCGTCCATGGGCGTCTACCCCATCGACTCCAACGAGGAAATCACCATCGATGCGCAGGCCAAGGCCATGTTTACCAATCGGCGTGCAAAAAACGACTTTAAGGAGCGCATTGCCATTTTCCGCCCCGAGGAGTACGAGCGCGAAATCTCGTTCCACCGCACGCTGACCGAATTCCAGTATGCGCTCTCAAACGGCCGCATTACCTACTACCTGCAGCCCCAGGTCGACATGGAAACCGGCGAGATCACTGGCGCCGAAGCGCTCACGCGCTGGATTGACAAGGACGGCTCCCTCATTTCACCCGTCACCTTTATCCCCGCTCTCGAGGAAAGCGGTTTTGTGGTGACGCTCGACAAATACGTTTGGCAGGGCGTTGCCTCGTGGCTGCGCGGGCGCATCGATCGAGGGCTTCGCGTGGTTCCGATCTCGCTCAACGTGTCGCGCGTGGATATCCTTGCCTGCGACGTTGCCGAGCATATGGGGGCACTCGCCGACCAATACAATCTGCCGCCCGAGCTCATGCGCATCGAGATCACCGAGACGGCTTATACGGGAGAGTCCGAAGCTGTGGATAAGCTGACGGCCGACCTGCACAACCGCGGCTTCTCGACCTACATGGACGATTTTGGCACCGGCCAGTCCACGCTCGCGATGCTCAAGAACGTCAACGTCGACGTCATCAAGCTCGACCGCACGTTTGTGCCCGTCGACGGCGATCAAGGCCGTAGTGTGCAAATCATTTCATCAATGCTCGAGATGGCACAGTCGCTCCATCTGCCCGTTGTGATCGAAGGCATCGAGACAAATGAGCAGGCAGACATGCTACGCCAAATGGGCGCCCGCTACGCTCAGGGCTTCCTCTACTACCGTCCCATGCAGGCGGAGGATTTTGAGGCATTGCTCGATGGTGGCGACAGCAACCAATACGCTCGTGCGCAAACGCCACCGTCGAGGGAGCGCTTGTTCCCATGAGCTAACTAATACCCCAATCTAAACCGAATTGGGAGTAAGATACAAACCATTGTTCCATCCAAGGAGGCAATCCATCATGAACGAGTCGTATCGCCTGGGCGAGCAATCAATCATCGCTCATCTTCAGCGACTTGCGAACGGGACCTCAACCGCCGAGCTCGATGTTGCCGCGCTGCCCCCGGAGCTGTGCGCCATCGGCGAGCAGCTACAGAAGACATTTGCCATCCTGCAGCAAGAACGCGAGCTGCTTGAGCGCGGCGCCTATATCGACTCGCTCACCAATCTTGGCAACCGTGGCGGACTCGACCGCCATGTCGATCAGCTCTGGCGCAAAGGCACCCCCTTCACCTGTGCCTATATCGATATCGACCGCCTTAAGCATTGCAACGATAAGTTTGGCCACACCGAGGGCAATCGCTACATCCTGAGCATCTGCCGCGCACTCACCGAGACAATGGAGCACGATGAGTTGCTGTTCCGTATCGGTGGAGACGAATTTGTACTTATATCCCCCACGACAGACGAAGCCGAACTCGAGCAGCGCCTGGAGCGGACGCGTGCCAATCTTATCGAGGCAACATCAGGCGACAAGGCGCCCATGATCGCCAGCTTTAGCTTTGGCTGCTCGCGCGTCGACCCGCTTGCAGGCGATACGCGTCGCCAGATGACAAAGGACGCCGACCGCAAAATGTATCGCTACAAGCTCATGTACCGTGTGCAACAACCGGAAGAAGGCGATGCGCCGCAACGCCCGGTCACCGAACAACCCCCCCCCTGCAACGACCGAGTGTTCCAAGCGATCTCCATGAGCTCCGAGACACGCTATCCGTTCATCATTAACCTCGACACCGGCGAATCGCAATGGTCGGTTAATGCCGTGCGCGATTTTGACCTACCCTCCCAGCATCCCTACAACTCGCTCGATATATGGCTTGCCCGTGTTCACCCCGAGGACCGCGACAACGTACGTGCCGAGCTCGATATGGTGGTAAACGGCACGTGGCACTTCCACTGCATGCAGTATCGCGTCATGAATACCGCCGGAAAATACGCGCTTTGCGACTGCACAGGTTACCGCCTGGACGGCACCGATACCGAGCCCAACATGTATGTGGGCATTGTCACCAACCGAAGCTTGGCAGATACGACCGATTCCGTGACCGGTCTGGGCGATATCCACGCCCTGGTCAACGCCATTGGCGAGATGCGTCGCGTGGCACGAAACGCGGGCTTGATCGCCATTAAAATCGACGAAATCGCCAAGGTCAATGCCCGCTTTGGCTTTGATGCAGGCGACCGCGTTTTGGCAGAAAGCGCCGCCTGCCTCATGGATTGCTCGCGCGGCAAGGGTCGTCTGTTCCGCTCGACCGGACCGATGTTCGTGGCGCTCTTTGACGAGCTTGATCCCGAAGAGACCGACGCGGTTGCAGACGAAATCGAACGGTTCTTGGGATCGCCCGTGCTCCTCGGCTCATTTGAATATCAGCCGCCCCTTCGCGTGGCGACGCTTCATCTGGACGCCGTCGACCGACAGCCCGTTTCCATTTTGAACGAACTTAATGCGCTGATTAAAGAGGCGCCACAGGTACCGGGCACCAAGCTGGACTAGCGTTATGGGGCGCATGATGGTTAATTTCCGATCTCGGGCGAACACATTGGGCAAATAGGCCGTACCCGCAGTTAGCCGAACGCCCCCCCGCAGTCCCTAGCGGGCCCGGGGGCACCGTTTCGATACTCTTGGTTTACTTTGCCTGATGCAAATAAGTGCTCAACAAGATAGAACCTATCCCCCGCCACGGATATGCCCTCGAGTAAATCTGTTAAGCCAAGCCTATCAAATTCTATTGACAATTGGCTGCATTGGTCCATTTTGTCGTCCAGCCACTTCCGCTGGCTATCGCCTCATAAACACAAACCTAACGAGCCGCACGAACGACAAAGAGGCCAAGCTGAACAGAAGTAGAACCAAAACTTCAAAAACGCTGGTATTCCAATCGCGTACCCAGCCCTCTACCGCCCACAAGAAAAACAGCAGCCCCATCCATAACGTCACAGAAGAAATCAGCTTTGCGTAGGGGCGTATATCAATCTCGCTCTCCCTTTTTGTGACATCATATCCAGCAATTGAGCAGAGCCATCTTCCTCTTCGGTATTGGATTGAAAGGACAATCAAGGCAATCGAAGTCATCAAGCAAACAGCATCCTCTGTTTCCATAGAGTTTCCTTTGCTTTCCATCCTAGTTACGCATTCACAATCGAATCAAACCAAGTATGAATTACTCGATAGCAACCGCCTTAGTATAAACCATAGCCGCCGCAGCAGCCCGCCTTCTAAGACCTCAGAGTTCGCCATCGAAGGCGACCTGCCCAGACTCCTCACAATCGGCTTGCATGAGGCCCCGAGCTCCAACATACTCTGGACCGTGTCCCTCTCGTACCTGGTGAGCGAGCCCGCCGTTGGCCCTCGGGGCCGGCTTCCCGGCCCCGAGAAACACTCGGATGAAGCTACCGATCGAGACGGGGCGCATGATGGGCGGTCGCTGGAATCGCGCCCCACGCCATCTGCCCGCTCGTGCGATAATCCTCCGCAGAAGTCACCGACAGCAGAGGGAGTTTGTGATGAAGGTTCTTTTGGTCAATGGCAGCCCCAAGGCAAACGGCAACACCGACCGCGCACTCGCCGAGATTGCCGAGCAGCTCAACGCAGAGGGCATTGAGACGCAGGTGTTTCAGCTGGGCGCCAAGCCTATTCGCGATTGCATCGGGTGCGGCCAGTGCGGCAAGCTCGATTGCCGCTGCACCTTTGACGACGATATGGTCAACGAGCTGATTGCCGCTGCCGAGCAGGCAGACGGCTTTGTCTTTGGTTCGCCCGTCTACTACGCGCATCCCAGCGGACGCATCCTCTCTGCCCTCGACCGTGCATTCTATGCTGGCAGCAAGGCCTTTGCGCACAAGCCGGGCGCCGCTGTCGCCGTTGCCCGTCGCGGTGGCACGTCGACCACCTTCGATGTGCTCAACAAATACTTCACCATCAACCAGATGCCCGTGGTGGCATCCACCTACTGGAACAACGTCTTTGGCGCCATGCCGGGCGAGGCCGCCCAGGACGCCGAAGGCCTTGCCACCATGCGAAACATCGGCAAAAACATGGCCTGGCTCCTACGTTGCATCGAGGCGGGAAAGGCCGCCGGCATCGAAGCCCCCCAGGCCGATCGCGCTAGGACCAACTTCATCAGGTAGAACGGCGGAACATAGATATGAATATTCAAATTTTCGGGACTAAGAAGTCCTTCGATACCAAGAAGGCCCAGCGCTATTTTAAGGAGCGACGCATTAAGGTGCAGTTTATCGACCTTAAGGAAAGGGAGATGAGCAAGGGCGAGCTCACGAGCGTGATGCAGGCGGTCGGCGGCATCGACAAGCTGCTCAACCCCAAAGCCAAGGACGAGGAGACGCTCGCACTCATCCAGCCCCTCACCCCCAGCCAGCGCTTTGATAAGCTGCTCGAGAACCAGCAGGTTCTGGCCGAGCCCATCGTGCGCAACGGCAAGAAGGCCACCGTCGGTTATTGCCCCGATGTGTGGGGAGCCTGGGAGTAGCCTGTGTTATTTGCCGGCGCGTGGGTATAAGAGCAGGCGTTTGGCATAAGATTTAACTGTAAGCCATGTCTAACAAAGGAGGGCACATGCCCAACAGACCCGTGAAGATCATCATGCTTACCGGATACCTCGGTGCCGGCAAGACCACGCTGCTCAACCACATCCTCGCTAACGACGGCGGCATCCGCGCCGCCGTGATCGTCAACGATATCGGCGAGATCAACGTCGACGCCAGCCTTATCGCCGACGGCGGCCTTTCCGAGACCGACGACCTCATCCCGCTCACCAACGGCTGCATCTGCTGCACGCTTTCGGACGATCTGGCCAACCAGCTGCAGGGCATCGCCGATTCGGGCAAGTTCGACTACATCATCATCGAGGCCTCGGGTATTTGCGAGCCCATCCCCATCGCCTACACCATCTCGAGCTTCTGCGACGAGGCCAAGGTGGGCGGCGAGCCCAAGCTCGCGCTCGACAACATCGTGGCCGTGGTCGACTGCGCCCGCATGTACGACGAGTTCAACGGCGGTCGCGACCTGCTAGCCGAGGATATCGACGAGGACGACATCGAGAGCCTGCTCATCCAGCAGATCGAGTTTTGCTCCACGCTGATTCTTAATAAGACTGACACCGTCACCCCCGAGCAGATCGCAGAGCTTAAGGCCATCGTGCGCAGCCTGCAGAAGGACGCCGTGATTGTCGAGGCTCAAAACGGCGAGGTCCCCATGGAGGAGCTGCTCGACACCGGCCGCTTCGACTTTATGCGCGCCTACAACTCCGCCGCCTGGATCGAGGCCATGGAGCATCCCGAGGAGCACGACGACCCCGAGGTGCTCGAGTACGACATCGAGACCTTTGTGTACTCGCGCCGCAAGCCGTTTGACCTGCAGAAGTTCACCGATTTTGTTGAGCAAGAGTGGCCCGACGAGGTCATCCGCGTCAAGGGTCCGCTGTGGCAGACCGGCGATCCGGACATGTGCTACATGTTCGAGCAGGCCGGCCACCAGATGCGCCTGATGGAGAACGGTCTGTTTGTCGATTCGGCGCCCGAGGGCGAGAAGCAGAAGATCATCGACGAGAACCCCGAGATCATGCAGATTTGGGACGACGAGACGGGCGACCGCATGACGAGCCTGTGCATCATCGGCCGTC